>JAFGKO010000330.1 GCA_016928525.1 Anaerolineales bacterium | reverse complement strand
CGCGCCCTGGAAGATGACCGGCTGCTGGGTGACGTCACCCTGTCGGTCATCAACTGGGGCAGTCGCGAGGCGTTCGCAGGCATCGGCATCGGCGTGCGCGAGTTCTGGGGCAAGGGCTTCGGCACCGATGCCATGCGCTTGATCTTGCGTTATGGCTTCGTCGAACTCAACCTGCGGCGTGTCTCGTTGAATGTATTCGAATTCAACCAGCGCGCCCTGCGCTCGTATGAGAAAGCTGGTTTCCGCGTGGAAGGAAGCCAGCGCCAGTACATCCAGCGCGAGGGTCGCCGCTGGGATATTGTTTTCATGGGCATCTTACGTGAAGAATGGATGGAGAATTATGGCTACAACAGTTCAGATCGGTGACGGGATTCTCTCTGAGACCGACTCCTGGCCGCATAAATCTAACTCTTCTACAAATTCAGTTCTGCGCCTCGGACCAGGCCTCAACCTGCCTGTGACCTTTAGGTTACGCGCTGCCCAATGTGCCGACCTGGAGCTCGTAGCGCAACTGATCCTCGATGTGTGTACAAATGACGGCGACGCGGCCATAGCCGTTCCCCCCGAAGAACTGCGCGCCGAATGGGAAACCCCCGGCTTCAAACTCGAAACCGATGCCTGGGTGGTGACCGCTGCCGATGGCCGCGTGGTCGGTTACGAGGAATTTGTCAACCGCTACGCACACGCTTCCCTGCAAGGCGATGGCTACGTCCACCCTGATTTCATGGGCAGAGGCATCGGCACGGCTATGCTGCATGCTTTGGAAGAACGTGCGCGGGTAGAAATGGAATTGGCTGAACCTGAACATCGTGTTTTTATCCGCAACGCCATGTCGATTGGCGATACGGTGTCGCGCCAAATGCACGAGGCCGAGGGATACAAACCCATTCGCTTTTTCTGGCGTATGGAAATCACGCTGGATAAAGCACCGCCTGCACCGACCTGGCCGGAAGGCATCCAACTGCGTCCCTTCGACGTGGAGGCGCACACTTATCTGGTCTACCGCGCGCACGAGGAAGCCTTCAATGACCACTGGGGCCACACACCGCGCTCATTCGAGGAGTGGAAGCATCGCGTCATTGAAGGCGAGGATTTCGATCCGTCCCTGTATTTCATCGCCTGGGATGGGGACCAGATTGCCGGGTATGTGCTCAATCGCTATCGCAACGACCACGGCTGGGTAGGCACGCTAGGCGTGCGCCGCCCCTGGCGCAAGCGTGGGCTGGGCCTGGCCTTGCTCTATCACTCGTTTGGAGAATTCTACAAACGCGGCACCCCGGTCATCAGCCTGGGTGTGGATGCAGCCAACCCAACCGGCGCGACGCGCCTGTATCAAAAAGCCGGGATGCACGTGGCGGCAGAATATGTCAACTATGAGAAGGAACTGCGCCCTGGCCAAGAGCCGGAAATAGAAACTAATTCTAACTAAGGCCTACGTGTCACCCTGAGTGAAACGAAGGGTCTCCATGACATAACAATGATAAGGATAAAGAATGGCTACAAAACTTGATGAGCGAATAGATGTTAACTTGCCCAAAGGCTTTACTGTCCGTGGGGCAAGGTTGGAGGATGTGGAAGCCTCGCTAGAAATGTACAACCTGTGGGCCCGGAAAGTCATCGGCGAGGATGACATCAACGATATCGAAGCCATCCGCACCGAGTGGAGATCGCCTGGCTTCGACCCGGCGGAAGACATCCGCCTGGTTTTTGCCCCGGACGGCACGTTAGTTGGCTACATCGAAGCCTGGACCACAGCCAAGCCGCCCGTGCACCCCTGGATCTGGGGGCGCGTCCACCCGGACTACAGCGGGCTGGGCATTGGTTCCTGGATGCTGACCTGGGCTGAAGCTCGTGCGATGCGTGCGCTGGATGAAGTCCCGGCGGACTTGCGCTTTGCGCCCCGCATCGGCATCTACAGCCAGGCAAAGGAGAGCCAGAAACTCTTTGCGGACTGCGGATATCACTATATCCGCAGTTCGTACCGCATGTTGATCCACCTGGATGCGCCACCGCCGACACCCGCCTGGCCGGAAGGACTCACCGTCCGCACCTACAATCCGGAAACTGACTTGGAAGCTGTTTACAACACGGATCAGGATGTCTTCCGCGACCATTTTGGGTTCGTGGAAGAGCCGCTTGAATCAGGCCTGGCGCGCTTCAAGCACTTCATGACCGGGTACGAGGGCTTCGATCCCTCGTTGTGGTATATCGCCTGGGATGGGGACGAAGTGGCTGGCATCTGCCTGTGCCGCCCGAATTCGTATGACGATCCCGACCTGGGCTACGTCAATGTGCTGGGTGTGCGCCGCGCCTGGCGTAAACACGGACTGGGCCTGGCTTTCCTGCAGCACGCTTTTGGCGAATTCTACCGCCGGGGCAAACGCAAGGCTGGCCTGGGCGTTGACGCTGAAAACCTGACTGGCGCGCTGCGCCTGTACGAGAAGGCTGGCATGCACGTCCACATGCAGTTTGACCTGTATGAGAAAGAAATTCGACCCGGTAAGGAAATCAGTGTACAATCTCTGGAAGATTAGCGGAAACGAAGTGCGTCGCACCTTTCGGGAAGAATAAACCGTTTACAAGAATTGGCTCAAGCTTGAACCAGTCATTGACAAACAAGGTGCGACGTACTAACGCCCGAAAGGAGATCACTATGAACCTGCGTTGTATGTATTGCCAGACCATGTTCGGTCTCGGCCGTGAGAACATGCTCATTGCGTTGCAAGCCATGGACGCGGAGAATCTGAGTCACTTCGATTTCCACTGCCCGAAGTGCCGCCGCGCCAACCGCGTAGAGCGCAAAAAGCTGGAGCTTGCCAACCCCAACTGGCAGGAGAAAGTGAAGGAAATGGCCAAAGAAGCAGCCAAAGTGGAAAAGGCTGCATCAGAAGCGAAGCCTGCTAAAGGCAAAACTGCCTCCAAAGCGGCTGCCAAACCTGCTCCTTCCAAAAAGACGGCCTCCACATCGTCCCCCAAAGGGAAGGCAAAGGCTAAGTGACCATCAAGGCCGTTTTCTTCGACCTGGGGGGCGTCATCGTCCGTACAGACTATCAGGCCCCCCGCCAGCATCTGGCTGAACGGCTGGGGATGGAATATGAGGACCTCGTCAAGCTTGTCTTCGAAAGCCCCACCAGCCAGCGCGCCTCGGTAGGTGAGATCAGCAGCGAGCAGCATTGGGCGGAGGTGACCAAACGCGTCAGACGCCCGGCTTCGGAAGCAAAAGCTATCCGGGAAGAGTTCTTTGCCGGGGATATCGTGGATCGCGAGATCCTGGAATTCCTGCGTTCGCTGCGTCCACGCTATCATGTTGGGCTGATTTCCAACGCCTGGCCTGACCTGCGCGATTACATCACCGAGCAGAAGTTCGATGATGCGTTCGATCACATGGTCATCTCGGCGGAGGTGGGCGTCATGAAGCCCGAGGCCCGCATCTACCAGATTGCTCTGGAGCAGGCCGGGGTGAGGCCGAGCGAAGCGGTCTTCGTCGATGATTTTTTTGAAAATATCGAGGGCTGTCAGGCAGTCGGCATGCAAGGCATCCACTTTCGTGATCCACATAAAACCATGATCGAGTTAAGAATCCTTTTAGATGGAAAATGAGCACCATACAAGAAAAAATAATTTTGAAAGACTTAGGCGCAGGTTTGATCCTGCGCCGTTCTACGCCCGAAGATGCGGATGCGCTGGCGGACTTCAACGCCCACGTTCACAGCGACGATGGCCCGGACAAGCCGGATGAACGCCTCGCCGCCTGGACCCGCGACCTGCTCATGCGCCCCCACCCGACCTTCAGCCCTGATGATTTCACGATTGTCGAGGAAACCGCCACTGGACGAATCGTTTCGTCCCTGAATCTGATCCCACAAACCTGGACGTATGAGGGCATCCCGTTCGACGTGGGCCGCTCGGAACTGGTCGGGACGCTGCCCGAATTCCGCAAGCGCGGACTTGTGCGGATTCAGTACGAAGAAATCCACAGATGGTGCGCTGAACGCGGCCTGGTGGTGCAGGCTATTACCGGCATCCCGTATTTCTATCGCAAGTTCGGTTACGAGATGGCGCTTGATCTGAGCGGAGAACGCTTTGGCTACGAAGCGCATGTACCCAAGCTGAAGGATGGCGAAACTGAGCCTTACCGCTTACGGCCGGCTGCCGTAGCCGATCTGCCTTTCATAGCTGAAGTTTACGAGCAGACACAGAAGCGTTATCCCATTGTCTGCCAGCGCACGCCGGAAATCTGGCGCTATGAATTGGACGGACGCAGTGAGAAACACGTCAACCGCATGGAGCATCGCATCATCGAAGATGAGAGCGGGAAGCCGGTTGGGTATCTCCTGCACCCGTGCTTTCTGATTATGGATGGGCTATTTGCCTTTGGGTATGAACTCAAAGCGAACGTTTCCTGGCTGGCAGTCACGTCGGGCGTGGTGCGCTATATGTGGGAAACCGGCAAGGCCTATGCTGAACGCGATGAAAAACCATGCACCTCATTCGGTTTCATCCTTGGGGCGCAGCATCCGGTCTACGAGGCACTGGGGACCAGCCTGCCATCCCGTAACAGGGCCTATGCCTGGTATCTGCGCGTGCCCGACCTGCCTGGCTTCATCCGCCACATTGCGCCTGTGTTGGAGAAGCGCCTGTCCAAGTCGATTGCTGCCGGGCACACGGGCAAGATCCGCATCAACCAATACAGTCACATCCTAGTGCTGCAGTTCGAGCGCGGGAAGCTCACAGGTGTGGAGGAAGAAACGCGCAAGGCAAGCGATTATGCTGATCTAGGTTTCCCGGAACTGACCATCCTGCAAATGATCTTCGGGCGTTCTTCCTTCGCAGATTTGCATGCCGTCTTCCCCGATGTTTATTATGATAAGGAGGAAGCCGTCATCCTGTTCGATATTCTGTTTCCCAAGAAGCACTCCAATGTGCTGGGAGTTGTTTAGAAGAGAATAGAGAGTAGATCAGTAGAGAGCAGGGGCTACTCTCACTCTCTACTTCCTACTCTCTATTCTCTTGTTTTCTACTCTCTATGATAAAAAAACTCGACGCCACTAAAGTTTATCTTTTCATCGAGTTCGCCGCTTCGGCTTTCTTTGCGATGATGTTCGTAACCACTTCGCTCTATGAAGTGACAGTTGCCGGGCTGACCCCGTTGCAACTGGTGCTGGTCGGAACAACATTGGAAATCTCGGCCTTCGTCTTCGAAGTGCCGACCGGCATTGTCGCGGATGTGTACTCACGGCGGCTGTCCATCATCGTCGGGTATTTGCTGATGGGGCTGGGCTTTTTGATTGAAGGTTTTTTCCCTTTCTTTGCGCCGATCCTGTTGGCGCAGGTTGTCTGGGGACTGGGTTACACCTTTACCAGCGGCGCGACCCAGGCCTGGATTACCGACGAGGTCGGCGAGGAATCAGCCAACAAACTGTTCCTGCGCGCCACACAGGTGGGACTGTTCGCCTCGCTGCTCGGTATGGGCGCGGCGGCGCTGGTGGGCGCACAGGATGCAGCCATGCCCATCCGCGTGGGCGGGCTGGGTGTGGCGCTGATCGGCATAGCACTGGCTTTCATTATGCCTGAAACAGGTTTTAGCCCTGCTCCAAAAGAGGATCGCAATACCTGGCAGCACATGTGGTACACCTTCAACGAAGGGGTCAAAACTGTCCGCGCCCAGCCGCGCTTGATGAGCATTGTCGGCGTTGGGCTGTTCTACGGGCTGTATAGCGAAGGCTTCGACCGCTTATGGGTCAAATTGATGTTGGATAATTTCAACCTGCCCATCCTGTTTGGCAGCAATGAAGTCGCCTTCTTCTCTGCGCTGAAAGTGGTTGGAACGCTATTGACCCTCCTCGCCATCCGTTTTATTGAGAAGCGCGTCAACACGGGGAGTTCGCTAGCGATTGGACGCACCATGTTGCTGATCACCGCAATAATCTCTGCGGCCCTGGTCGGTTTTGCGCTTGTTCCGGTGTTGCTGATCGTTCTGGGTATGTATCTCGTCATCCATGTGCTGCGCAAAGTTGCCATCCCGCTCACCACAGCCTGGATCAACCAGAAACTGGATTCGAAGGTGCGCGCCACTGTCCATTCCATGTTCGGACAGGTGGATGCCATCGGACAGATTGCTGGCGGGCCAGGCGTGGGTCTGATCGCCAGCCTGGCTTCCGTCGCTGTGGCTGTCACCACCTCCGGCCTGCTGCTGACCCCCGCGCTGTTCCTGGTCGGACGCGCCAACCGCCAGTCCCTGGCGGAGGAGAGTCTTGGTGCGGTAGAGTTGGAACCCGAAACTGCCGATTAGTTTTAAGTTTCAGATGCAAGGATGGCGCCTGAGCTTTTTCTAAACCCTCCTGTAGAGCCTTTTGCAGCCTGACAACGCGTGGTAAAACCCGAACTATGCGACTCTTCCAAAACATGTACCGGAACTACATCGAACCGATTCGCACGTTCAATCGTCCGGCCCGGCTGTTCCTGTGGATGACTGTTATCGATGGAGTGATCATCAGTTCGTGGTGGCTGTTTTTCAACTTCTACATCTTGGAAAGCGGCCACAGCCGCGATTTTCTCGGCCTGGCCAATTCGATGCCGTCCATCGCCGGGTTGCTGCTTGGCATTCCCATCGGACGACTCTCCGACCGCATCGGGCGCAAACCGGCCATCCTTTTGGGAATCGGCGGGGCGACGGTCATGATGCTGGTTCAGCTTACAACCCGCCAGCCATTCGTACTCCTTGCCGCCGCTTTCCTGACCGGTGCCTTCAACATGCTTTTCATTGTCAGCCAGGCGCCGCTGATGGTCAAACTGGCCGACTCCCAGAACCGCACGCTGCTGTTCAGCTTGAACTATGGTCTTTCGACCATCTCCGGCGCGGTCGGTAACCTGTTTGCGGGGCAATTGCCGGCCCTCTTCGGGACGATCCTGCACGTGCAGGCTACCAGCGCGACGGCTTATCAGGCTGTATTAATCACAGCAGTATCGCTGGGGACGACGGCCATGATCCCGATGTGGCTGATGCGCGAACCGGATACGCGTCAGACTGCGCCCGGGCCTGCCGTCGCGGAAGCAGGCCACTCGTCCGGCCTGGTGCGGACGACCGTCAAAATGGCGACACCCAACGTACTGATCGGCTTTGGCGCGGCCATTCTGATTCCGTACATGAACGTTTTCTTCAAAGACCAGTTCGTGATTTCGGATAAATTGCTGGGGACGATGTTCAGCCTGTCGTCATTGATGATCGGGGTCGGCAGCCTGATCGGACCGCGGCTGGCAGTTCGTTTGGGTGGCAAGGTGCGGGCGGTGACCCTGACCCAGTTCAGCAGCCTGGTGTTCCTGATGCTAATTGGCTTTTCGCCGTTTTACTGGCTGGCGGCTATCGGTTTCCTGATGCGCACGATGCTGATGAACATGGCCACGCCGCTGTACAGCGCTTTCTGCATGGAACGGGTACCTGAGCGCGACCAGGGGGTGGTCAACAGCGTGTTGAATATTTCCTGGCAGGTGGGCTGGTCGGTGGGACCGTACATTTCTGGGTTGGTGCAGGAGAATTACGGGTTTGCCCCATTGTTCCTCGCGACAGGTGGGCTGTATTTGGTTGCGATCCTGACGATGTGGACATTCTTCCAGAAGGCGGAGAGGACGTTGCAGGCTGTCCTGGTATAAAAAAGTGACTGTCACTTTGGAAGTGACAGTCACTTATACTATTTCGGTTTCCACGCCATCTTCATATACACATCCCCTTTCTCCAACTCTTCCAGCATCTGGTTCAAGCGCTTTTCCTGCGTTTCGGGGCGCTTGGCGCGCGTGATCCAGCCAATGTAATCGTTTTGCTGGTAGGGTGGACGGGCGCGATAGGCCTCCATCAACCCGCGCGATTCGAGCGCTTCGCGAAAGAAACCAGGCATGGGATAGCGGGGTCGAAGAGGCATCGGGTTACTCCTCAAACTGGCCTTGCGTGCGCACAGCCACATTGGGGCTCATTCTAAATTTCATGGGGGAGACTCCTGTTACTAATAAACGGACAAATCGAACCAATATTATAGAATAAGTTTTCTATAAACGCAATCCTTTTTCTGGAGGTGACCTCCCTTTACAGTTCGCGCCGCATCACGACCTCGCCCTCCTCAATTTCACCGGTGGGAGTGAAGCCCAATTTCTCGTAAAATCCTTGCGGGCCAGCATCTCCAGGCCTGTAACTGACGAGGATCTCCTTTGCACCAGGACGTGTTTTGACGTAAGCGAACAGCAGTTCCAGCGCTCGCTTTGCAAAACCGAGTTTTTGGTATTTCGCATCGATCATCAGTCGCCAGATGAAATATCTTTGTTCTTTCACATCATCCGAAAGCATCAAAAACCCGACCGGCGTCTCGTCGGCATAGATAGCACGGAACCAGGCGGTCTCGCGGTCGAAATAAGCCTGCGCAATGGACATCTCGTTGGTTGCTACGAACCTGCTTTGCTCCGGAGCAACTTCGAGCCGGAAGATGTCCCACAGGTTTTCTTTGGTCACTTCGCGTAAGGTGATGGTGGAGTTTTTGTCAACGTTTACCTTATCCTGATCTGTCATGATTTTTTCTCCCGCGCATAGGCGTTTTGGTCTTAGAAAGTGTTTCGATATTCAAATGCACCGGGGATAAACGGGGATGAACGCTGATTTTTGTTCGCTTTGTCAGCATTTTGAGCGTTCATCTGGGCCAAATTACGTTTATCTCTGTTCATCTCCGGTGAAAATCCGGATTTTCAAAACACTCTCTTAGAGTTTTTGTGCAATATAGAATTCGTAGCCGTAGTATTTCGAATATTTACGAAATAATTCAATTTCCGCAAATTCTTCATCCAATTGCTTTTGAGCCTCAGCATTTCCAGCGTACTTCTTTCTCAGCATGGCGATACGTTCGGCCAGTGGATTGTAGTAATTTTCCCACCAACTCGAATCGGGCAGGTGAAAATGTTCAACTAACTTGAATCCTTGCCTTTCGAGTCTTTGTATATTCTCATCGATCGTGCCCATTTCAGGATAAGCCGCTTTCCAGAAATCAAACACTTCTTGCGAAGGATTCGGCTGGAACCAAGAGGCCTCCGTGACAGCCATATACCCGCCCGGTTTCAAAAACGGATGGCAGGCTTTGAATCCCTGCTCGAAGCCCATGATGTAGATCGCGCCTTCCGACCAGATCAGGTCGAACTGTTCGGGCGCAAAATCCATCTCGAACATGGACAGCTTGCGCGCCTGAATATGCTTTTCCAACCTGGCCTCTTTCGCACGGCGGACGAGTTCATCCAGGAACGGCTGGTGAAAGTCGATGGCGATAATCTTCCCCTGTGAGAGCCTTGCCAGTTCGAGAGTTTGCATCCCGGGGCCGCAGCCGATATCAAGAATTTTGGGCTGCGGGGGCAGGTTTGTGATAGCCGCATAAGCCCGCGCCGTGGAAACGGAATCACCGGGGCCTTCACGGGGCAGGTTGGAGTGTGTTTCCCAAAAGATGTTCATTTAGGCCCCAAGAATTTATCTCCATTAAAGTGGATCATATGGGATGGCATTTCTGCAACCCACACTTCTGTTTCCCACGCAATATCATTTACAAATTTTTTGAAAGTTGTGAAATCTAAAAATGCCGTTACATAAATTCTACCAGCAGTGCAATCTGCAAGAAGTTGTTCAAGCTCAAGATATCGTTTAGGGGAAACGGGACCGTGTGCGGTTACTGCTTCAATCAGGAAAAGCCAGTTTTTGTTTTCATCATACAAAAGCACATCTGCAAATTTGCCATGTTCAGAAACAGGAATATTAAGTTTTTCAGCCAACTCTTGGTCGAGTACAACTTTTTTCTTTGCGGTATCACCGATATAAACGAGTTTTGCTCCAGTTGCAAAGCGAGGACAGAATTCGGTAACGATAGCAGCTTGAAGTTGATTATGTTTCCCCGGTGATAGTTTATAAACTGTTCCATCTGCAACTTTCAGGGGAACCATGTTTTGCTCTTTTTTCTTTTGATAAATTTCGAGTAGTTTTCCCTTCCGATCCAGAAAAACTGTCAAGCTCCCATATTTAGTACCATTAGGAAGTGGACAAAATCAGGCATTTTGTGCTGCGTACTGGTAGGGAGGCAAACCTTGT
>JAFGKO010000329.1 GCA_016928525.1 Anaerolineales bacterium | reverse complement strand
GGGTCGGCAGGTCGAAGGCGACGGACAGGCCGGTCTGTCCCTGCTCGAGCAGGTAGCGGTAGCGCTTGTTCGACTCCTCGGCGGTGGCGAACCCGGCGTACTGGCGCATGGTCCAGAAACGGGAGCGGTACATCGTGGGCTGCACGCCGCGCGTAAACGGGTATTCGCCGGGGAAGCCGAGTCCTGCGGAATAATCGGAATCAGGCTGTGATGGCAGCCCGAGGCGGGGGATAGGGATGCTGGAAGATGTGCTGAATTCCTCCTTCCGTTCTGCGAAGCGGTCAAGCGTCTTTTTGAGAATGGTCTCTTGCCAGCGTTTAAGTTCGTCTTTGAAAGTCATGGTTCCTCTTTTCCCTCACCCTCGACCCCTCTCCCCCAGGGAGAGGGGCAGGGGTGAGGAAAGGTTTCTAATGAATTTCTTATAAGTATACAGCCTTCTTGATAGACCTTGATAGTAAAATCAGAGAAAATCTCGACATCTTATACTCAGGACTACGTTCTTGAACCGCCAAGAAACCACACCTGCCCCGGTGGGCGGTGCCGGGGAGATCGCCAAGGACATCGACAAAACCGCCAAGATCACTTGGCGTCACTAAAAAAATCTTGGCGTTCTCCGCGGCTTGGCGGTAAGAATAGGGCAACTGAGTAACTTTTGACACTGAAAGGAGACCGATGAGCATATTTCTGCAACTTGCTTTTCTGATCGCCGTCATCCTTCTGGCAGCGAAGGCGGCTGGTTACCTGAGCGTGCGTTTCGGCCAACCCTCGGTGCTGGGGGAGCTGCTGGTGGGCATTCTGCTCGGGCCTTCGCTGCTAGACCTGCTACACCTGCCCTTCATCGAAGGGGAGAAATTGGGCGAGACGATCAAAGAACTGGGTGAACTCGGCGTATTGCTGCTGATGTTCATTGCCGGTTTAGAACTGCACCTGGACGAATTGACGCGCAACACCAAAGTCTCGGCCTTATCAGGGATCATGGGTGTGCTCACACCCGTAGCGCTGGGGGCCGGGACCGGACTCTTATTCGGCTTCGAATGGGAGGCCGCGCTCTTTCTCGGACTGACGCTTGGCGCCACCTCCGTCAGCATTTCCGCCCAGACGTTGATGGAGTTGAAAGTGTTGCGCACCCGCGTGGGCCTGGGCCTGCTGGGCGCCGCCGTGTTCGATGACGTGTTGATCATCCTGCTGCTGTCGATCACCCTGGCGGTTGTCGCCGGCGGGACCAGCGCAGCCGGCATACTCTTCATCCTGGTGAAGATGATTGTCTTCCTGGCCGCCTCGACAGCCTTTGGCCTGTACGTGCTGCCAAAGCTGGTACGCATCACGAGAAAACTGCCTATCAGCCAGGGCGTGCTCTCGCTGGCAGTGGTCATCCTGTTGTTCTACGGCGTGGCCGCGGAAGTGGTCGGCGGGATGGCCGCCATCACCGGCTCGTTCCTGGCAGGGCTGATGTTCGCCCGCTGCGAAGAAAAGGAACGGCTGGAGCAGGGCGTTTCGGCGCTGGCATACGGTTTGTTCGTGCCAATCTTCTTCGTCAGCATTGGGCTGGCAGTCAATGTCCGCGACCTGGAAGGGGAAGCCTTACTAATGACCGCTGTGATCATCCTTGTAGCCATTGCCAGCAAATTCTTTGGTTCTGGCTTGGGCGCGCGCTGGGCTGGCTTTTCATGGCGCGAAGCTTGGCAGTTGGGCGCCGGGATGGTCTCGCGCGGTGAGGTCGGCCTGATTGTTGCCAACGTGGGCATTGGCGCGGGGTTGATCACAGGGGAAGAATTTTCCGCCATTGTCGGCATGGTGCTGGCGACTACCATCGTCACACCGCCGATGCTGCGCGCCTTGTTCGCCGAGCCGAAAAAGAAAATTGAAGAAGAGCACCCTGCCGAAGGGAAGGAGGCCTAGTCATGTACCTGATCTTGTTTGTAATGGACGACCCCGATAAACTCGAAGACTTGTTAAACGCCTGGGAAGAAGCCGGGACCGGCGGCGCGACCGTAATGGTCAGCACCGGAATGAACCGTATGTTAAACCACGGCTTTCGCGATGATATCCCGCTCATGCCCGGCCTGGACGATTTCTACAAGCGCATAGAGGATTATCATCGCACGCTGTTCACTATCGTGAAGGACGATGAGATGTTGAATAAGATTGTAGATGCCACGCAGAGGGTGGTCGGCGAATTGAACCAGCCGAATACCGGCATCCTGGTGGTCTTGCCTACCGCGCAGGTGTATGGGTTGGAGAAGAATTTGTAAGCTGCATTTGCCCTAAGCGGAGCGACCAAAGGGAGCGTAGTCGAAGAGCCTTCACGCTTCGACTGCGGCTTTCGTTACACTCAAGCCTCCGCTCAACGCGAATATACCGCTCATGCGGGGTCTTAGACCCCGCATGAGCTCTTAAATGCCGTAATCTTTTCTGACCAACATAGTACAAAATCAAGACAAAAGTCAATTGCCGAAAACGGGGGAAAATGCTACATTAGGTAAGATTTAGCGTATATTTCAATAGAAATCATCCACATGGAGGCTTTATGTCAAAGACATTGCTTTACATTGGGGCGGGCATCTTATTCTTGATCGGACTATGTCTGGTAGTTTATGGTGCTTTTGCAGTCATTGGTTCCACTGATCCTTCGCAGGGACAGCAAAACTGGGTTCCCCTGGGTACTGGACTTGGCTGCTTTGGCATTTTGCTAATTGGCGGCGGCGCGGGCCTGGTCTACCTGGCCATGCGCGGGCAAAAAACCGAAGTGGTGCAGCAAGTCACCATGCAGGTCGATCTGCCCGGCGATACCAAGATCGAAGAGATGAAATGTAAATCCTGCGGCGGCGTGTTGAGCGCCAATGACATCAAACTGGTCAACGGCGCGCCGATGGTCAATTGTCCCTATTGCAATACGGCTTATCAACTCACCGAAGAACCCAAGTGGTGAAGCAATTTACGATTTTCAATTGACGATTTATGTTATGGGAGGGTCGTTATGAGGAACAAACTTTTAGCGATTGTGCTGGTCTTCATCCTTGCGTTCGGCTTGACAACTAGCGCGCTTGCCCAGGACTACTATTTCGGCGTAGAAGAGGAAACTGTCCATGTCTACTGGAATGAGGACGGCACGCTCTCGCTTGACTACACGCTGGTCTTCAACAACCAGCCGGGCGCGCACGTCATCGACTTCGTGGACATGGGCATGCCTAACAGTTCCTTCGATATGGGCACCGTCAGTGCGGATGTCAATGGATCAGCAGTAAACGTCGATCGTGGCGAGTACCAGGGTTCGGGCTCTGGATTCGCCGTTGTGATGGGGGGGCAGGCCATCGGTCCGGGGAGCCGCGGCACGGTCCATGTGCGAGTGGGGCGCATCAACAATGTCTTGTACACCGACAGTGAAGACGAGACTTATGCCAGCGCCGTCTTTGCGCCGACCTATTTTGGCAGCCAGTACGTCACCGGCAGCACAAACTTGACGGTCGTCTTCCACCTGCCGCCCGGCGTGGGTACGGAGGAGCCCAAATGGCATGGCGCGCCGTCCGGATTCCCTTCCGAACCCGAGACGGCGTTGGACAGCACCGGGCGCGTGACCTACACCTGGAATAATCCGAATGCTAATGCTTACACGCAGTATAAATTTGGCGCTTCCTTCCCCAAGACCTATGTGCCTGCTTCCGCTATCCAAACAGAACCGGTCTTCACGGCCCCTTCCATTGATTTCGATACCATCATAAATTTGGGCTGCTGTGGCTTTTTCGCCTTCATGTTCTTCGGCATACCGGTTTTGAGTGTCATCAACGGGCAGCGCCGCAAGCTGAAGTATTTGCCGCCCAAGATCACCATCGAAGGGCACGGCATCAAGCGCGGGCTGACGGCGGTCGAAGCCGCTATCCTGATGGAACAACCGCTCGATAAGGTCATGACCATGATCTTATTCGGTATCGTTAAAAAGGGCGCAGCCGAAGTCGAGACGCGTGATCCGCTCAAGTTGAAGATCACCGAACCCTTGCCCGAAGGCCTGTACGAATATGAAAAACAATTCCTGGGCGCCTTCCGCCCGGAGGCCAATCTCAAGCAACGCCGCGTAGATTTACAAGATATGACCATCAAGCTGGTGAAGGCGGTTTCCGAGAAGATGAAAGGCTTCAGCCGCAAAGAGACGGTCGACTTCTATAAAGGAATCATGGAACGCGCCTGGGCGCAGATCGCTGCGGCAGATACGCCCGAAGTGCAAAGCCAGCTACTCGACGATACCATGGAATGGACCATGCTCGACAAGGACTACGACGACCGCGCGCGCCGCACCTTTACTGGTCCGGTCTTTGTTCCCATGTGGTGGGGGAGCTATGATCCTGGCTATGGTCGTTCGACTGGTGGAGTTCGTCCCGTTTCAGTGGGTAGTTCCGCGCCTTCTTCACGCCCCAGCGGGCTGCCCGGCGCAGACTTCGCTGCCTCGGTAGTAGGCGGCGTACAGAATTTTTCCCAGAAAGTGATCGGCAACGTGGGGGATTTCACCAGTCGCGTGACCAACAAGACCAACCCGCCGCCGCCACCATCGCGTAGTAGCGGCAGCCGTTCCGGCGGCGGATGCGCCTGTGCCTGCGCCTGCGCCGGTTGCGCCTGCGCTTGTGCGGGGGGAGGACGGTAGTCAGTGTTCAGTGTTCAGTGTTCAGTGAACACTGATGAGGATTAATGGTATGACGATTGCAGACAGACTCAAATCGATTTTCGCTCCACCATCCACTGTCCACGGTCCGTCGTCGGGCTTGTATCACTACGCCATCGAAAACCCGGGCGAGAAATCCCGCGTGCACCTGCGTATGGACGCGGACGGTCACGGCACGCTGGTGGTCAACGCCAACCGAGTCATGCACCTGAACCCGACTGCGGCGTTGATGGCCTGGCTTTTATTGGAAAAAGTAGATGAAAAGGATGCGATAAAAGCGATCCAACGTGAATACCGCGTCAGCGCAAGTCAGGCGCGCAGTGACCTTTCAGCCTTCAACCTGCAACTTGAAGAACTCCTGCGGCCAGATGGCGCCTGTCCCGTGCATGAACTGGAACTGGATACCATCATGCCCTTCAGCGCGCGCCCGTTTGCGCCCTATCGCATGGACCTGGCAATCACCTATCGCTGCAACAACGACTGCGCGCACTGCTATAACGCCCGTGGGCGGGATTTCCCCGAACTGACCACTGCCGCCTGGAAGGACATCCTGGACAAACTGTGGGATTTGGGCGTACCCCATGTCGTCTTTACTGGCGGCGAAGCCACCTTGCGAAACGACTTGCCTGAGCTGATCGCTCACGCCGAGAAGAATGGGCAGATCACCGGCCTGAACACCAATGCGCGTCGCCTGGCCGACATGAAATATGTGCAGCAACTGCTCGACGCTGGCTTGGACCATGTGCAAATCACGGTAGAATCTTCAGTACCCGAAGTACATGACCAGATGATGCGCGCCAAAGGTGCCCACAAGCAGACCATCCAGGGATTGAAGAATGTGCTTGCCAGCCCGCTGTACGTGATGACCAACACCACCATGCTGCGCACCAACGTGGACACCATCCCGGATACGCTGGATTTCCTGGCAGACCTGGGCGTGCCGACCGTCGGCCTGAACGCGCTCATCTATTCCGGTAACGGTCTGACGGTTGGCACCGGCCTGGCTGAAAGCGAGTTGCAGCCCATCCTGGATATCGCCATCCAGAAGACCGAATCGCGTGGGCAAAAGCTGATCTGGTACACGCCTACGCAATATTGTCAGTTCGACCCGACCCGGCAAAACCTGGGCGTCAAAGGCTGCACTGCCGCGCTGTACAGCATGTGCATCGAATCGAATGGGAACGTGCTCCCGTGTCAGTCCTATTACACCTCGTTGGGTAATATACTCGACGACGATTGGGATTCGATCTGGAACCACGAACTGTCGATACGCCTGCGCGAGCGCAAAGGATTGCCCGCCAAGTGTGATGGCTGCGGATTGCTGGCTGAATGTGGCGGCGGTTGTCCGTTAAAATTCGAGGAAACGAACCCGATTTCGTTGGAACTGCCTGCATGACAGAACTAAACTGGATCAAGGAATTTCCAGTTTCAGCAACCGTCTGTGACCCAGACGGGGTTATCCTGGCGATGAACGACATGGCTGCGAAAAGCTACGAGGCCGACGGTGGTTACGGGTTGATCGGCGTAAACATGCTGGCCTGTCACCCCGAACCGGCCCGCACCAAAACCGCCAAAATGCTGGAATCGCAAACGAAAAATATCTACACGATTGAAAAGAACGGCATCAAAAAAATGGTCTTTCAAAGTCCGTGGTACAAGGACGGCCAGTATGCTGGTTTTGTCGAGTTGGTGTTTGAAATCCCCTTCGAGATGCCGCATTTTATCCGCTCATAATTTGCCCTTATGTCCACTCTTGACGCCCAAATCTGTTACCTGTTGTGCTTCCCTGACCCGGTTGAAAGATCGCCCGAGCCGCCGGAACAGATTCGCGGGCTGAAAGACGCGCCCTACTTCCAGCCCGTGGACATCTCCGTCAGGACGCTGGGGCAGGCCCAGGTCCAGGCAGGAGGCGAGACGGTGGCCGTCTCCCGGCAACGCTACGATGATCGCATCCAGGTCATCGAATGCAAGTTTTCGCTCTCGGATGTTCTCAGTCAGTCGGCCATCCAAAAACGGGAAAGCGTCGAAGATGATCTGCTGAGGCAGTTGATCCCGGGCCAGTATCTTGAGAGTGGCTTGTTCGAAGAGTACATCGTATTAATGATCCGCACGGTCACCACATCCGATGCGTTTGTGGAAAGCAATGCCCGGCGGCTGGCGCACTTCATCCGCACGCAGCGTGAAGCCTTGGACGAGGCTGAGATCGAAGACATCTTGGTCTCGCGCGTGCGCTATTCAAAGGATGACCTGACCATCGTGGACTGGGATGGCGCCATCATCATCGCTCCGGATGGCGATTTTCAATCGGACATTGAACTGCTCAAGGTTGGCAATTACCAGTTGTTGCGCTATCGCATGCTCGACCAGAGCGTGGAAAACAGCCTGCGCGACATCGCCGAGCAGTTCCGGGACAACCCGCGCCGCGCCTTGCGCTCCGGTCCTACTCGCGGGCGCATCCAGCGCATCGTGCAACACCGCCTGGAAGTTATGCTCGATTTCGAACACACCGACCAAAATCTGCTGCTGATCGGCGACTGGTACACCGCCAAACTTTATGAAGTCATCCGCGAGGAGCTGTACCTCGATAACTGGAAGGAAGCCGTGCACACCAAGCTCGATAACATGCAGAGCATCATCGAAACCATTCAGGAAAATTTCTCGCTTTCCTGGTCTGGCTTGATGGGACAGGTCGAATTGGTCGGCTGGATCATCCTGCTGATCGGCTATTTCGTCCTGTTCTTTATGGATGCTGGACTTGTGAAATGATCTCGAAATGACCTCACCCCTAGCCCTCTCCTAAAAGGAGAGGGGGATATGGAGGAACCATGAAAATATTCAACCGTCTTGCTGACCAATTTTCGAAAGTTGCACCCCTGCCGGAGGGCACGCATCACGTGCAAGCCGTGCTGGAAGATGAAAAACCCTATCGCCTGCACTTGCGGCTGCGCAAAGACGGCTCCGGCACGTTGGTCGTCAATGCGTCCACCATCCTGCATCTCAACCCCACTGCCGCGGAATACGCCTTTCATTTCATCAAAGGCACGTCACCCGAAGACGCCGCCAAAGAGATTTCGAAGCGCTACCGCATCAGCAAAGGCGCCGCGCTGGAAGATTATCAGGACTTTGTCGGTCATATCCGCGCTCTGATCGAGACGCCAGACCTGGACCCCGTCTCCTTCCTGGGCTTTGAGCGTGTCGCGCCTCACTCGACCGATCTGACTGCTCCCGTGCGCCTGGACTGTGCCCTGACCTACAAGCTCCCCGCCGGAACGAAGGCCGATTACGCCCCGACCAAACGAGTGGAACGCGAATTATCCACCGAAGAATGGGGACAGATCCTGGATATCGCCTGGCGCGAGGGCGTGCCGCACGTCACGTTCACAGGTGGAGAACCGACCCTGCGCGAAGATTTGCCCGACTTGATCGCTCACGCCGAGAAGAATGGCCAGGTCTGCGGCCTGCTGAGCGACGGCCTGAAACTGGCGGATAAGAGTTATCTGCTTGTGCTGCTCAATACCGGCCTCGACCATTTGCTCTTCCTGTTACAACCAGATAACAAGGCTTCGTGGAAAGCCCTTGAGACCATCATGCCCGAAGACCTGTTCACGACGGTACACATTACAATCAACAAGAAGACCTTGGAGAAGATGGATGAAACCCTCCAAAAGCTGGCGGACCTCGAAGTCACCAGCCTGTCGCTGGGGTTGGCCGACACTTCCGTCCGCGATCGCCTGGATGACGTGCTCGATAAAGCCGCCAACCTGGGCATGCGACTGGCCTTCGACCTGCCCGTACCCTACTCCGCTGACAACCCGGTTGCTTTCGAAACCGCCGAAGACAAAGTCCCCTCCGGGGCGGGCAAATCCTGGTTGTATGTCGAACCGGATGGCGATGTGCTCCCTGCGCAAGGCATGGCGGACCAGGTACTTGGAAATTTGCTAAGAGACCCCTGGGATAAAATCTATCAAGCATAAACTGGACTCACTATGACAAATCCCACCCAATCTGCTCAGGATCGTTTCGCTCAAGGCTTTAATTGTTCTCAGTCCGTTTTCTCTGCGTATGCTTCCCAACTCGGAATTGACGATCAAGCCGCATTAAAACTGGCTTCTCCTTTTGGCGGCGGTGTCGCCCATCAAGGCGACGTCTGCGGCGCAGTGACCGGCGCCTTGATGGCCCTTGGCCTGGATCGCGGGAACGCAACTTTGGAGGCCAAGGATGAGACCTACCGCATAGCGGAAAAATTCATCGAGCGTTTTAAAGAGCGCCACGGTACGATCCTGTGCCGCCAGTTGATCGGCCACGACATATCCACGCCAGAAGGATTGCAAAATGCCAGAGGGCAAAATGTATTCAAAAGTATTTGTCCCGGGCTGGTAAAGGATGCAACAGAACTGGTTGCGGAATTTCTGGATGAGTAATCCCTGAACAGTTCGCGTTCGAATCTGTAAGCAGATAGCAAGCGACCAGCAACTATCTGCTTTTTTTTATTTCCGGCACCTTTTCGCGAACTGTGTAAGTCCTATATTTAATGGTATGCTTGCCAAAATCCCAAAGGAGATCATCATTATCCTTGAAACGGAAACCGTTTTCCCATCTTGTTCTTTTCATAGTCATCTTATTATTTGCCAGCCTGGCTTGCAACGCAGTGACGGATATTCTTGAAGAAGAGCCTGAGCCCGTTGTCCCACAAGCTCCTGCTCCCCTAGAGCGACCCGCTGAGGCTGAGTCACAGCCCGCTACTCCTTTGGAACAGCTACCCTCTGACGATACGATTTTTTGCCCTGCAGTCACGGATAAAATCCTAAAAGCTGCCACGGAATTTTATGAAGAAGATTCGGGGGATGAAAACACCGAGGAACCTGAGCAGCTCTATTTAGTAACCTATAGCGTTTCGGGCGACCAAATCAGCGACCCATACTTCGAAGATGTATCCGCTGACCTGACAAGTTTTCAAAATGATGAAGCCAGCCACCAGGAGATTTGGGATTATTTCATCACACTGATCCCAGCTGACGAGCGAAGCTCACTGGCCGAGTATTCGATTGTCACGGACGGTGAAGAGAATGTGCTGGCCGCCGTCGCACAGACGTTATATGACCCTGCGCTCTGGGGCCTCGAAGTGGACATCCGCGATTCGGACGACAAACTCAACCTGACCTACACGCTGATCCACGAATATGCCCACCTGCTCACGCTCGGCTCTGACCAGGTTACACCCAGCGTGGCTGTCTTCAATAATCCCGATGACAATGATATCTATTTTGAAGAAGTCAGCGCCTGCCCGGATTACTTCCCCGGCGAAGGCTGTAGCCGACCTGATTCTTATATCAACGCTTTCTTCGATGAATTCTGGACTGACATCCATGCAGAATGGCAGGACATCAACCTGATCGAAGATGATGATGCTTATTACGAGGCGCTGGATGATTTCTATTTCACTTATGAAGACCGCTTCGTCACCGACTATGCCGCCACCAATCCTGAAGAGGACATTGCCGAAGCTTTCACATTTTTTGTGCTTTCGCCGCGCCCGGCCGGAGATACCATCGCCGAAGAAAAAATCCTGTTCTTCTACGATTATCCTGAACTCGTTCAATTGCGCGACGAAATCATCAGTGGAATCTGCAGCCTGAACCCATGAGCGAACTCAAGCGTCCGATTCCGGAATCGTACTGGGTGGAGCCCGGCCGCTTCCTGGCAGGGGAATATCCCGGCTATTCGCAAGACGAACAACTGCACCGACGTATCGATTCCTTCCTTGACTTTGGGATCGACACCTTCATCGACTTAACCCACCCCGATGAACTGCCGCCCTACCTGCCTGTGTTAAAAGAGCAGGCAGGTTATTACGATATAGAAATCCATTACGAACGCTTCACTATCACCGATCATACCGTTCCCTCGTCCGAAACCATGCAGGCCATCCTGGATGAAATCGATGCGTCGCTGGCAGCAGGCCGAAAGGTCTACGTGCATTGTTGGGGCGGCATTGGACGCACCGGCACCACGGTCGGCTGCTACCTCGTCCGGCACGGGCGCAGCGGCCAGGGGGCGTTGGCGCAATTGGCTGAATGGTGGCAAGGCGTACCCAAAAGTCGTCTATGGCCATACACGCCCGAAACACAGCGGCAGATGCAATTCATTTTGAATTGGGACGATTCCCATCTCCCCCTGGGAGAGAGCCAGGGTGAGGGATGAACTGGCACGCCCGCTATACCCAGCAAGCCAACTGGACGCGCGAACTGCGCAGTTATCTTTTCGAGCGAACTGGATTAAAGACAGCGGGACGCGTTCTGGAAGTAGGTTGCGGGACCGGGGCGATCCTCAGCGAGATTCAAACCCAAACGCCTCATGGCCTGGACATCCAGCCGGCTGCCCTTATGGAAGCGCGAGTCCATGCCCCAGCCGCCTCCCTGACCTGCGGTGATGCCTTATCCTTGCCATATCCCGACGAGCGTTTCGACATTGTCTTCTGTCATTTCCTGCTCTTGTGGGTCTCTAATGCACTGCAGGCCCTGCATGAGATGAAACGCGTCACCCGAACAGGCGGACACGTCCTGGCGCTGGCCGAGCCAGATTACAGCGCCCGCGTGGACGAACCCGCCGAACTGGCTGTGCTGGGACGCTGGCAGGCTGAATCCCTGCAAAGACAAGGAGCCGCCCCATCGCTAGGCGGCAGGTTGGCAGAATTATTCGCTCAGGCCGGGATCGAGCTCATCGAAACGGGAGCAATCGAAAGTCAAGGGAACGGTGCGCCCACTCCTGCTGAATGGGAATTGGAATGGGCAGTGCTGGAAAATGATTTAAGGGGATCCGTCCCGGCAGAGGAAATCCAACGCTTGAAAAAACTGGATGAACAGGTCTGGGCATATGGAAAGCGAATATTGCATGTTCCTACCTATTTTGCCTGGGGGCGGGTTTGAAGATGCAAAAAGCAGTATAATGCCTTCCGAAAGAACTCTGGAGGTACTTACTTGGAATTCACACAACTCGAAGAGACGCAACCCAACGAAACTTCGAATGACTCTCCTTCCTTAAAGCAATTTTTGGTGGACCTGTTAGAGACCATTGTCCTGGCAATTGTATTGTTCTTCGCAATCAATGCAGTTTCGGCGCGCGTGCGTGTGGATGGGTTCAGCATGCTGCCCACGCTGCAAGATGGTGAATATGTGTTGGTCAACCGCCTGGCATTTCGGAATAACCTGCCAGCCCGCGGCGATATCATTGTGTTCGTTTCGCCGCAAACCCCTGACCTGGATCTGATCAAGCGCGTGATCGGGCTGCCCGGTGATACGGTGAAAATTTCTGAGGGTAAGGTGCAGGTCAATGGGCAGATTCTGGATGAACCATACATTGCCGCCGCGCCGAGTTACAACGGCGAGTGGAATGTACCAGAAGGCAACCTGTTTGTGCTGGGCGATAACCGCAATGATTCGTCGGACTCACACGCCTGGGGGCTGCTGCCCACCGAAAATGTGATTGGCAAGGCTATTTTGATTTACTGGCCCATCCCCGAATGGAACCTGATCGACCATGTTGAGACAGTAGCAGCAATCCGATAAGTATTCTATAATTGTGTAAAATATGACAGCCATTCTATGCCTGCTTGCAACAAATGATACCCACCGAGGAGAACCGGTATGACCACAATCGATCTGCCTCAACCTGTCCCATGCAACGAATGCCCGGCTGGGATGCTGCAAGTACGCTATATTACCTACTTTACCTGGCTTGGTGAAGAATTGATCACCGTTCCGAATTTCCCAGCTTGGATCTGTGATGTCTGCGGACGGCGTGAATACGATGAGCGCGCCATCTCGTGGCTGGCGATGCTGCTCAGCCCCAATGCCGGCAAACCGACATCGAAAATCCACCGCCACATGCCAACACATCAAAAGACCGAAACTCGTCGCCCGCGCCCGGAATAATCTGCAAAGGAGCAGTTTATAGTTATGGCTACCACCTCTCCCCGGACTTATCGTTTTGTACCCGCAGATATATACACGTCCGGCTATCGCGTTGTTGGTAAAGTGATGGTCGCGAATACCGGTGTGATTGGCTTGATGAACGACACGACCAAATCGGCCATGGAAGTGCATGACGCCAGAATGGCAAAAATCCACATGCCGACCAAATTAGTGGACCACTTCGAAATGGTTCGCATGGTCAAGCAAAAAGTGATCGTCATGTGCCTGTCACGTCGCGAAGACCTGGGGCCGGCAGCGCTCGTGCGCGGCGGGTACGGTACGATCACAGAATACCCTGCGCGTTTTACATCCCAGGCATATGAGGTCGAAGGAAAACTTGAATTGCCCGGCCGGTTTGATTTCCAGGGGATGATGTTCGAAGGGACACGTCATTTTCTCCCATTATTTGATGCAGTCCTGACCGCCATCCTGATCCCCAACCTGCGTGTGGAGAGTCCTGGCATGCTGTTCAATCGCAACCACGCCGATGTAGTTGCCCTGCTCAACCAGCGTACCAAGGAGGACAAACAGGAGTAAACGCTTGACCGAACCCGGAGGGGATGATAAAATCCCCCCGCTTAACGAACCGCTTCGACTAGTTCAGCATAAACGCCCCCATCGTCTAGAGGACCAGGACGCAACCCTTTCAAGGTTAAGACCGGAGTTCGAATCTCCGTGGGGGCACAGGAAACCGCCCAGTGATGCGGTTTTTATTATTAGGACCGGAGTCCCCGTTGAGAGGATATTATTTGAATCTCCGTGGGGGCACAAAAAAGGGAGAGTCTCGATTTGAGGCTCTCCCTTTTTTGTTTGTTTGATCAAAATCCACGTGTGTCGATCAATCCACTAGATCACATAGATCGGTGTTGCAAGGTTGCATTTCTTCCAATACCGGACATGCCGCACCACCGTTTTGCGGTTCTACCAATACCGTTCTCGTTCGTATCTGGGTTCCACCACCACACTCCAACAAACATTCGCTCCAGGGACTCCATTCACTTACCTCACAGTCAATTGAAGCTGGAACAGTGGTATTCAGGTCAGCCAATCCGTCGTCATTTGTAGGATCCTCGCATACGAGTTCTTCACAGGCATTACTCCACAGCACGCCTTCACCAGGGTGACCTGGTCGCTGGTAGGCCTTGAACATGTAATTGCCCGAGGCGCCATTGGGATTATCAGCCGGATTGTACGTGAGAACCTGGCACTCGCCAGCGGCCAGCGGATCGATCGTGCCATTGTCAATCACTGTTCCATCCTTTGGGTTGCCGGAGGCGATCCAGTACAATTCCCAGGTCGTCGACCCTTCCATATCCTCGGAGCCTGCTCCGTTACATACCGTGACGGTGATTTGATCACAGTCGCCGTCGCAGCCTTCTGTAAAGATTAACGAGCTCTTGTCCCACTCTGGAGGCTCCCCGTTCTTCTTGTTGGTAAAGGTACAGGTGACTTCCTCGCCTGGATCGAGCTGGATCTCAACCTGCGGCATACTAAGAACAGGTGATGGATCCGAAATGTCGTTCGTCACGCAACCGAGGCTATCAAGCGTCCAACCGTCCGGAACGGTTTCGGCGAAGCTGTAGGCCCCGGGAGACAAATCTGAGAAGGTCTTGGTATTGTCCGAAGGATCCTTCAGGGTGAAGGTTCCTAGCTCGGGGCTCGTGAACTCAACCTCTGTATCGTCTTCAGGATCGGCTTCCTTGATGATGGTAATACTGCTTGTGGGGCAGGTGAACGCCAACTTCTGAACCTTGAAGTGGTCATCTGAGTCGCCGAGCTTGGCCGCCACGACCAGGAGGTTGCCGGCCTGGCCGCCTCCATTGAAGTCCACCCAGCGCACCGAGCCGTTGCCGAGATTCTCCTCGGTGCTCAGCCCGCCGAGCAAAGCATCGCTCATCCCCGCCCCGTTCGCGACGTTGCCGAACCACAGTGTGGCATCAGTATCGGTTTTCACATAGCCCAGATAGAGCTGGTTGGGAACGACAAGTTGGTCGAACTCGAACAGCAGGAAGTTGTCCGCGCCTTCGTTATCCACGGTGTGCTGGTAGTTCGATCCGTTCCCGTCACTGACCAGGTCGGTGACGCCCAAACCGCCCGAGTATACGCCAACATAAGCCGGGGCGTAGGCGCCCGTCGCCTTGTCGCGGCTCCAGCCGGTTACCTTGACATTGACGCCGTTGACCGTGAAGGTCTTGATGTTTCCGGCCGGTCCGGAAAGCGGGTCGCTGCCTTTGAAGATGAACGTCCCAGGCTGGCACTCGCCAGTACCGCAACTTACGTCAACCGTCCAACTAGCATCATCCCGCACCGCCGGATAGCCAGGCGGATGCCCGATCGCCCAGGCGTTGTTCGTAAAGTCGCCGCACTGATCGCCTGGCAGGGTGTAGGTCTTGTCGAACTCATGAGATTCTCCGGGTTCGAGATCTCCGTCCCAAATGGGAGAGCTACTAAAGAGCGGATCGTAAACCTGAGCGCCGCCTGCCAGGATCACATCACCGCAGTTACGCACCTCAAAGTGGTAGGTGATGGTCTCGCCGGGTTCAGCTTCGCTTGGGCCGGTCTTTACCAGTTCAATGCAGGTCTTTGGAGCTTGTTCGTTAGCAAACACAAAGGTCCAGCCTTGGCCAGATTTCAACGTCTTAGAGACGCAAACACGTCCTTCCTCTTCGGGGTCAGGTACGATGTCACCAGGGCCAGCAAAGGTGTTTGTCCAGCCAGCTTTATCTTCTTCACAAACGGTGTAGGTGCCCGGCATAAATTGACCGAAGGAAATACCACCATTCCCATCCGTCGTTTTCGCATCAACTTCACCATTCTCATCGTACAATACGAAGCCGAACGGAGCTGTCGTGCGCGGTTCTTTCGGTTCTTCCAGGTTCGGGGCATCGCCGTCGCCGTCGGTGTCTTCATACTTCTCAACCCAGATGCCAACAGGTCTGACATTGGCGAAGACGAAGGTCCAGCCTTGACCAGGTTCTAATGTTTTGGAGACACAGACGCGTCCTTCATCTTCGGGGTCGGCTACAATGCTACCAGGTCCGGCGAAGGTGTTGCTCCAGCCAGCCTTATCTTCTTCACAGACGGTGTAGGTATCGGCCGGGAACTGACCGAAGGAGATGCTACCGTTTCCATTCGTCGTATCTACGGCAACTTCGCCATTTTCATCGTACAGCACGAAATCGAACGGAACTGTCGCACGCGGTTCTTTCGGGTCTTCCAGGTTCGGGGCATCGCCATCGCCGTCGGTGTCTTCATACTTCTCAACCCAGATGCTGACGAGATCGGGTTCTTTGGTGTTGTTGAAGGTACACACAGCATCTTCACCCGCTTCCAGCACAATGGTCAAGCCATCGATCAAACCGGTGTTGTTATTGAGCCCACCACAAGAAATCGAGGTCAGATCCCAGCCATCAGGAACCGTCTCAGTGACCGGGTAGTTTCCAGCTGGCAGGTCAGTTTGCACGTAGCCAGCCGTATCATCCTCGCTGATTGAGAAGGGGGTATACCCGTTGAACAGGAAGTCGAAATCGAGTGCCGAGAAGGCGTCATCATCCACATTTTTCTTGATGGTGATGCTGCCGGTCTCAGGTGGCTTGAGTTCGTTGGTGACGGTGCAGGTGGCAGTGCCACCATTGGCGAGGACAACGTCCGTGCAGTTGTCGTAAGTCGTGTCATAGCCTGGGTCCACAACCTCAACAACCGTGTAGGTTCCCGCTGGAACGCTCAGGCTGTTAGAACAGTCGGCCTCGAACGGGATCGCCGCGCCATCGTTGACTTTGAACGAGAAGTCCGCACACGTCAAGGTGTCAATGCCATCGATAATCAGTTCTTTTTCCATAATCAGCGTGGCCAGTTCCACTTCGTTCACCTCGGCGTCATCATCATCGCTGACGTCGTCAACGCCGGAGATATCCTCGCCATGGTCGTCGGTCGGGTTGCCACTCACCGATGCGGTGTTGATCAGGTCCCCGTCTATCGTGCCTTCATAATATACGATCACGCTATCGTCCGGTGCCAGCAGTTGCCCCACCGGAACCGTCACATCCAAGGCGCCGTCCTCCACCTGGGTTACGTATAGGTAGGTGTCACCAGTATTGGTCACCTCAAAGCAGTAGGTCACCTCGTCGCCGTTCTCACCCACCACCAGTTCACCACCTGGGCAAAATTCCCCGCTGTCGTGACCGGCGTACACTGTCTTTTCGATCTCAATCACGGGGTTTACCTGATAGTTTCCAAACTTCACCGGTTCAACTAAAATACCATTGCATTCTGGGCCGGCAATGGTGCCGGTAGCTACTTTGTTCGACTGATTCCCACCGCCTCCGCCACCCCCACCACCGGATTTCACACCAACTTCGGTGGTGCCAATTGGGTAAACCGTATCAAACGAGATAGAGAAGATGCCTCCTTTAGATTCCCACTTAGCACCAGTTACTTGGGTGGTTGGGTCAGTGTTGAAATCATTGTAGGGAGGCGTGGAGCCAGTAACATTACTTTCCGGCATACATAAACCCAGTACCCAATGGCTCAGGTCCTGACTGCCAGGCTGTGTGGTCACCTGATATTCCCAGGTCAACCCACCGTTACTTACTCCCTGGAAATCAATTTCATAGCTGTTGCCGGCAGGTGTTGTCAATATCACCGGATCAGGACCCGGCGTACCACCACCAGCCGTTGCCGTGACCGTCTGGCAGAGATTTGTACTGTTAGCCCAGCCATCTTCGAGAGTTTCACAAATTTCATACTCTTCCCCGGCGATCAGACCCTCAAAGGTAGCCTCGCCATTTTCGTTCGTTGTTTGGCTGTCACCGCCAATAGTGAACTCCCAATCTTTCAGACCAAGTTCATCGTCGTCGCGTTGACCATTTCTGTTCAGGTCATTGTATTTCAAAACGGTGATCGAGCCGGGTGCACCGCAATGTCCGTTCGGATATGGCCCATTCCACCACCACGGATCGAAGTCCACATTAGTACTCACGAAATCGCCAGAACCAGTCCCTGCACCCGATGGGCCAGAGTTATCGCCCCACCAGTTGCATTCGCCGTTGAGCGGTCCACCAGTAGCCGCAGGATCCAGTTTAAGCCCAAAATCCGTATTACCGACGATGTTGTTATAGTAGATAGTGCCGCCGGGCACGGCAAACGGTCCGCCAAGACCGCCGCCATCATCACCGTAAATGAAGATACCCTGAGCGTTGTTGGTAATACTATTCTCATAGACATTCAAGGTGTCGATGTTCCAAAACTGGAAGGCCTGCCCTTCGCCCCATTGGCCCAGGCTGACATTGTTCACCGTGTTGCCATACACGTTAGCCTCAATGGCGCGGTTAACTTCCAATGCAGCCCAATGTTGACCTTGCTCGCCATTCGCGCCGCCGATGTTTTCCCAGGTGTTATCATAGATGTTGGCCACGTTGGTCCGGTCGGTGGAAAAACCACGGAATACCACTGAACCGTTAGAATCGTGGATATGGTTGTTGGCAAAAGTAACCGTGTCCATAGCTGAACCGTCGCCGCCGCTGCCACTTCTGCTGTCAAACAGGGCCCAGCCCAGGATATTCTTGAACTCTGAATTGGTGATTGTGACGTCGCCCTCCAGTTGGCCCCCGGAGAAGCCAAGCCGGCCGGAAACATTTTCGCCGTCAAATACGCAGTTATCTACGGTCAAATTGGTGATTGCCCCGTACATGCGGACAAGAGAATTTTGGCCCAAAACAGCATTGCCGGTAACATAGAAATTTTCAAGCGTCAGGCCTGTCAAATCCGTATCAAATTTCACGCCACCGGTGATGTTGGGGCGAGAACTGGAATCGCCAATAAGAGACAGATTATCTACATTAATGGTGACAGACTCATTGTACGTTCCCGCCGCTACATAGACCGTGCTACCACTAACCAAGATGATGCCCTCCTGAATGCGTCCGGTTGTGCCGGTCTGGGTACCAAGCGTGTGAACCGTAAGTGAAGAAAGACTTGGCTGAAAACCTGGTGCGCCCAGATCTGTATCGGTCCCGCTGTTCAGCAATGGTGTGAAGTCCACTGTGCCGGATATGCTCGCCGCCACCGTAGTCGGATCAGTGTTGCCCCACCAGTTGTTGGTGGCATCGATCGACGCACTTGTCAAATTTTTGAGCGTCGACAGACTATTATTGTGGACTTGTACGTCCGTCACAGTTCCAGTATTGATGTTACGAATATAGATTTGGAATGGTGTTCCTATTGTTGCAATGG
This sequence comes from Anaerolineales bacterium, assembly GCA_016928525.1. The sequence continues at coordinate 2,573 of JAFGKO010000329.1, read as the reverse complement.
TATTACCCTCGATTAGAACACCATCCAGGTGCGGATTTGGCATATCAAGATCATAGGCATACATGTAAATCACCGGAAATACTGTAGAGGGAGTACCATCCATTAAGTTATTTTTGATGGTTAATCCAGTTTCTGAGCGTCTGGCGCTGCTGAAGATGGCGCCGATTGTCGGATTATTCAAGTGGATTACATTGTCCTCAATACTCGAATTGGATGTGTTTGTCAGTTCGAATCCGATATAAGCAACATTATCAATGATATTTCCCTTTATCAACCAGTTGGTGTGATCTCCCCATTTACTAGGATTGCTACTCCAGTCATTCCCGACCAGCACCCCGTTATATCCCAGATGATGGAAGTAGTTGTCCTGGATGGTGATATTGGAGGTGCTGCCTACCCAGGCTGAGATACCATTACCAATACCGGTGTCGTTGGAACTGAAGTTACATATTTCGAACCCTTGTATCGTAACGTTCGAGACTTCATTGGCAATGAGGAAAGCATCGCCAGGATCAGAACTGCCATCAATGACAGGAGTGTTTGAGCCCGGGCCGGGGTTTGTGTCTCCCGGATCGCCAAGGATGTTCACTGATTTGTTAATCGCAATATTTTTCTCGTAGTACGTTCCGACTGCCACATGAACCGTTCCGCCCACGTGTACCTGATTTACCGCCGCCTGGATAGTTTTCTTGGCATCGGCCCAACTGGTACCGCCGTTGGCGTCATCGCCTGTCGCGTCGTCTACGTAGCAATCGCTGGTGCACTGCAACACACTTATGGCCCAAAGCGCCTCACCGGTTGTTTCGTTGTTTTCTCCGTCTCCAGAATAATTTTCCCAACCTCCGATAGCACTTTGCGTCCCCACATTCGTTTCAAAAGCCGGAGCGGCTGGAGCAGGCCTGTCATTCCCTGCTTGCCCCAAAGCTATTCCGGTAAATAAAAATGTTATGACCAGAACGCTAGCTGAAGTCGCAATTAAAGAACGTTTGGTAAAAATTGTTGGGAACATTTTTTTCTCCTTGAGGTTAATTCAAAAATAATACAAATCCCGAAAAAATATCTCTTCAGTGTTGAATGCAGCAATGATCGATTTTGGTCAAATGAAATTAAAAATAAACAGCGAAATCGACCTGTGTTATGGCCGGTTTCGCTGCTAGCTCCCCAAAGACCTTCCCCATGGGCATCAATGACGGAATGATAGGATCAAGCGACCAAATTGGGTCTTTGGATCTAAGCTTCCAAATCCTGGACGTTTATTCAATTATCCCCATACCGCTAAAGAAAGTCCCTCTTCATGATCTCAACAATATCATTGTACAATTTTTATTGCGTAAGTTCAATCATTCACAGGTAACAAAAAAGTAACAATGCTGCTGTTTAAGGTCGTAAAATTAGACTATCTGGTCGCAGAAAACAACATGGCCATAATGCGTACCCGGGGGGCACAAAAATGCCCGGGAAGCGTTTTTGCTTTATGATCGGAGCCCCCTTTGAGTGGATGATCTCCTACGGGGAAGATGTTCGAATCTCCGTGCCCTTATGATGAATTCCTCATCAAATCGCCTTCTCCTGCAAAAATGATTTCAACCGAATCAAAGATTTTCGTATCATCTCATTCGTCTGCTTGATCAACAACGGTTCAGCGAGTTGAACGATCCCAACTTCGTCTGATTCTACGATCCAGGTAAGGTTTGTTGAATCTTGATCAGGTTCAAGCAAAAACGTGACCTGAGACGGAAAAGGTTTTTCAGATATCCACCCAAACTTCTTATTCTTTTCATAGATATTGCATGTGTTCAATGTGACAAGTTTCTTCCCCAGGTGGTCCGCATTCTGTTCCCAGTTTGTGTCAAGCCTGGCGGGACCATCACTCAGGCTGACCAACTCAATTAATTCATCCACCCAATCCGCGTGATGCGGAATATCGGTGAGGACAGCGAAAATAATCTCAGGCGGGAAGTTAAACGTTTCGATAATTTCGACTTTCATCGGATCACTCCTGATCTTATTGTTCATCTTTCCCGTTGTTGTTCATACCTCGTTGCTCTGAAAGGATATGACGGGGAGCGACGTTCTTCGCTAGCACTCCCCTTTCACTCATTTATCTATGATCTTACTTATGGATGACGATACTGCCGACGGCAGGGACTGCTGTGAACCATGGTCATATAAAGCCCCATCATCATCACCCTAAATCTTGATACGGGAGTCGATGTGTCCCGCCACGTGGGCAGCGACGTCGCCGACGCCAGCCAATAGCCCGGACTTAATCGTGGGCAAGAAAGGCAGTCCGATGAAGTAAAGCCCCGGAAACTCGGTGACGCCGCGCTTCTGCAGTGGATATCCGTCCTCGTCAAATGCGGGCATCTTTACCAGGCTGAAGTCAAACTTGTAACCGGTGGCCCAGATCACAGTGGTAATGCTGGCAGATTCCAAATCCAAAGCAAGAAACTCGTTTGTATCATAGCCGTCACGCAGTTGCGGGAGGTTTTCAATGGGCGCTTCCACCCCATTGCTCTCGATGTGTTCATCAATTTGTTTTACAAAATCTACTTCGAACTTGTCCGCTTTGG
>JAFGKO010000328.1 GCA_016928525.1 Anaerolineales bacterium | reverse complement strand
GTCATTACTTCCTGATGGTAGAAGGCCTGTTCCTATTGTTCTTCGTCTTCGATCTGCTCATTCGCCTGGGCAACCCGGACCTGTGGCATCCGGCCAAGGGCGGCGAGCGTCCAATGGACTTTTCGTATTTCAATGCCATCCTGAAGAGCATGACTTTCCCGCCGTACGACCCCTGGTTTGCAGGTGGGTACATCAATTATTACTACTACGGCTTTGTGCTGGTAGGTACGCCGGTGAAGTTGCTTGGTATCGTGCCGTCGATTGCGTATAACTTTATCCTGCCCACGCTGTTTGCGATTGTTGCCACCAGCGCGTTTTCGATTGGGTGGAATTTGGTGGAGAGAACAGAGAGCAGAACAGTAGAGAATAGGTACCGCTCTCGGCTCTCTACTCTCTACTCTCTGCCTTACATCGCCGGCCTGGCCGCTGCCATCCTCATGGTAGTGCTTGGCAATTTGGGAACGGTCCAAATGGTCTTCCAGGCCTTCGCGCGCATAGGCGCGCCGGGTGGTGTCATCACCGGTTCGGATTTTCTTCAACGCCTGGTCTGGGCCGGACAGGGCGTGGTCAAAAATATCGTCGATGGCGTGACCTTGCCTATTGGGCGCGGTGAATGGTATTGGAACCCCAGCCGCGTCATCCCACCGGGGCCGGGCAACGAAATCACCGAATTTCCCTTCTTCACCTTCCTGTACAGTGACCTGCACGCGCATATGATCGTCCTGGTGTTGGCGCTGTTTGTTATCGTCTGGGCCTTAGGGACGGTGCGAGCGAGACGTACATCGCTGCCCTCCCTGGTTGTTGGCGCGCTCGTGATTGGGGCCTTGTATCCGACCAATCTCTCGGACATTTATACCTATCTGCCAGTGGGCCTGACAGCTCTTGTGTACGCCATTTGGCGCGCCAGCGATGCTCCTCAGACGCGTTGGCTGTCCCGTTTATCTCCAACTGTCAGGCGAATTCTTTGGACCGTCTTGAGCCTGGCCGTTCTGACTGCGCTTTCATTTTGGCTGTATGCGCCTTACCGTGCCGCTTATAGCCAGGCTTACAGCAAATTCGATGCGTGGACGGCTACCCATACACCCATCACGTCTTATCTGACCCATTGGGGATTGTTCCTGTTCCTGATTTTCTCCTGGTTGGTTTGGGAAACGCGCCAATGGATGGCAGCCACGCCGGTCTCTTCCCTGGGAAAGCTTAAGCCGTATCAACTCCTGTTCGAACTGGCCCTGGCGCTTTTCATTGTTGCGCTGCTCTACCTTGCTTACCGGAGAGTTTCGATTGGCTGGATTGCCCTGCCGCTGGCGGCCTGGGCGGGCGTTTTATTGTTCCGGCCAAAGCAGCCGGATATGAAGCGGCTGGTTTTATTCTGGATTGGGACGGCCTTGTTGATCACAATTGTGGTCGAGTTGATCACCGTGCGCGGCGACATTGGCCGTATGAACACCATCTTCAAGTTCTATCTCCAGGCCTGGACACTGCTCGCCGTCAGCGGCGGAGCGGCTTTTGCCTGGCTGCTGGCCGATGTCCATACCTGGCTGCCGCGCTGGCGCAACGCCTGGCAAACCATCCTGACCATCCTGTTTGCCTGCGCTGTGCTGTACATGATCACAGCCACGACCGACAAGGTCAGTGACCGCATCAATCCTGCTGCCCCTCGCACGCTCGACGCGATGACTTACATGGCCCACGCCGAGTTCTGGGACACGGCCGTCATGGACCTGAGCCAGGACTACCGCGCCATCCGCTGGATGCAGGCTAACGTCAAAGGTTCGCCCGTCATCGTCGAGGCCAATTGTCCTGAATATCGCTGGTGCACACGCTTCACCATCTACACAGGCTTGCCCGGCGTGGTCGGCTGGAACTGGCACCAGCGCCAACAACGCGCTCTCATCCCCCCCAATCTCATCACTGACCGTGTGGACGCCATCGCAATTTTCTACACGACCACCGACATCGGATTGACACGCGACTTCCTTGCTCGATACGATGTGCGCTATATCGTGGTCGGTCAACTGGAGCAGATCTACTATCCCGGCGAAGGTTTGCTTAAATTTGAGCAATATAATGGGACATTATGGAAGACGGTCTACCACGATATGCAGACGACCATCTATGAGGTTCTTCCATGACTGAACTGATTCTCCATCTCGCTTCGAACGACGCCTGGCTTGCTGCCGCTAAAAGAGGCGCCTACTACGCGGACAGTTTGTCCACGGCGGGCTTCATCCATTGCTCGAAACCCTCCCAGATCGTTGGCGTGGCCAACACTTTCTATCACGGCCAGCGTGGACTGGTGCTTTTGGTGATCGACCCGTCAAAGCTAAAGCCTGAGTTGAAATGGGAACCGCCTGCCGAGCCCGAGCCGACCCACGCGCGTGCAGGCGACCTGTTCCCGCACATCTATGGCCCACTCAACCTGGAGGCTGTCGTCAAAGTTCTACCGTTTGAGCCGGGCGCAAACGGGTCTTTCAGCCTTCCTCCGAATATGATTTCGTAACGGAATGATGACCTCACAAACCTCCACACACCTTACAATCCGATCGGCCGCCCCCGATGACGCTGAACTGGTGGTCCGCTTGATAGGGCTGTCCATGGGTGTGTTGGCAGATTATCTCTTTGGTGGGGTGCGGACGCCAGTGGATGAAATCCTTGCAGGCTTGTGCCGGTTTGGGGCCAACCGCTACAGTTGGTCCAGGACAGATATTGCCGAATGGAACGGTGAAACCGTCGGTATGGTCATCAGTTTTCCGGGTGGGGAGTCTCTCTACCGTAACATCGCGACCGGGTTTGGATTGTTCAAACTATGTAATTTTTTTGATGTCATGCGCCTGGCCGTGCGGGCCCTATCGATTGCGAGTGGTATTGAGACCAAAAGGGATGAATACTATATCGCCAATCTGGCTGTGTTACCCCAGTATCAAGGGCGTGGGATCGGTTCCGGTCTTATGGCGTATGTCGAAGGGAAAGCCAAAATAGCTGGCCTGCGAAAGTGTTCCCTGATCGTCGATACCGAAAAACCCGTGGCGCGTCGTTTGTACGAGCACATTGGCTATCAAGTGGTCTATACCAAGACCTACGTCGGCGAGGCAGAAGATGCCCATGCCGGTTACTTTCGCCTAGTCAAGGATTTGGTCTAAGCGATGGGCTGGTTTTTCTCCTGGTACCTGACCGTCACCCTGCTTGGCTGGCTGACCTTCCCACTGGTCTACCGGCTTTTCCCGGCCCTGGCTGACCGCGGCTACAACCTCTCACGCGCCGCTGGATTGCTGGTCTGGGGTTACGTTTTTTGGCTATTGACCTCCTTGGGTCTATCACAAAATGATGTGGGAGGCTTGTTACTGGCCCTCTTGATATTGATCGGGCTGAGCGCCTGGGTCTTCTTATATCGAAAATCGCCAATCGAAAATCGTCAATCCGAAATCGTACACTGGCTTCGTGAAAATTTCCGCCTGCTCCTCAATATCGAAATCCTGTTCTTCCTGGCCTTTGCCTTCCTGGCTTTTGTCCGCGCCAGCAACCCAGAGTTGACCAGCGCCGAAAAGCCGATGGAATTGATGTTCATCAACGCCATCCTGCGTTCGCCGACTTTCCCACCGCGCGACGCCTGGTTGTCCGGCTATGCCATCTCGTACTACTACTTTGGCTACGTGATGACCGCCATGCTGGCCAAGCTGACCAGCGTGCCCGGCACTGCCGCCCACAACCTGATGACCGCGCTGGTCTTTGCGCTGGGGGCGATTGGCTCGTACGGCATTCTGTATAACTTGCTTACGCTGCGCTGGAAATCGGAAATCGGGAATCGGGAATTGGGTAGTGCACAACCCACGAACACCGATTCCCGAATCCAGGATAACGTTACTCGCTTATCTTTCCTCGCCCCGCTCTTCCTGCTCATCATTTCCAACGCCGAAGGCTTCCTCGAAGTCCTACACCGGTCGGGCCTGTTTTGGACGGGAAACACATCAGCTTTCTGGACTTGGCTGGATATCAAGGATTTGGACCAACCGCCCAATCAGCCGCTGGGCTGGATCCCTGAACGTTACCTGTGGTGGTGGCGGGCTTCGCGGGTCATCTCGGACTATGACCTGAGCGGCGGCTTCAAAGAGATCATCGACGAGTTCCCCTTCTTCTCGTTCCTGCACGCGGACCTGCATCCACATGTGCTGGCGATTCCCTTCGGCCTGTTGGCGATTGCGGCGGCGCTCAACCTGTTCCTGGGCGGCTGGCGCGGCGAGTTAAACCTGTTTGGGTTCAGTTTGCGCATTAATCTGGCCGGGTTCGCCTTTCTCGGCTTGCTGCTCGGCGGACTGGCTTTCCTCAACACCTGGGACATCCTCGTTGCAGCGGTGCTGATCGTCGGGGCGTATGTGCTGTCACGGGGCGCGGAAGCAGGCTGGCCGTCCGCCCCGCGAGGGCGTCGGCCCGAGACGGGGAGTTGGGAAAGAGGCGAGGACCTCTTCGTCCTGGGTGTTCCGCTTGCGATCCTATCGTTCCTGCTATACATTCCGTTCTACCTCGGCTTTTCTTCGCAGTTGGGCGGGGTGCTGCCCAACCTGGTCTATCCGACGCGTGGCGCCCAGCTGTGGGTCATGTTGGTTACGCTGCTGTTACCGCTGTATGCCTACTTGATCTATCTCTGGCGCGCAGGCGGCTTATCCGGCAGATGGAAGCTGGCGTTCGGCCTCTCGCTGGGATTGGTCCTGGTCTTGTGGGGCTTTTCCTGGATTCTCGGATTGGCCGTTAAGCTGGCTGACCCAGGCGTGGGTGAAATGTTCCTGCAAATGCAAGGCGTACCGGATATGGGTACGTTGTTCGTGCAGGCGGGATTAAAGAGACTCTCGCACATTGGAAGTTTGCTGACCTTGCTGGCAGTACTGGTTACGGCTTTATCCTTTTTGATCGCAGGCCACAAATCGCAGTACGAGGAAGATAGTGCTAATGTCCAAGGTCTAAAGTCTAATGTCTTTGTGCTCCTACTCATCACCCTCGGCGCGTTGCTCCTGATTGGACCGGAGTTCCTCTATTTGCGCGACCAGTTCGGCACGCGTATCAATACGGTCTTCAAGTTCTATTACCAGGCCTGGATGCTGTGGAGCCTGGCGGCCGCTTATGGGATCGCTGTTCTGGCGCGGAAACTCCGTATGGGGTGGCATGTCGCTTTCCAGGTGGGGCTGGTTATCGTATTGCTAGTAGGCCTGACCTATCCCACCTTGAGTTTGTTCAATCGCACCGGAAATTTTCAGTTTGACAAAGCCGGGAGCTTGTTGAATATGGTTCTTGGAAGTGAAGATGAAACTGCGAAGACCCTTGCTCGCCAGGAACTGGCTTCTCTGTGGACGCTGGATTATTTCGACATGTTCCAACGGCAGAATCCGGACGAAGCCGCTGCCATCCGCTGGTTGCAAGGTGCACCGGACGGCGTGGTAGCCGAAGCGATCGGCGGTAGTTACAGTGGGTATGCGCGCGTTTCGACCCTCACGGGCTTGCCAACCCTCCTGGGCTGGCCGGGACACGAGTCTCAGTGGCGCGGCGGGTATGCAGAACAGGGCTCACGTCAAGGCGACGTGGAAATGCTTTATGCCACGAAAGATTGGCAAACAGCCAGTGAGATCATCGCTCGTTACAATATTCGTTATGTCTTTGTCGGGGGATTGGAACGAGGCGAGCCGTTACAGGAAGAGAAGTTCCAAAGTCACTTGCGTGTCGCTTTCCAGCAGGGAATGGTCACGATTTACGAGGTGCCGTAGGCGTTTCACCACGAAGGCCCAAAGATAAAAGATGGAGTCCAAAGTCTCCTGATTTTGGAATTCCAACGACGGGAGCCGTTGGACTCCATCATTGTCTCCTCTTCTCGTGCTAAAATTGGCCTATGCAATTCCGATCCATCAAACATGAAAGCGTCCTGTATGTGATCGCTTTTATTTTGGCTGCTGCCCTGCGCTTCATCCAACTCGGCGCGCTGCCACTGAGCGACACTGAGGCCGGGTGGGCCTTACAGGCTTACAACGTGGCACAAGGAACGCGGCCCCTGCTTGGTTCCCAACCCATCTACATCCTGCCGACCAGTCTATTGTTTTTTCTTTTTGGGGATTCGAATTTTTTGGCGCGCTTCCTCCCGGCGCTGGCCGGTAGCACGCTGATCCTCGTCCCTTACCTGTTCCGGGAGCGCCTCAAGCCGGTCCGCGCTCTGCTGCTGGCCTTCTTCCTGGCGCTCGACCCGGGCCTGGTCTCGCTCTCGCGCCAGGCTGGCAGCCTGATGCCCGCCTTGACCTTCGTCTTGCTGGCCTGGGCCTTCTGGTGGCATAAACGTCCGCGGGCGGCGGGCATTTTTGCAGGGTTGGCGTTGTTGTCGGGGCCATCCGTCTGGGCAGGACTGCTCGGCTTGGGACTGGCCTGGGTCCTGCGCCGCACGATGGAGAGGCCCTCCGCTACTGCGAAGGAAGAGGATGATCAAGAGAAAGCGGGCCAGGGTGTGGAAGGCGTCCGCCGTGCAGACCTGAAGGTGGCGCTGACGTTTGGGGGCGCGACCATCCTGCTTGGCGGGACCCTGTTCCTGTTGTCCCCCAATGGGTTGAGCGCCTGGTTGGAGGCCTTGCCGGTCTACCTGGCGGGCTGGGCGCGGCCCTCCGGTGTGTCGGGAAGCCGATTGTTGTTTTCGCTGGTGGCCTACCAACCGCTGGCCGTCTTGTTCGGGCTGGTGGCCGTGGTGCGCGGCTGGTGGCAGGGACGAAGGCGCTATGTTCGCTTGAGTTTGTGGCTGGTGACGGCTTTGTTGGTGGCCATCATCTACCCCGCGCGGCAGGTGGGCGACCTGGCCTGGGCCCTGGTACCTTTGTGGGCGCTGGTTGCGCTGGAACTTTCCAACCATATGCGCATTTTCTTCGAAGAGCGCCGTGAAGTAGCTGGGATGGCTACCCTGGTTCTGCTCTTGTTGTCTTTTGCGTGGTTGGATTATGCCGGTATCGCGCTCGACCCGCGTAACCCGGTCAACGTAACTTCCAATGTGGTCCAAATTGGCGGTAGAGTGCTGTTTGAAAATCTCCCGCCTACTCGCTATATTTTGCTATTCAGTGTCTTGCTGTTGTTGCTTGTCAGCGTATTGATGGTTGCGCTGGGCTGGTCGGCGCGCACGGCGCGCCTGGGGTCAGTATGGGGGCTGACGGTTGCGTTGGGGATTTACGCGCTGGGCATGGCCTGGGGAGCGACTGGCCTGCGTACGCCCGACGGCTGGGAATTGTGGTGGCATGGCAAACAACCGGCCCAGGCTGAGTTGTTGCTGGCGACTGTGAACGAACAATCGGAGTGGAGCACAGGCGATGCGTTCTCGCAAGATGTCACCCTTTTGGGCATTGATTCGCCGGCCCTGGAATGGCTATTGCGTGGCCGTAACATGCGGATGGCCTCTGCGCTAGATATGCAGGATGCTCCGGCGATCATTATATCTTCCTCACAGATGGGAGACCCCAATCTGCCGATTGCCTATCGCGGACAGGATTTCACCTGGCGCAGGGAACCATCCTGGGGTGTGTTGAGTATCTATGAATGGATCAAGTGGTCTGTGTTCCGAGAGATGCCGTATGATTCAGAAATGGTCATCGTGTGGGTACGGAATGACCTGTTCATCGATACGAGGCAGAGTTTGCCTTAGATTCTTTGCCACGAATTACACGAATTTACTCGAATGGTTTCAAGAGTTGAATGACTGAGATTTTATTCAAGAAATTGTCTTATCAAGTCGTAGGTGCGGCAATGGAGGTGCATCGCCTCTTGGGTCCAGGGTTTTTGGAGGCTGTGTACCAAGCCGCATTAGCGCATGAGTTGAAGTTGTTGGGAATTCCTTTTGAGCAACAGAAACGTTTGACTGTAAAATACAAAGATGTTGTAGTGGGAGCTGATTGGCTGACAAATCTCAAGAAGAACAAGACTCAGAGAGTGTAAAAGTTTCGATGTGAACGGACAAAAAGTGTTTGTGT
>JAFGKO010000327.1 GCA_016928525.1 Anaerolineales bacterium | reverse complement strand
TTTGTCCCTAAAAAAGGCTTGACAAAGTCATAGTATTCGCAATGACACTGAAATAACGAAGAGGAGTTCCCATGTCCTACACCACTATTTTGACCGAAACCCGTGGCCAAGTTGGCCTGATTACGCTCAACCGACCCGAAACGATGAATGCCCTCAACCCTGCCATCTTGAGCGAACTTATGGGAGCGCTGGAAGCCTTTGACGCGGACGGTAACGTCGGCGCGATGGTTATCACGGGCAGCGAGAAAGTCTTCGCCGCCGGGGCTGACATCAAGTTTATGGCGGAAGCTTCAGAAGAAGAAATGCGCCAGAGCCCATTCATCGACTCGTTCGACCGCATCCGCAGAATCAAGAAACCGATCATCGCGGCGGTCTCGGGTTGGGCTTTAGGCGGCGGCTGTGAACTGGCCATGTCCTGCGACATGATCGTGGCTTCAGAAAAAGCCAGATTTGGGCAGCCTGAGATCACCATCGGTGTCATTCCCGGCGCAGGTGGAACCCAGCGCCTGACCCTGGCGGTCGGCAAGGCCATCGCTATGGAAATGGTGCTCAACAACCGTACCCTATCTGCGCAGGAAGCGCTGCAGTTTGGATTGGTCAACCGGGTGGTCCCGGTGGAAAGCTTCTTGAGCGAAGCCTTATCGCTGGCAGAAGAGGTCGCCAGTCGCGCGCCGGTCGCAATCCGCGCAGGAAAGGAAGCGGTCAACACGGTCTTTGAAGGATCGCTGACAGACGGTCTGTCTAAAGAGAAAGAACTGTTCTACAGTTTGTTCTCCACCGAAGACCAAAAAGAAGGGATGCAGGCCTTCATCGAAAAACGTAAGCCGAATTGGAAGGGGAAGTAGGGAAAAGATTTCCTGGCAGTGTAAAGCATGCTCACCAGCGAAGATTTCAAATCAGCACTCGACAGCCTTGATTTAGGGGACAAGCCCGCCATTGTGCACGCGTCTCTCAAACCTTTTGGGAATATTGAAGGCGGACCGGAAACGATTTTACGGGCGCTGCTGGCTTCCCTAAGCGGGCTGATCATGCCAACCTTCACCTACAAGACCATGATCATTCCCGAAGTCGGCCCACCCAACAACGGCCTGACTTATGGCCGCTACCGCGACTTGAACCGCATGGCCGAGCCTTTCCACCTGGACAAGCCTGCTGATCCATTGATGGGGATATTGCCGGAAACGTTGCGACTCTACCCTGGCGCCATGCGCACAGCGCATCCCATCCTTTCGTTTGCTGGCGTCGATGCGAACAGCATGCTGAATACCCAAACCATCTACAATCCCTTGGCGCCGATTGGCGCGCTGGCCGACCAGGATGGCTGGGTGCTGCTACTGGGTGTGGATCATACCGTCAACACCAGCATACACTACGCGGAGAAATTTGCCGGGCGACGGCAGTTCGTGCGCTGGGCATTGACCAAAAGATGCATTGTCGAATGCCCAAGCTTTCCCGGCTGCTCGGACGGTTTCGAAGCCATCCGGCCCGATATCGAGCATGTCAGCCGCCGGGTGGAAATAGGCAACAGCTTTATCGAAGCTATCCCGCTCCATCCTTTACTCCGGGCAGTGAAGGTCGAGCTTAAAAGAAATCCGCTGGCTCTACTTTGCCAGCGGGACGAATGCGACCGGTGTAATACAATTCGTTACACGTCTATTGAAACGTAATCTCCTCGATCCGCCAACTTTCCTCCCCCATCAGGTTCTTCAGCCGCGCCAGCACTTCCGGGCACACCCGCGTCGTATCGTTGGGAAAATCGATCAGGTGCCCTTTCCCGTTTTCGAAAATCTGGAAAGTGAATTTATCTCGCCCGTGGAATGAGATCAGCGTTCCGTACAGGATTTTGATGCGGCGCTTGTCGCGTTCCCGGTCGCCGGTTGGGCGCAGAAAGACGATGATCTGCTGCGGTGGATGCGCGCGGTCCTCCGCCTGCGCCATGGGGGCGTACAGTGACGGGAGTTTGGCCGCCGAATGAACGGATGCTTCCACCGCTTGCACGACCATACCCGGCTGCGCTTCAGACCTGGGCTCTAGGCTTGTATCATCCTTAAAGGGGACTGCCGCCCCTATCTCAGGCGTTGACGGTTCCTCGGCTTCCGGTTCGGGTGCTGGAGCAGGGACAACCTCTGGCGACAAGGAGACCGGCTCATCCTTCTTGAACTTGGGCTCGGGGCGGGAGGCTATCTGTGCAATCTCGAAATCGGGTTGCCAGGCATCGTCCCATCCCGGAGGAAAGGCATCCGGTGGCGGCGGGATATCAGCAGCATCCCATCCGGGTTCGGCCGCGTAGTTCGAAGCGGGCTCGGCTACTGCTTGGGGCGAGATGCTATCTCGCCTTACAGATGGCGGGACGGTTTGTTCCCCCATCGGGGATGATATAACGGGAGCAGGCTTGTCCTGAGTTTGATCGAAGGGCTTGGGTCCGATTTGCCCGTCCCGTCCGGCGGGCCAGGGAAGCGGGACTGCCAGTTCATCCGCAGAAATCTTGAGCGCAAATTCGGTCTGTATGCTGTCTACTAAAATCTTTGGCGGACTGCTATTGGCGTCTACCTTGCCTTCAACGATGATGATCTGCCCGACGACCAGAGCGTCCGAGAATTGTTTCCAGGCCCGCGAAAACAAGACCAGGTCGATGACGCCCTGAATATCTTCCAGCGTGACGAAGCCCATCGGTTTGCCCGCCTTGGTCTGGTAAGGGCGGATGCTGGTGATCAGCCCGGCCACGCGCACCTTTTCTTCGTGCTGCGCTTCGGGTAACTGGCCCGAAAAGTAACTGACGATCTGGGAGAGCTGCTTCTGGTAAGCCGAGAGTGGATGGTCGGAGAGATACAAGCCGATCAACTCGCGCTCCCAATTGAGCATTTCGCGTTTGTCCACATCGTTGACTTCGGGCAGCACAATGTTTTCAGTAACGCCCGTTTCTGCGCCGAAGAGTGACATCTGCCCGGCACGCACGGCCTGGAAATGCGAATTGCTGACAGCTACAATGCGATCGAGCGAAGCCAGCAGCGCGGCGCGGTTTCCGAAGACATCCAGCGCACCAACTTTGATCAGGCATTCCAGCGCGCGCTTGCCAACGGCGCGCAGGTCAACACGGCGGGCAAAATCGTTCAGATCTTTGAAAGACCTGCCTTTACGGGCTTCGAGGATCAGGTGGATCGGGGCTTCGCCCACATTCTTGACCGCGCTGAAGCCAAACCGAATGGCTGTCTCATTATCACCCCCGTTTTCAATCGTGAAATCCCACTCGGATTTGTTGATATCCGGCTGCAAGACAGGAATGCCCATGCTGCGGGCATCCGCTACATAGAGCGCGACTTTGGCTGTATCGTTGCGCGTGACCGTCAGCAGCGCGGTCATGTACTCGGCAGGATAATGGGCTTTCAGGTACGCGGTCTGTACGGCGATGACGCCATAATCGGCCGCATGGCTCTTGTTAAATCCATACCTGGCAAACTCTTCCCAATCGCTGAAGATCAGGTCGGCGGTTTCCTGCGGGATGCCGTTTTTAGTCGCGCCTGCCACAAATTGTTCGCGATGCTTCCTGACTTTATCGCCAATCTTTTTGGAAATGGCCTTGCGCAAGTCGTCCGCTTCGGATTGGGTATAGCCCGCCAATTGCACGGCGGCGTTCATCAGTTGTTCTTGATAAACCGGGATGCCGTAGGTGTCTTCAAAAATCGGCCGCAGCGCTTCGTGACGATATTCCACTTCCGCTTCGCCATGCATGCGTGCGATGTAATCGGGGATGAATTGCATCGGGCCGGGACGATAGAGCGCCACCATCGCGATGACGTTGTCCAGGTTTTCAGGCTTCATCTGCACCAACCAGCGCGTCATGCCGCCGCCTTCCACCTGGAAGACGCCCGCAGTCTGTCCGTTGCCGAGCAACTCAAATGCCTTTGGATCGTTCAGTGGAATGTTATCAAGATTGAATTCGATGTCGTGCCGCTGCTTGATCAGGTCGCAGGCGCGCGCCATAGTGCTCAGTGTAGCCAGCCCCAGGAAATCTACTTTGAGCATGCCGAGTGAATCCAGGATGCCCATTTCGAACTGTGTGACCGACTTGATGGGCGTCTCTTCCGAGCCGGATGTGGGACGGTGTAACGGCAAATACTCGATCAGTGGTTTATCAGCGATCACCACGCCTGCGGCATGCGTCCCGGCGTTGCGGACCGTGCCTTCCATGCCCATGGCGGTATCTACCAGTTCTTTGATATGTGACTCGGATTCATAGATTCGCTTGAATTCAGGCACTTCTAAGGCGTGTTCTTTGAGCGTCACAGTTTTGCCGGAGACGAACGGCACCAGCTTGGCAACCCGGTCCACTTCGGGCAAGGGGATGTCCATTACGCGGCCTACGTCGCGGATGGCGGCCTTCGCACCCATCGTGCCAAAGGTGATGATGGAGGCCACTTTATCGTCGCCATATTTGTGCGCGCAATATTCCATCATCTCGGCGCGGCGGTCGTCGCGGAAGTCCAGGTCGATATCGGGCATGCTGATGCGGCCGGGATTGAGGAAGCGTTCGAAGATGAGATCGTGCTCAAGCGGGTCGACCAGCGTGATGTCCAGTGTGAACGCGACGATAGATCCGGCTGCCGAGCCGCGCGCGTTGTACCAGATGCCGTTCTCGCGGGCATAACGGCATAAGTCCCACACGATCAGGAAGTAAGCGTCGAAGCCCATGTCGTGGATGATGCCCAACTCGTAGTCGAGTCTCTCGCGGACTTCCTGGCTCTCTGCGCGCCCACCATAGCGGCGGCGCGCGCCTGCCTCGCACAGGTGTCGCAAGTAGGTCTGAGGGGTGTAGCCTTCGGGGACATCAAAATCAGGCAGGTGGTAGCCTTTGAAACTCAGGTCCACGTTGCAACGCTCGGCAATCAGCAGGGTATTGCTGAGCGATTCGGGCACCTCGGCAAATAGCTGCGCCATCTCCTGCGCTGTACGCAGGTAGTAGGAGTCATCCGTCATCCTCATGCGGTCTTTGTCGCTCAATAGAGAGTTGGTCTGGATAGCAAGCAGGATGTCCTGGAGTTTGGCGTCTTCGGGATTGATGTAATGCACGTCATTGGTGGCGACGTATCGGGCTGAATAGCGCGCACCCAGTTCTACCAGGCGGCGGTTGAGGTCGGTAATTTCTTTGATATTGTGATGCTGGAGTTCAACGAAGAAATGCTCGGCCCCAAAGACATCGTAATACCAGTTCATGCGCCGGACGGCCTCTGCGGGGTTGTCATCCAACAGCGCACGCGGAATCTCTGCCGACATGCAACCGCTGGTGCAGATCAACCCTTCCGAATGCGCCGCCAGGAAGTCATGGTCGATGCGCGGGTAATAGTAGAAACCCTCCAACTGCGCCGCCGAAGCAATCTTGAGCAGGTTCTTGTAGCCGGTCTCATTCTCGGCCAGCAGCAAGAGGTGATAAGACGAACGGTCGAGCTTCGAATCGCGGTCTTTCATCCCCCGCGCCGCCATGTAGGCCTCCATGCCAATGATCGGCTTGACCCCTGCCGCAGTGGCGGCGTTGTAAAAGTCGATCACCCCAAACATGGTGCCGTGGTCGGTGATAGCCACGGCGGGCATATCCAGTTCCTTGGCGCGCTGCACCAGCTTCTTGATGTTCGAGAAGCCATCAAGCAGCGAATATTCGGTGTGGACATGCAGGTGTGCGAATGACATGGGGACTCATGCGCATTATAGCACGCCTGTTTCATTATAGAACTTCGGTTCTCTTAAAATATTGGGGATTTTAAGACTATACTGGTTGTCATTGCGAGCGACCGCAGAGAGCGTGGCAATCTCAAGTAACCTGGAGCTATGAGATTGCCACGGCGGCTAACGCCGCCTCCAATGACAAAGGTAAGGAGAGATACCATGCCGATTGAGACAATTGGAATCCTGCACCCCGGCGAGATGGGCATCTCGGTCGCCGCCTGCGCGCTTCGTTCCGGACAACGGGTCTGCTACGCCTCCGAAGGGCGAAGTGACGCCACCCAGGCGCACGCGATTGAGCACAACCTGCGCGACCTGGGCACATTAACCGAGTTGTGCAAAACCTGCTCAATCATTATCAGTGTTTGCCCACCGCACGCCGCAGAAGATGTAGCGGGGCAGGTCATTGCGCATGGCTTCAAAGGTCCCTACCTGGATGCAAACGCCATCTCACCACAAAAAGCGATACGCATTGGCGAGATGCTTTCGTCCGCAGGCATCGCCTTTGTGGACGGCGGCATCATCGGCGGCCCAGCCTGGACACCTGGCGAGACCTGGTTGTATCTTTCGGGAGAAGAAGCTGGAAGGATTGCAAATTGCTTTTCGGCAGGCCCGTTGGAAGTCAGCGTGATCGGGGATGAGATCGGCAGGGCCTCCGCTTTGAAAATGTGTTACGCGGCCTACACCAAAGGGACCACCGCCTTGCTGGCCGCCATCCTTGCCTTAGCTGAAGCCTCCGGCGTGCGAGCAGAACTGTCCGCGCAATGGGAGCGGGACGAGCCGGGATTCAGCGAGCAGGCCGAACGTCGGGCCAGACGCGTGACGGCCAAAGTCTGGCGCTTCGCCGGCGAAATGGACGAGATCGCCTCCACGTTCGAGTCCGCTGGCCTGCCAAGAGGGTTCCATATTGCAGCGGGAGAGGTTTATCGTCGGTTGGCACATTTCAAAGGGGGAGAAGAGTTACCGGATTCAAATGTCGTGCTGTCAGCTTTGTTCAAAAAGCGGGAATAGGCTCAAATCCAATGGGCATATGTTGGTCGTATTATCGCTTACTTGATAAAGAACACAGCGATTTGGCAAGTCAAAATTAAGCCGAGGAAGATGATCCACCAATAAACAGGGATGACAGCGTTGCCTTTTTGTCTGTATTGCCAGGCCATCAGGATGACCAGTGTGGTAACAGCCAACAAAATAATGATCGCACCGATGATTGGGTTTAAGAGATATGGATAGATTTCCAGAAACAGGAAACCCCACAACGGCCCAAACACTACAAAAAAGAAGAAGACTTCTCCATCGGTCAAATTCAAGCGGCCGTACGCCTGCCAGAGGTTGTAAGGCACAAGCCTGGCTCCAATATATCCTACAACCAGGGGCAATGCCATTGCTGTCAAATCAAACCAGAGCGTAGATTGTTGGTGCAGATAATACCTGAACAAGCCGATAACGAATGCTAGAAAGTAACCAAGATGAAAGCCAATAAAAGCGCCTTGATGAGTGTAAAGTCGAGTCACTGCGGCTGTTGCCAGGTCGTGTTGTTGCCAGAAAAAAGAAGGTTGAGTCCGCAGAATTGGTTCTCAACCTTCAACTTTAAGCGTTCAACTTGTAGTTTATTTGGGCTCTCCCGTTTTTAACGGGAAACCGGGTCAAAAGCAACCAAAACATGCAAACGAAAGGAGCTGAAATTGTGATAGCCATA
>JAFGKO010000326.1 GCA_016928525.1 Anaerolineales bacterium | reverse complement strand
CGAACATGATTGAAGTAAGGCGGCGCGCTTAGCGAAGTAGCGTGCTCATCCAGGCCAGCCAGTGTCAACACCTGCCGGGCGGCGAAGATGGCCGGTCGATACAGGCCCAGATCGAGCAAGTAATTCGCCAGGCGGAAGCTGTTTTCCGGGCTGGCGCTGACAGCTTCGCGTAAATCTTCGAATTCCAGGCGAGCTTCTTCGTACAGGCCCAATTCCCAGAATTCTGTCCCGCGCACGATGTGCAAATCGCCAGCCAGCGGACCGAGTCCTTCCAGGTCGGTGCCGGGCGGCAGGTCAAAGGTAACGCGCACCCAGGCGGCTGCATTGGCGCGCTCCGCTTCCAGGTCGAGATCGATGTTATACATCGCGGGCGCTTCGAAAGTGGCGCGACCGATCAACAGGTCGCGAGCGCGTTCGCTGTAATAGCCGGTTGGATCGATAGCTTGCGCCTGTTGCCAGGCGGTTTGTTTTGCGGACTCGTCGCCCAACTCTCCCTGGGTCTTACCAATCCACAGGTACGCGCGCGCCTGATCCCCTTTCTCTGTAGAAAGCAGCAGGCTGCGCTGGAAGATTGGCAGAGCCAAATCGTAATTGCCGAGACGGTATTGAGCGATGCCTGCCAGGAACAGGGCCAGTGTGCTCTGTGGGTTGTCGGGGTATTCGTCTGCCACGCGTTGCCAGACCCCCGCTGCCTCTTCGAGACGGTTGTCACGCTCGAGGATGCGGGCCGCGCTCATGAGGTAGTCCGCAGCCTCGGGCTGAGTCGGAGCCGCAGCGACAAAGTCCAGGTAGGTCTGCGCCCCGTTCAAATAGTCCCCTGTATAAAACCATTGTGTATAGGCCTTGTCGCCCCAGGCATCAACCCATTTGGGGTGATCTGGATAATCAGCGATGAAGCTTGTAAGTCCCTGGATGGCAGTTTCGTAGTTTTGCAATTCGCGCTGTGTCAGGGCGCGATAATAGCGCGCCGTGCCGTCGCTGTCCAACCCGGCAACGATGTGACGGTCGAAGGCGGCCAGGGCGACGTCATATTGCCCGGCGAAATAATCCACCAAGCCACGGTCCAACTCGCTGACAGGTACGTTCGCGCCTACCAGTTCCACGAGCGCCAGGTAAGAATAATACGAAAGCGGGTAGTTTTCAACCACGTGCAGAAATCTTTCATTCGCCTGGTCAGTCTGGCCTAGTTCCCGATGGGCTAACCCGACCAGGTAGTCCATTTGCGCCTTGATGTAATCGTTATCCGTGCGTGCAAAGATGGCATCATAGATCGAAATGGCTGAACCGAAATCACCGATCTTCGTGCGCGTCTGGGCGACTTTGATCTCGACCAGGAGTGTGTCGCCAATTTGCGGAGCAGCCATCGCTGCGTTGTAGGCCTCCAGCGCCTCGGCGAAACTGCCGTTATCGAACAGGGCGTCGCCGCGCAGCTCCTGGACATAGGCATCCAGGACGCCAGTGCGCATTTCCAGGTAGAGGCCAAAATTATTGGCAGATTCCTGATAGCGATCCAGGTCGTAGTTGGCTTTTCCGAGCAGGAAGTTTGCATAGGGGATGAAGGGCGAATCGGGAAATTCTGCGACGATCTGCTGCAGCGGCGTCAACGCTGTGCCAGGACGTCCATCCGCATATTCGGTGCGCCCCAGCCCCCACAGCGCAGCTGCCCAGACCAGGGAACTGTCCCCGTCTCGATATGCGGATTCGAACTCCCTGCGGGCGGTCTCGTAATCCCCGTAAAAGAGCGCCTGTTCGCCGCTCTGGATGCGCGTCAGCGGCGCGATGGTCGGTACCGGCATTGAGGTGGCCGTCGAAGTTGGCGGGGGAGGGGCGTCGGGCGTATTTGTGGCGGACGGCGTGGCTGTCACCCCAAAAGAGAGGGGAACGGCGCCGCAAGCCGTCAGTGCAATGACCAGGATGAGCCCAATGAAGACAGGGGTGCGGTTCATGGCGTGCTTATACTGGTAAATGGAGGGGGTGTCAATAGGGTGAACGCATCTAAATTAGACTGGACAGGGAGAAAGGATCAGGCTTATCCTCGTAGGTCAAAACGCACAGGAGATAAGCCTTGGGAAAAAGCATCACAGCCAGTATCGAGGAGAATTTTGGCAGCCTTACGGATCCACGCATTGATCGAACCAGGTTGCACAAGCTCATAGACATTCTGGTCATTGCAATCTGTGCAGCGATATGCAGTTGTGACAGTTGGGAAGATGTGGAAGAATTTGGCAAAGCGAAACAAGATTGGTTCAAGACATTTCTGGAACTACCAAATGGCATTCCATCCCATGATACCTTCAATCGAGTGTTTGCACGTTTAGACCCGTTGGAGTTTCGGACTTGCTTCCTGAATTGGATCAATGCTGCTAGCGAGTTGATAGGTGGACAAGTGATTGCCCTGGACGGGAAAGTATTGCGACGTTCGCATGATCGCGGCATTGGCAAGGGTGCAATTGACATGGTCAGTGCCTGGGCTTGTGCCAACCGACTGGTCTTGGGGCAAGTCAAGGTGGATGAAAAATCGAACGAGATCACCGCTATTCCACAGTTATTGAAAGCCTTGGAGATTTCAGGCTGCATCATCACGATTGATGCGATGGGTTGTCAAACAGAGATCGCCAAAACTGTCGTAGAAGAAGATGGAGACTATGTGTTGGCGCTCAAAGACAACCAGGGCAACCTGTTTGAAGACACGCAAAGACTCTTTGATGACCTGGAAGACAGCCAGTATCAAGCCTACAACTATGATTATGTGAAAACCGTCAACAAAGGGCATGGTCGGATTGAAATCCGGGAGTGCTGGACCATCTCAGACCCATCTATCTTGTGTCATTTGCGTGGTTTTGCGAACTGGGAAAAACTGTCGACCGTCTCTCGCATTCGTTCGCAACGTTGGATTGGTGACGAAAAAACTTGCGAAGATCGTTTTCATATTGCCAGTATCATTGGCGCAAAACGGGTATTGGGTGCAGTACGCTCCCACTGGGGTATCGAGAACAGCTTGCATTGGACGCTCGACATTGCCTTTGACGAAGATCGCTGCCGTGTACGTAAGAACAATGGCCCAGAAAACTTCGCTATTTTGCGACACATTGCCCTCAATTTGCTCAAGCAAGAGAAAACCTGTAAACGCAGTATCAAGGGCAAGCGTCTCCTGGCTGGTTGGAAGGAAGAGTATTTGCTGAAAGCCCTGGCTGGTTTGTCCAAACTGCCAATTTAGATGCGTTGACCCTGGTGTCAATGGCTGCAAATGGATATGCCGAAAGCACACGAAATATATACTGTGCAATTGCATACCGCCCTCATTTCGCTATTTGAAATGAGGGCGGTGTTTTAGATAGTTTATAAAGGTTATTTGATTTTCTTCTTTTCTTGTTTCAGCTTCTTCTTCTCCTTCTGGGTAAGCTTAGGTTTTTTCTTGTTTTCCTTTTTGCCTTTGTCTTTGTCGCTCATGTGATCCTCCTTGATCGAGAAGATGTGACATTGGGGTGCAGCGCCGAACGCCTTTCGAGCAGGCTGTTGGCAAGTCTGCTATTCAATATTATAGGACGAAATTTTCACGCTGACTACTACATTTGCAGTTATTGTACCCAGATCAAGCAGAAGGTTTTTCCGGCGGATGTTGCCGATAATATTTCAAGTAGCGCAGCGCATTGGCATCGCGTCCGCGCAGCAAGTCGGTGGCGCGGATGTGCAGCGTGTACTTCATTGGGTCGGTAATGGCGCAGGTTGCCCCGGCGTAGATGGCCATGGACAGGAATGCCAGGTTGATCGTATCACGCTCGGGCAGGCCGAAGGAGACGTTACTGGCGCCGATATTGACGTTCACGCCGAACTCGCGCCGCACCATCTCGATAGTCTGCAAGGTGACAGAAGATGCCTTCTGGTCTGCGCCGACAGTCAGCACCAGCGGGTCGATGACGATGTCATCGGCGGGGATGCCCAGTTTGGCAGCGCGCTCGATGATCTTTTCGGCAATGGAAACGCGCGTTTCCACGTCTTTGGGGATGCCGTTGTCGTCCATGGTCAGTCCGATGACCGCTGCGCCGTGCTCCTTGACCAGCGGCAGCACCGCGCTCAAGGATTTCTCCTCGCCGTTGACCGAGTTGACCAACGTCCGACCAGGGCACAGGGGCAGGGCAGCCGCCAGCGCGGCGGGGTTGGGCGAATCGATGCAGAGCGGCACGTCATATTCTTCGGCCAGCATTTTGACCACCTGCTGGATCAAGGCCACATCGTCCACGCCCGGCACGCCAACGTTGACATCCAGGATATCCGCTCCAGCGTCAACCTGCTTGTTTGCCAACTCGCGCACGTAATCCAGATCCCCTCCCTGCAGTGCGGCGGCCAGCTTCTTGCGCCCGGTGGGGTTGATCTTCTCACCGATGACCACAAACGGGCCTTCGGTGTCGATGACTACTTTTTTGGTTTTGCTTGTCAGTTCTGTTTTCATGATGTTATTTTTACCACAAAGACATCAAGGCACAAAGACACAAAAATAAAAACTCTGTGCCTTCGTGTCTCAGTGCCTTCGTGGTTAATTACTTCACACCCATCAACTCTTTGGCCACATTGACCGCGCCAATGGCATCTTCCGAGTAGCCATCCGCTTCGATCTTCTGCACCCATTCCCTCGTCACCGGTGCGCCACCAACCATCACTTTCACTTTCATGCCGCGTTTGGTGATTTCGTCGATGACTTCCTTCTGTTTGACCATGGTGGTGGTCAAGAGCGCGCTCAGGCCGACGATGTCCGCGCCGACTTCTTCGGCCTTGGCCAGGATGTCAGTGGTGGACACATCCACGCCCAGGTCGTAGACTTCGAAACCCGATGAGGTCAACATCGTCCCCACCAGCGACTTGCCGATCTCGTGGATATCGCCCTCGACGGTCGCCAGTACAACCTTGCCCAGGATCTGGCGCGAAGTGCCAGCGGCTTTCATGGCGGGTTCCAACACGGCGATAGCAGCTTTCATGGCTTCCCCGGCCATGACAAGTTCGGGCAGGAAGGCCTGGCCGCAGGCGAAGCTATCCCCTACTTCATTGACACCAGGCATGTAGCCATCGGTGATGGCCTGTAGCGGGTCGATGCCCGCGTCCAGCGCTTTCTGCGCCAGCTCCGCGGCCACCTCTTCCTCACCGTCGAGGATGCTTTGTGCCATTTGTTTGAACAGTTCTTCTGACATGATGTTCTCCTTTGTATCAATCAAAATTGAATTCGTGTCATTCTCCCGAAGGACATCGGGACGATGTGAGCAACCGTAGCGAGCGAAGAATCTCCTCGTCGTAAAGGAGACCCTTCGGTCGCAACGAGCGCTCCCTCAGGGTGACACAAAATTGCCGTATTTTGGTTATAAATCTCCCTGTAATTCTCGATCTGCTCTTGCCAAAATTTCGTCTAATTTTTCAGCAACATCTCCGGGCAACGGATCTTCCACCGGCTTAGCCAGGAGCTCTTCCACTTGCTGACGGGCATTGCTGTATATGTCCGGTTTACCCAGCGCTAGCCATTGTTCAAGGGTGTTGCGGTCGAGTAAGTTAGACAGGTAGAACTCATTCGTGCGCGAGAGTTTCCGGGTAGATTTCTGCGCCAGGAAGTGACCGCCCGGCCCGACCTTCAGGATGTCATCAGTTAGGACTTTTTCAGGGTCAGAGTCTACGCCCTGGAAAACGCGCTCACACAGGTGGGCGATCTCATTATCCACCACAATCTGTTCCAGGACAAGAATCTGGTCGCCATCCACTTCGCCGAAGCCGACGATCACGTCCGAGCCTGCCAGGACCGGTACGATAGACGTGACGAACTTCTCCAGGACAGCCTGGGGACCAGGTCCACGCGCATCGGCTGTGCAGCCGGCTGAAGTCGAGGGGAGAGCGTAGTGGCGTCCCATTTCGGCCAGCGCGCCAGACATCAATCCCATTTCCGGCGTCCCGGCGGTGTAGGCTCCGTTCCGGAAGTCGATTGTACCAGTAGCGCTGCTGTAGATCATAGGCCTGCCGGGGTGTGCCAACTGGTAGACAATGATGGATGAAAGCGCCTCGGCATTGGCGATGCACAGGTTGCCGAATAGGCTGGAGGGACCAGTGCTGCCGGGAACGGGCATAGGCAACATCATGATCGGGATGTTCAGTCCTCCCAACTCGATATAGGCGTCCATCATCGGTCCGTCGTGAACGAGCGGCGAGACCGGGCAGTAGATGAACGAGAAGGCGTTGCTTTGCACCAGCGCCTCTTCGCTTCCCAGCATGGCGATCAGCCCCTCTGCCAGGAAAGCGGCCTGCTCGACGGTATGTAGTTCGTGTTGCACGTGCTTCGAGCAAAATTTCGAAGTGGTGAACCATTCATATAGCGGGCGTGAGTGGGACGGTTTATCTTCGGCCGCCACGGGGGGCCAGGCCATGATGCCCATATCCATGCGCTGGAAGACGCGCATGGCAAGCTCGTTGTCTTTGTCGGTGCCGTAACGGCGCTCGCCTGTTTGGAAATCCTGCGCAAAAGCGGCTGTGCCGTCCATAGCGTACCGCGAGACGGGCGAGGGCAAGGGATAGTTGTAAGCCGGGTTGCGCGCGCCTAACACAAACGACTTAGGTGAAGTCGCCAGCGCTTGCGCTACCAATTCTTTGGGGATATGGGCGATTTTCGTCTCGTGGTCTACGCGCGCTCCGTTTGTTTCCAGCAGTCCCAGCGCCTTCTGACTGTAGAATTTCACGCCGGCCTCCCACAGGATGCGCAGCGTTTCTGCGTGGATGTGTTCTTTTTCAACGTCGGATAGGATTTGGCTTTGGAACTGCATGACTTATCCTTTGGGTTGTATCGTTTGTACACCCTGCCGGGCGCGCTC
This sequence comes from Anaerolineales bacterium, assembly GCA_016928525.1. The sequence continues at coordinate 9,092 of JAFGKO010000326.1, read as the reverse complement.
TTCAATGGCTGCCAGCTCGCGCTCTACATCTTCATCCAAGGGTAGTGTCTCATGCGCGTCAAGCGTCTCTTTGACCAGATCTTGCATATCTTCCAGCATAGATGGCTTGCCGGATGCGGACCAGGACTCATACGAATCGCGCGTGTCGAAATCACTGACGTATACTTCCCCGCTGCGCAGCGCCTCGCGCGTCGAACGCCGACCGAGAAAATTGCCCCCGTGACCAACGGCTGCCAGGTCCACTTCGAGCCATTCCTCCACGCTGGTATCGATCCCGTCTGAAAGACGGTCACAGCGCCGGAAGATTTCCACATCGATCATCAACTGCTCAAGGCTCAGGATCATCGATCCGCCCAGTTGACCCGGCCCAACCAGCAAATCAGGCCACGACAGGCTGGAGATGGCCCAGTTCAAGGCGCGCTCGTAACTGGAGCGGATTCCAGGCATGTATTGGCCAGAGCTGCCAGCGGATGCTTCCACAGGCAATCCGTAATAACGTGCAATCTCGGTCACGGCTGCGCCCAACATGCCATGCTCCACTTCGCTACCGGTAAACCGTCCGGTGAGTGGATCCATGATCGACGGGGCAGCAGCGTAGATCGTGGGCGTGCGTGGCGCTGCGGCCTGGACCAGGCACAACGTTGCCAACGTTTCGCAATTGGCAAGCAGCAAAGTGGAGATCAGGCTGGCAGGGGCCGTTCCGCCCATCATGGGCATAGGCATGATGGCGACCGGGATGCCCCACGCGATCGTTTCCAGGTAGGCATCGGTGTGTTCGGCTTCGATGACCAGCGGTGAGACGGGCGTCAGCAGGAACGAGAACGGGTTCAGTTTGCGAACCTCTTCTTTGCCGCCGAAGACCGTCCCCAGCACTTCCAGCATCCAGCGTGACTCTTCAACCGTATACGAACAATCTTGCAGGTGCTTTGAAAAGTTGGTGACCATCTGCCGCCAGTAGCTTACAAAGTCCGCGATAGATTTCTGGAAGAAGGTTGGCTCTACCATCGACCAGTACACGCCAACCTCGTCCAGCGCGTCGATCAGGCGGGTGGCGTTCAACCAATCGTCAAAGGTGGCCGGGTGTCGGTCACCGGTCAGGCTGTCCATCACGTGAACAGCCGCCCCGTCGGCCAGAAGCGTGCAGTCATTGTGGTTGACGGTGAATGTCCAGCCTGGCCGCCTGCCGCCCAGGATGAAGTCGTGCGGCGCCACTCGCAGGCATTCCTCCACCAGGGAACGAGGGAAACGCACGATGTTTGTTCCGTTATCTACGTCCGCCCCGGCTTCCTTGAGAATTTTGCGCCCGCGTTTCGTATCCACCCGGACGCCGGTGGTGGCAAGCAGCGATAGCGATCGTTCATGCACTTGTTCGATTTCGTTATCGGATAGAACTCGTAAGTCGGTTTCCATATGAAACCTTGAACCCTTTCTGGCAAAGAAATTTTTGGGCGTTTGAACGGAAAATTCAAAACGAAAAGATGGCTCTCATTCAAACGTGACAGGGAGTTGGTGCGTGCGGCGGTTGAAGTGTGTCCGCCAAAAGCTCTTGCGCCAGGAGGGTGTGGGTTAGGGATTTAGCAACCCGCTCCTGGAGGAAGAGTCGGATCATGCATTCTTGCCTCCAATCTCCTGGTCGGCTGCCGCCAGGATGCGGGTCAATTCAGCCTGCTGGGATGCTTCCAGCGGCTGGGGATGATGGTTCTGGATGATAGATTCGACTTTTTCGCGCGCCACTTCGATGGGGTCGCGTGTCTTTCCGGACCCGTCGGTCTGCCCTGTCAGCTCAGAGAATTTCCTCTCTCTCAGATTCTCACGAGTATGCCGGTGCTTTAGGAACAGCCCGCGCGGACCGACTTCCTTGATGACGTCCAGCGCCAGCGCTTCGCGCCTTGTATCCAGCCCGGCGGCTTCCAGGCGGACGCGGTGGTAAACGTCGCTGTCCACGACGATAGCTTCCGGGTAGAGCAGGGTACAGGATTCGACCAGTCCCAGCCCAGAGCCGGTTTCTGCGCCGGCCAATGCACATAGCATTAAGGATGAGGCTGCCTCGGCGGCAGATTGCCAGCCGGGGAGCATGCCGTCCGTGCCAAAAACGCCTGCCAGTGTCGGCACGCCCCAGTGGTGCGCCATTTCCACGCCAACGGAGTAAAACAGACTGCTTTCCAATGTGGAGCTGAGATAGGCGCCTGTGCGCGGGTGCATGACCCCCGGCATGAACGAGTGAAAAACTGGCGCACCGGGATAGGCCATCTGGATCAATACCAGCGCCGAGACAATTTCCACGTCCCCGGCTACAACAGTCCCGGCCAGGGTGGCTGGGCCGGTGGAGCCTACATTGGCCATCGACATAAACCCGACCGGCAGGCCTGCTTCGGCGAACAGTAGGGCTGATTCCATGCCTTCCTTGTCCTGTCCGAGCGGAGCGATGCAGCAAACCAGCAACGAGAGCGGCGGGCGTTTGCGCATGTTCTCTTCGCTGCCAGCGACGACACGCGCCATCTCGACCGCATAGCGCCCCAGTTCTTCACCCATGACGGTCTCGGATTGCACGTGCTTGACGGTATTGTTATAAGATGCGTCCAATTCGTGCAGGGGGGCGGTTGATGGATGGTCGGCAGCGCTGACGATGGGCCAGTAGAAGCCGATAGAGGAGAGCGCATCGGCCACGCGGGCCATGGTAGCCACGTCCTCTTTGCGGGAGGCGCGCCGTTCACGCGTGACGAAGTCGATGGTTTCCACGCCGCAACCATCGGTAGCACAATACAGACCGCCTTTGGCCAGGTCGATGTCATGGGCAAGGGAGCGAGCGCCCATGGTGTAGTAGCGCGGGGCCAGTTTAAGGGAAGCAGCTACCAGGTCCGGTGCGAGGCGTACGATCTTGTTATCGAAGTCCACATCCGCACCGTGATCCGCGTAGATTTTCAGGCATTTCTCAGAGGGGCAGTGTACACCGGTCTCGGCCAGGATTTCGAGCGTGCCATTGGCGAGGGTCTGAATCTGGTCCTCGTCGAGGATATGATACTGTTCTTTCGGGCGGATGGGTTGCAGTGGGGGTGTCTCGGATGACATAGGTTGCTCTTTTCCAACCACCACGGCACGGAGACACGAGGACACAATTGTTATAAATTGGTGACTTTGTGTCTTGGCGTCTTGATGGTTAAAGTTATCCTAATTCCTTCCCGGCAGCGGCCAGGATGCGGGTCAGTTCGTCTTGTTGGGCTTTTCCCAGCGGCTCGGGCTGGTGGTTCTCCAGGATCCAGCGCACGCGCTCGCGGGCTACTTCGCGCGGATCGCGGTATTTGCTGTTCTCGTCTAATTCGTGGGTGACGCCGCGCACCAGGGACGTGCGCATGTACTGGCGGGTGTGTTTCTGGCTCAGGAAGTGCCCGCCGGGGCCAACGTTGCGGATGGACTCCAGGGCCAACGTCTCTTCGCTGACTTCCATGTGCTGCAAATAAGCGCGAGCGCGTTGGTAGATGTCTTCGTCGAGGATGATCTGCTCGGGGTACAGGCGCGTATAAGTGCGCGCCAGGCCCATACCGGTGACGATCTCCGGCCCTGTCAGGCCGGCCAGGAAAGCGTCCATGCCGGGTTCAGCGGCAGATTGCCAGGTGCCGGTTTCGACCGAGTCCGTCCCGTAGCAGGCCCCCAGCGAAGGCATGCCCCAGTGATGCGCCATTTCGACCACACCATAGCGCCCGCGCGCATCGCGTGGATAGCTGACATAGCCGCCTGTGCGCGGGTCAGCCCAGGCTTGCATTAGCGAATGGAAGACCGGCGCGCCGGGCGCAACCAGTTGCATCAAAACTGTAGCGCTGATGTTTTCGGCATCGGCCATGGCCAGCGCTCCGGCATGCGTAGCGGGAGCGGTGGTACCCAGCGTGGGCATGGCCAAAAAGCCGACCGGTATCCCCGCTTCAGCCATGACCATTGCGCCTTCGATGCCAGCATGGTCTTGCATAAGTGGGGCAATTGTGCAAACAACCAACGAGAGCGGAGGCCGTGCCCGTAATTTTTCCGCGTTTCCGGCGATTACAGTTGCCATCTCAACGGCATACTGACATTCGCGTTCCCCCATGATGGTCTCGGATTGCACATGCTTGACCGAGTTATTCCAGCAGGCATCCAACTCGTGCAGGATCGATGTGCGGCCATAATCCTGCGCACTGACCATTGGCCAGAGAAAGCCTATCGAAGGCAGATAATCAGATACCCGTGCCATCATGGCCACGTCGCTTTTGCGCGAGGCGCGCTCAACCTGGCTGTCCAGGTCGACCACCTGCACACCGCAGCCGTCGGTGGTGAAGTAGGTCACGCCGTCTTCAAGTTGCAGGTCGTATTCGAGCACGCGCGCGCCCATCTTAAAGTAACGCGGTACCGTTTTCATGGCTTTAAAAACTAGCTCGCGTGGGAATTTAACGATTTGTGTAGCCTTATCTACCTGAGCGCCATGCCCATCCAGGATGGCCAGCGCTTTTTCCGATGGGAACTTGACTCCCACAGTTTCCAGAATTTCTAGGGTGGCGGCTTGGAGTTGATCCAGTTGTTCATCAGTAAGATATTGGATGCGATAGGCAGGGCGTAACGGTTCAAGTGGCGGGCGTTGAAGGCTCATCAGTGCGCTCCTTTAAACTTGTGGATACGGGTTTTAAAAAAATTCTTCAGACTTTGTAAGCAGTACATTCGCAATTTGTGCGACAGCAGGTGTTCCAGTCAGGGGGCATCTGTCGCACAAACGCGTTTATTCACCTACTTTTTCGAGAACCTTGTATGGATCAAAAGCATCCCGCAAGCCATCGCCGATGTAGTTGACCGAAATAATGGCCAGGAAAATCATCAAACCGGGGAAGATGGCCAGCCAGGGATACTTGGTCAAATGCTCCTGGGCGTTGCTCAACAGGTTACCCCAGGAGGGTGTGGGAGGTTGGATGCCGAATCCCAGGAAACTCAGCCCGGACTCTTCGATAATGGCATAGCCTAATTCCAACGTGGATTCGACGATAATGGGGCCAATCGAGTTGGGCAGGATATGGCCGACGATGATGCGGAAATCGGAACCTCCTAAAGCGCGGGTGGCAGTTACAAAGTCCATTTCGCGCAGCGTGAGGAAGGTTGCCCGCACGATGCGCGCAAAGGTCATCCAGGAAAGAATACCGATGACCAACGCAATGGTCATCACATTATTGCGTTCGAAGATTGGCAGTTCGACCTCGCGCAGGATGGCGCTCAACAAGATCAGGACCAGGAAAGCCGGCAACGACAGGAAAGTATCCGTGACCCGCATCAGGACACTCTCCAGCTTGCCTCCGTAATAGCCGGCGATTGCGCCCACCGGGACGCCCAGGGTAACCGAAATCACAACCACCAGCAGGCCGACGGTCAGCGAAATCCGTCCGCCGTAGAGCACGCGCGTGAAGAGATCACGCCCGAGCGCGTCTGTTCCCATCGGGTGCCGCAGGGAGGGCGGCTGGTAGCGCTCTGTCATCGTAGATAATTCGGGGTCGTAGGGAGAAAGGGGCGCAAAGATGACCAGCAAGGTCAGAAGGATCAGGACAATCGAGCCGCCAATTGCGCCCGGGTGCTTGCGGAAGCGTTTCCAGACCGCGGCGGCCAAGCTGGTTGTTTCTGCAGTGATGGCGGAGCGTTTTACTCTGTCTGTGGGGAATTCAGCGATGTTGTTGTTCATGGCTAATCGTAGCGCACGCGCGGATCAAGGAATGCGTAGAGTAAGTCTGCCAGCAAGTTCGAGAAGATGATGAACGAGGCACCGATGATCAGCACAGCCAGCAAGATAGGATAATCTCGCTGCAGGGCGGCCTGGTAATACAAGCGTCCCATGCCGGGCCAGGAAAACAGGATTTCCACAAATATTGCTCCGCTGAAAATGTATGGCAGGTCCAATGCCAACAGCGTGATGAGCGGGATGAGCGCGTTGCGCAGGGCATGTTTGTATATGACGACCCGGTTCGGCAGGCCTTTGGCGCGCGCGGTGCGCAGGTAATCCTGGTGGATGACGTCCAGCATGCTGGAGCGCAGGAAGCGCGAGTACCAGGCGATCCAGCCCAGGCTGCCGGTCATGACCGGCAGGATGAGGTGCGCGATGCGGTCGCCCAGGTTGAAACCAACGGCTCCGACGGAGGTCATACCGCCAGATGGCAGCAGCGACCCTCCCGTGAACGGGTTTTTCAGCCAGGCGTAGAAGATCAGGATCAGCAGCAGCCCCAGCCAAAATTCCGGGATGGCCTGCCCGGCAAATGAGAAGGTTGTCACCGCGATGTCAAAGGATGAATATTGCCGGATGGCGGAGATGATCCCGATGGGGATAGCAATGAAGACCGCCAATAGCATCGTGATGCTCATCAGATAAATGGTATTGGGCAGCCGCTGGCCGATTTCTTCCAGGACAGGCTTCCGGGTCCGGAATGAGAAGCCGAAGTCGCCACGAAGGACACCTTTGCGCGTGCCATGGCTTTCGGCAATTCCATCCCCATTTAGGTCCACTTCCATCCAGTCGTTGCCGACCAGCCAGATGAGATACTGGGTCGGCAGCGGCTTGTCCAATCCAAATTGCCGCTTGAGAAGTTCGATCTTCTCCGGGTTGATGTGGCGGCTCTGACCGTGCCCGGCCAGGGGGCCGCCCGGCGCCAGATTGACCAGCGCGAACAGGACAACGCTGAGCAGGAAGAGCAGTCCGATAGTTTGGATCAGGCGCCGGGCGACATAGGCGGTCATGCTATTTGATGGTCCAGTCTGCGGAGTTCCAGGTTACGATGTCGTTCGTAGTGGATTGCACGCCCTGCAAGCGGACAGAATGCGCATCCGCATTGATGGCTGTGAAGAGCCATACCTCGGGCAATTCTGCTTCCATGATTTCGGCCATCTGGCAGAATAGTTCTTTGCGATACTCTTCATCCAGGGTGTAGGCTTCATCCAGCAGCGCATCGAACTCTGCATTCATCCAGCGCCCGTAGTTGTAGCCATAATCGGGTATGGCAGCTTCTGAGTAGTAGTACGACCACAGGTAATCGACCGGGTCTGTGCCGGAGTAACCGTCATCCCAGATGTCCATGTCGAAATTTCCGCTCTGTTCGATGCCGCCATCTGCTGAGTAAGCCCACAGCACGCTGCCTTCGACAACGCTTAAATTGAGTTTGATGCCGATCTCGCGCATCTCCTCGGCGATGAACTGCTGGGTCAAGGTGAGGGCCTCGCCATATTCGGCATAGGTGATGAACTCCATCTCCATCACATAGCCTTCTTCAGCCGTTTCGCAACCGTGGCATTCACGGATACCGTCGCCATCGGTATCGGTCCAGCCAGCGGATTCGAGCAAAGCTTTGGCCCCGTCTGGGCTGAATTTCGGGCGAGGGATATCGCATTTGTACGGCTCGCGGAAGAATTCAGTCCAGACCGGCTCGGCGATACCCAGGAAGAATTCTTGCGAGATGGTCTCCACATCAATGCCCATGCGGATGGCCTGTCGCACGCGCACGTCGGACAAAATCGGATGTGGGGTTGCCACCGGGTCGGTGGTGCCTTTGGCAGCCAGGTTGAAGAAGATACGCATCACCCAACGGTTGACCGGGCTGGGCTCGACGACCACATTTGGCTCGCCTTGCAGATCCGCAATGACGGATTCGGTGGTCCACATATCCAGATCGGCATCGCCGTTGATCAACATGGTTTTGCGGACTGATTCATCCGGTACGATACGAACAGTGATGGTATCAATCGCCGGTTTGCCTGGCTCGAAATAGTTCTCGTTTTTGACGAAGGTCAAGTGGTCGCCGTTGATCCATTCTTGCAGCACATACGGACCGCTGCTGAGCGGCTGGCGCCCGCAATCCCAGTTTGTAAATCCCTGGGTTGCATCGCAGAAGTGGGCAGGCCAGATGACCGCCTGCTCGCCGCCGAACAGCGTCAGGTAGCCGGGATAGATCGTGTTGAAGTACACGGTGAAGGTGTAATCATCCACCTTTTCCACGCTGTCCACATAGTCGATGCCCGGGACCCAACCGCCGGTCTCTGGGTTCACGATTGCCTCGTAGGTGAAGATCACGTCATCAGCGGTGAGAGGCTCTCCGTCTGACCATTTCACATCCTGGCGCAATTTCCAGGTGGCAGTCATGGTCCAGGCGTCTTCATCCAAGACAACGCCGCCATTTTCTACGGTAGGAAGTTCGGCGGCCAATTCAGGGAAGACATTCCCGTCTGGATCCATATCGGCCAGGCCCAGCATCACCAGCTCCATGACCAGGTAATCATAGCCCGAATCGGCGATGGCCGGGTTGAAAGAGGGTGGGTCTTCGGGGATGACAATCACGATCGAGTTTTCACCACCTCCAGTCGCGGCACCGCCCCCCCCACAGGCTGTCAAGGCCATGCTCAGGGCGATCATGATGCTGAACGCCGGCATGGCCAGTTTGAACATTCTAGGCATTTTCTCCTCCTTCAGAGAACTAGAGAATCAAAAGATGAGGCACGCGCTGTAGTACCCTGTTATTATTGCATATTTTTTCCGTTGTGTCATGTGATTTAAGTCATTTTTCGAGGAGTTTTGTGACGTTTATGCATTTTTTGTCTCAATAAATGATGATTGAGTAATAAACAATCGCCTGCTGTGACGATATATCTTTGACATTCTCTCATTCCCGTGTTAAACTACGCCCGCTTACACTGGCGCTCTCGTGAGAGAGCGCCAATTTGTGCGGATAGTAAACGAAAGAAACCATGCGAACCGTTTTCTGGGATTACGAGACCGACGAATTCAAGATGATCGACCAGCGCCGCCTGCCGGGCGTTTTCGAGGTCTTGGCCTATCGCGATCACAGGTCTGTAGCGCAGGCTATTACGGACATGGTGGTGCGCGGTGCTCCGGCGATTGGCGCGGCAGCGGGTTTTGGTCTGGCCCTGGCTGCCCGTGAATCCGCTTCAAACTCGACCTCCGGCCTGCTGGCCGATCTGGAGGCCGCCTCCGCCGTTTTGAAGGCCGCCCGCCCTACCGCCGTCAACCTGGCCTGGGCCGTGGATCGCATCATGAGTTCCCTCTCCCCCCGGGAGCCCCGCGGGGGTGCTTCGCGAAGGGCGGAGGG
>JAFGKO010000325.1 GCA_016928525.1 Anaerolineales bacterium | reverse complement strand
CCGTGATCGCATGGATATCGCCGGTCAGGTGCAGGTTGAAATTCTCCATTGGTACGACCTGGCTGTAGCCGCCGCCCGCAGCGCCGCCCTTGATGCCAAAAGTAGGACCCTGGCTGGGCTGGCGGATGCAGGTGAACACGCTCTTGCCCAGGTGCGCGCCCAGCGCCTGGCTCAAGCCGACCATGGTGGTGCTCTTGCCTTCGCCCAGCGGGGTGGGTGTGATCGCCGTTACATCGATGTACTTGCCATCGGGGCGGTCCGCCAGGCGCTCGAGGATCTCCAGCTTGACCTTGGCCATAAACGGGCCATGCAACTCGAGTTCGTCGGTCTGGATGCCCACTTCCTCCGCCACCTGTAAAATGGGTTTCAGGGTGGCTTCCTGGGCAATATCGATGTCGGACGGAACAGGAGTGCGCAGTTTGATTGGGGTTGGTGTGAATTTTCTAGCCATCTGTCTTCTCCATATTATTTTTTTTAGGATACCTACCATTGTTAGCGATTTTTGCCATTTGTGCAATAGACGTCTATCCCGCGTTTCTTGTAATATTCGTCACAATCCTATTTTTTGATCAATGTGCCAATTCTGTCTCCTTTTAGCGCCCTTTCCAGGTTTCCATTGCCTTCTCCGGAGAAAATCAATGCCTGCAAGCCTGGGATTTGCTCTACCAGGTCCAGCATTTGTAGGACTTTGGATTGCATCCCGCCGGTGACGTCCGCTCCGCTGGCTTCCCCGACCCCGCTGCTGATCTCGTCGAACGACTCGCGCGTCAGTACCTGGACCCTGTGCCTGCGCGCCGGGAAATCAGCCCAAACCGCCTCCTCGAGCCCGGCCAGCAAAATCCGCTCTGGGCGCAGTTCCCGCGCCAGGTGCTCGAACAAGTCCTCTGTCGATAAGATTGTCCCGCCTTTCGCCCGGTCGAAGACCACATCCCCGTGCACCACAGGGACGATTCCATTCTCCAGTGCAACCTTGATCTTGGACAAGTCCCACTCCGCCACCCGCCCATTTTTCGACCATACGCTGGCCGCCGGAGAAAAAGTCATCGCCGGGACGCCCGCTTCGTACAGCGCCTGGATGACGTGGCGGTTCAGCGTTGAAGCCTGGTACCAGACTTCGACAAAGCCGTGCCAAAAGCCGCCCTCACCCCTAACCCCTCTCCCGGAAGGAGAGGGGAAACTCCCCTCCCCCGAAGGGGGAGGGGTCGGGGGTGAGGGTGAAACGCCCTCCCTGGTCTTATACTCCTTCGCCGCCGTGTGCCCAAAGGACCCGGAACCATGTCCCAAAACGAGATGCAGGCTTGGCTGAGTCTGAAGCGAACGGGCAATCTGGGCGCACAGGTCCGCTAATTTATCCAATCGCACGGTGTAGGGCTGGGTTTTATCTGTGATCAGCGATCCGCCAAGTTTGAGGAAGACCAATTCCTGCATGCTTTTGTTTTACCACAGACTTATTTTCTGTCATAGCCTCTTGACTCAAAACGAGGAAACCTCTATAATATGTCGTATTGCGACATGTTGCCGGACGATGTATAACGGAGATTTATGGAAAACAATCAAATCACTAATATGTTGAAGCTGACCCGAGGTTTGTTTTTTCTCAATGCGGCTGTCTGGGTAGTCTTTGGTGTTTTGGGCTTTATGGCTGTAACAAGTACCAGTGATTGGCGTTTGATACTCTCTATGTTGATGATTGCCAATGCCGCCATTATGATCTGGTTTGGCGTGAAAATCACTGCCGGGCAAAGATGGGTGTTTTTCTTGGCGATCCTGTACGTAGCGCTCAATGTTGTGCTTTCGATAACCGACCAGTTTGGGTGGATCGATGCTCTGATCTTACTGTTCAATCTTTGCCTGTTGGGATTGTTGTTCCTCGCCAGACAGCGGATGAACCGGAGCGCCAGGGTCTCATCAGGAGAGATGTAAACGACATGGACTATAACGATAACCTGCCGCTCTCCGAAGCTGTCTTTTTCATCCTGCTCAGCCTGTTGCCGGGGCCAAAACACGGTTACGCTATCATGAAAGATGTGGAGGCGTTGAGTGGCTCACGCGTTAGTTTGAGCACCGGGACGTTGTATGGCGCGCTCAAACGTCTGCTCGAGGCGGGCTGGGTACGGCGCGTCGATGATGATGGGGATGAAACTGGTCGTGAGCGCAAAGCCTATGCTCTTACACAGTTGGGCAAGGGCATTCTGGAGGCGGAGACGGCGCGCATGCAAAACTTGGTGGCGATAAAGCAGGAACGTTCATCGGAATGGGGCGTATTATGAAACTGGTACTTGGTCGTTTGTTACGTACATACACCTTGTTGACGATTTTGTATCCATATGGATTTCGCAAAGAATTTTCGCGAGAAATGCAAGCTGTGTTTCGAGAGAAACTGGTTGCAAAAATGGCAGCCGGCAAATGGGTTCTGTGGCGCATTTTTTGGGAAGAGTTGCGCGACTGGCCCGGCGCTGTTCTGATGGAATACTGGTTTGCCTTTCGAGAAACCTTTGGGAGGGGTCTCATGTCTCTGATCACGGAAGATAAATCCTGGAAAATTGAGCATCGGCGGTATGTCATCCTTGCATCCCTGCCGCCTGTGCTGTTTGGAATTTGCATCGCTTTGGGTGCCCTGGTCGTCTGGGAGCCCTGGTACACGATTCCGCGCTGGCGTTTGATGACAGGCTTTGCCATTATGATGTTTCCCAGTTTGATCATCGCATTGGGCGGTTCGCTAGCGCTTATTAAACGTCTGCCTGCATGGGGGTACACATGGGCTGGTGGCGCTGTGATGGGGATGGTGGTTTTTGTCAAGGTGCTGGCCGAAGAACGCGCAGATTTCGGTTTACCCCTGCTTTCCCCGATTTTAGACATTGTCCTGATTGTGTTGCTCTTGCTTGGCATCTCTGCGTTGATTGTTGTGACTGCCTGGCGCGGTTGGCGGCAGGCGGGACTCACCAGCCTGGGGTTTGCAACCTTGGCCGGTATGTCTTCTTTCTCGATGGCAACTGCCGCTCCGTTCAACCGCTATGACCTGGCCTTGTTGGCAGCGCCTGTTGGGCTGATTATGTCGTTACTGACGTATCTTTACGTCCGCAAAGGCGATGCAGGCCGGATGATCTCCATCCTTGGTTATGGCCTCATGAACGCGGTTGTGTTTTTGGTCATTGCCAGCGCCTGGAACTTGCCGCCAGAACGCCCATCGCCAGTTATCGCCTTCCTGGTTGTATTGACAGGCGCTTTATTGATTGGTCCGATCGCTGGCTTGGTTGGTAGGCCTGTGCGTAAGGTGATCCAAGGCTCCTAACCCTCATTCATACTGTACTTACCGGTATACTCCGCCAAATTGTGACGGGGAAACGAACGACAATTTGGAGTGTGGGGTGTTGTGGGCGGGCGCACCCTGCCCACAACACCCCACTTTCCACTATTTATTGAGAATATACGTTGTTCTCAGTAAGTCCTTGCACCCAGACCGGGCGCTTTTTTAATCCCCTGGGTTAAATGCTATAATCGAATCAATGGATATTCGTGCGGGAATCATTGCAATCATTGTTTTGGCTGTATTGTTTGCGTTGATACTCCTTCGAGTTGGTATTCGTTCGATCCAATCGGCTCGCAAACTGACCTTTTACCGCCTGCGCCAGCAGCGCACATCGGCTGGTTGGCGGATGCTTGTCACGGGTGTGCTTGTGTTGCTGTTTGCGGCCTGGCTGGGGCGTTTTGGCGAACCAATCGCCTATCGTTATTTCCCGCCCTCGCCTACGCCATCGTTGACGCCTACTATTACACTTATCCCGACCATCACGTTATCGCCTACCATCACGTTGACGCCGACAATCACGGACACGCCCTCTGTGACTGATACGCCTACGATTACCCCCACGCCTTATATTCCTCCCGCCATCGAAGCGCTCTTCAATAGCGATGTCACTCCCAACCCGGACGCAGTTTTCAGCCCGCTACAATTTTCGACCGTTTATGAAAATTTCGAATGTGTGGCCCCTTCAACAACCTTTGTAAATCCAATCCGCGAGATGTGGGCCTGTTTTTCATACAACAATATGTCGCCCGGCGTGCAGTGGACCGCTATGTGGTATCGCGGGAATGAGTTGGTGCACTATGAAACCCTGCCCTGGGATGGAACTACCGGCGGCCTGGGCTTTGCTCAATGGGGGCCTCCTCCCGAAATATGGAAACCAGGTACGTATGATGTCCAAATTTTCGTTGGCCTGGACTGGAAGGTGGTCGGGCAATTCGTTGTCTCCGGTGATCCACCCACGCCGATACCCAGCCTCACGCCCAGCCCGACGATCTCGCCAACAATCACGCGTACACCCTCGGCGACCCCAACCTTTACGCGCACACCGGGAACGACTCAAACGCCATAGCACCCGGATAAGGAGCGATGTATGAACCAGACCCCCTTCCAGGATTACTATCCCGACCACATGGCCCAATGCTACGGCTGTGGACGGCTCAACGAGCATGGCTATCAAATCAAGAGCGTTTGGGATGAAAACAACCCGGATGAATCGGTCGCCTATTTCACACCCAGGCCGCATCACACTGCCATCCCCGGCTACGTGTATGGTGGGTTGCTGGCTTCGTTGATCGACTGTCACGGCACGGGCACAGCCGCTGCAGCCGCCTACCGCGAAGCGGGTCGCCCAATGGACAGCGAGCCCGCTCTGCGTTTCCTGACGGGTTCCCTGCACGTGGACTATCTCAAACCCACCCCGATGGGCGTGATCCTAGAAATCCGCGGCAAGGTCAAGGAAGTCAAAGGCCGTAAGGTTGTCATCGAGGAGTGGATTGTGGCTGATGGCGTTGTCACCGTACGCGGTGAAGTCGTTGCCGTGCAAGTACCAGAGCACCTGATCGATGGGTTGCTGAAAGGATGACATGTCCGAACCTGCGAAGCTTGCGCTCGTCAGCATTGCTCTCAACATTCTCAGTTTGCTGGTTTATGCGTTTGCGGTTTCCGATTCGGCTTTTCAAACTTTCACCCTGGCAACCGAAATTCTCTCTGTGATGGGCATTGTTAACCTGGCTTTGAGCATTATCGCTCTGACACGCTCCTTGCGGCATGCGGCCGGCCAGCGCACGCGGAAAGTAGCCTGGGTCAGCCTGGCTGTTGCGCTTGGCATGCTGCTCGTCATTGGGATTTTGTTGTTGAATATCTGGGTTTATAGCTTTCGCGTATGAAGTGCAATCAGCCCGTAAGGGCAACGTTCCGAAGGTTGGACATGAGACAATTTTGGTCTTCAGTAACCAACCTTCGGGACGTTTCACAAATGAACCCCCCTATCTTATTTGCTGAAATACGCGCGCCTGGGGTGAAGTAGAAATCCTCCTTTGTCACCTCTAAACATATTTTCGCCTTTGTGTGATCGCCAGCGACCTGGCAATCTGGGCTGCCAGGCGGGCGTTGTTCAATAACAGGGCTAGATTGGTGTGTACCGAGCGTCCGTTGGATAATTCGCCGATGCGCTGGAGCAGGAAGGGGGTCAGTTCCTGACCGCGTTTTTTCTTTTCGACGGCTTCCTGCGAAGCCTGAAGAATGTACGCATCCATCACGGACTTTGGGATTTCATCCCCTGGGGGGACAGGCTGTGTCACCAGGACGGCGCTGCGCATGCCCATCTCCCAGTGTGCACCCGCCAGCTTGACGATTTCATCCGGCGTATCCAGCTTCACACTGACTTTGAGTCCGCTATCGCGCGAGTAGAAGGCCGGAAAAGCCTCCGTCTGGTAACCGACCACCGGCACGGCCATCGTTTCGAGATATTCCAAAGTGGCGGGCAGGTCGAGGATGGATTTCGCGCCAGCGCAGACCACGATCATGGGAATGGTAGCCAACGCTTGAAGATCGGTCGAAATATCGAAAGCAGATTCCTTGTGAACCCCGCCGATGCCGCCGGTAGCAAACACCTTGATCCCGGCCTGATGCGCGGCGAACATCGTCCCGGCGACGGTGGTGCCGCCATTTTCGGCTTTTACAGCCGCGATGGCAAAATCCCGTTGGCTGATCTTGCGCGGCTCAGGATCGTTGGCAAGCTCATCCAGGTCCGCTGCGCTCATCCCAATGCGGATCTTGCCCTTCAGCACGCCAATGGTGGCCGGAACGGCGCCATCTTCACGGACGGTGGATTCCATATCGCGCGCCAGGGACAGGTTCTGCGGGCGCGGCAGGCCGTGCGTGACCACGGTGGTTTCCAGCGCGACAATCGGCAAAGACAGACTCAACGCGCGGTTGATCTCATGAGAAATCGTGAAATTGGATGGAGGCATATAATTTCTCCCTCCCTGCCTGCACTTGAGGCGCAGGCACAAGTGAGCGTAGCGTAGCGAAGTCGAAGGGGGATTGTTGGTTTACTTGTGCAATTCAATTATACGAGCAACTGGTCGTAAAGGCCTTCAAGGGACAGCTTGGGATAGACGCTACCCGGATGTCGCAAGGTCAGCGAGGCCGCCGAAACGCCCAGGCGGATGGCGTCGTCCAGGTCGATGTCGTTGAGCAGCGCGAATAGAACGGCGGCGGTCATGGCGTCGCCTGCGCCGGTCGGGTCGCTGATGCGGGTACGAATGGCCGGGATGTGCCCGGTGGTTTCCGAAGTGGCATAGACCACGCCATACTCCGCCAGTGTGACCAGCGCAATGCGCACGCCCCGGTTGACGAGCACGCGCGCCGCTTCCATGGCTGCGGTTCGGTCGGAGGCTTCAAATGACAGACCGGTCAGCACACCGGCTTCCCGGCTGTTGGCTGTGACCAGGTAGTATTTGGGCAGGAATTTTACCAGCCGTTCTGCCAGCGTGAAAGCGGCTGTATCCGCGCAAACCGGGATCCTGGCGCGTTTGGCCAGGTTGACCGCAGCGCGCAATGTCTTGACCGGCAGGTTGGCATCCACGAAGACCAGGCTGGATGATTTGAAAAGCGCCTCCTGCTCCTGCAGGGAATGGGGCGTGATCTCTTCCAGCAGGCGCATATCATCGACAGCCAACTGTAATTGCCCACCCTTATCGACGATCCCCATATAAAAACCGGTCGGGTAGTCGTCCGTGCGCAGGACGGCGGACACATCCACGCCAGCGGAGGCAGTGTGGTCGAGGATGTCATTCCCGGCGCGGTCGTTGCCCAAGACCGTGATCAGGCGCACAGGCTGGCCCAGCCGCGCCAGGTTTTCGGCCACGTTGCGGGCCACGCCGCCGTACGAGCGCCGGATGCGCGCCGGGTTCGAGGCGCCCGGCTGCAGGTCCGCTTCGAGGCGGCCGACCACGTCTATCCCGGCTGCGCCCAGGACGAGGACGGGGAGTCCTGGATCAAGGTTTGGGAAGTTGTCTTTCATTGGTAGAGTTATACCAGAAGGCTAAATGGTTTTTGATAATAGGGTCATTTTTTATTGGGGGTGTCTTTATGAGATTTCTCTTTTTGGCTTAAGAATTCTCGCAGTTGATCAAGTATATCGAAAGTATCCTTTGCAAAATAGGTTGAAGTTATTGTATCTTCTACGTTGTGGGAAAAAACATTTGAAAGTGATAATAATACAGCATCAGCAAAATTGGCTGAGTCAACTTCTATGAGACTGGCGGCTATATTAGCAATCAAATTCTGTTGTGATTGAATGCGTGCTTTTTCCCTGATTAAAATCTGTTTGGCCTCTGCATCCCCCTTGATGCGCTTGAGGCGACAAAGCGATTCAACCTCCAACATTTTCTGGCGTTGTTTATTAATTTCTGGGGGTATGTTGAAATCAATAATACGTAGGTCTTTTAGAGTTACTCCCGTTGTGGACCGCAAGGACTCGTCAAGATTTGCTCGAATTTTCTCACGTTCTTGTTTTGAAAGGAGTTGCCCAGCCTCATGTTTATGAGTAGACTTCTTTTCTGTGTTTTGATTAGAAACCGTACTTACATAATGGGCTTGAGGTTTGCCATTGTCCTCTCTTTCTAAAACTAATAGTTCATCAAGGTAATGTTTCGTAATATATTTTGCTAACTCCCCAGAGACAGTACCCCATACACCGTCGTACCACTTTGCTTCAATGTAATCTTGGGTAGGGCTTAACTTTACAGTCGTGCGCTCAACCGCTTTTCGTATGGATTCTAAATCGCTTGAATTGACAGGAGTCTTAGTCAAATACTTTTCTTCGACCTCCCTTTCCGCTTCTGTCTTTTGGCTATTTTGGTTTTTTGATACATCTATACTGGCAGGCATAACACGAAATGA
Source organism: Anaerolineales bacterium (assembly GCA_016928525.1). The sequence goes on along the minus strand of JAFGKO010000325.1, from coordinate 2,308 downwards.
AATTTCGACGTTGAATTTAATCTTAATGCCATCCTTCGTACGACCTGTGATTGGCAAAGGTGTAACGGTTTGGCTGCTACGCATCGTCTGTAATCTTAAATCAACAATTTCTCTGATGGTTTCAAAGCGTTCAAGAAAATATATGCCTGGCCCTAAGGCGCGCGAAAATTGATTGCCTCGCTGCAAATATACTCCGGCACCATCCAAAACGATCAGAAGAGCAGGACCACCAAGCCAATGGCAGGGGTGATTTTTAAGATTAAACTTGCCCGAAGTAACATCAACAATATTAATGAGTACAAAAGAGTAATTAAAAATCAAAGATAGCGGTGGTGGTAGAGATCCAATCAGACGCGTGGTAATCAGTTTCAATGGTTTTACACTATCAGGGGGACGGTAAAATGCTTTAAGAAAATTTCCAGAAGAATAAAGCACCAATCCCAGTCCAATGGAGATTATTATCAGCAAGATGAAAAGGTATACGGTTAATTCTTTTAGCAGCGACACAACGGAACCAGTAATTCCTGTGCTATCCTGATTATTAATCTGGTTTGGGTAGATTGATATATGGATAGCAAGGTACACCATCATAATAGCTAGGGAAATAACAAATACAAGCACAAATGAGCTGAATCGTTTTAAATCTTGCCAGCGAGATTGTTCAGCGGAGTAAAGCTTTGGCCAGGAAGACGGCTCGTTCATATTTTTCTGTTTCGCCATTTGGATTACTTCTTGGACTGTGAGAAAATGCTTCTCAATAAAGAAACCGGATCACGTCCAATTTGGCCTCTTTCCTCTCCTCTTTCGTCAAAGGCGCTTAGGATGCGTAATGCGATTAAGTAGCGATTTAGATCTTTCCCGGTTATTTTGTTCTTCTCAAGAGCTTGTGCTATTGCTGCAATAAACATCGAGCGAGCCACCACGGAAACATCCAGCAGTTTTTGTTCCACTTCGGCATCTGCCTCTGCAAGCCTTAGGTTGACCTCCTGCTCCCAGCGCGCCTGCCAGGCCGGGAGCTGTTGTTGAGTTATCTCATCAACTTCATTATCAGGTTTATCCCCAAGTAAGAAGTAGTTTACTACGCGGGCCGCAAAGAGACGTACTCCATTCATCTGTAGCTGATAAGAAACTCTATTGGTAATTTCGCTGGCAATCAAATCCAAGGCGCTAACCCACTTTTCATCTATTTGGGGATTGGGCAGCCATAGCTCGGAAAGGGGAATTTCTGAGATCACATGCCGGGTGGTTTCACCAATCAGGTTCATAACCTGTTCATCCCATCTGATGGAGGAGTCTTTTGTTGTCCCTGTTGTTGTAGCTTTTACCCCTCCAATCCCTAATACAGCCCGCACACGCGCAGGCGAATACCGAAAATTCCCTTCCCCACAATAAGCTTCCATGCCGCCTCGCAATAAGGGATTTGCATGCTTTAGGAGGTTAAATTGATCCCGATCCCAGGGGTCTTTATCAATGCAAAACGAAGCAAACACGATTGCCTTGATCGGGATACCATCCTGTGTAAGGGCTTCAACCTCAGTTGTGCGCAGCTGGGTGCGGAGATCGATCACCTCCAGGGGACGTTCAAACGAGCCAGTGTAAATTGCTCCCGGGCCCTCCACACGCGAAAAACTGGTCCCAGTAGTTATCCCTACCACTTGGTGCAAATTCGTCCAGATATAACCAGGTTTACCAATGGTCTTTTGGGATGCGTTCCCATCAATACGCGTATCTGCGCTTGTGCTGGTTGGTTCAGCAGCCATTAAGATTGGAAATTGCAATCCCCACATATAATGGACAAGGGTATTAAAGCGTTGTTTGATCTCCTTTGGATTATCTGGGTCTGAGGCAGGGATGATCACCTCAGCAATGCGATAGAGTACGTAGTAGTATAGAATAAGCAAAGGAATGGAAATGTAAATGATCCCAAATATCTTGCCGGTCAACCAGCCACCCAGGAGTATCGTCAGGTGCCCCCAGGCAGAGAAAAGGCCACGCCAGCCCCCATACTTTTTCGTAGACTGATAGTAGATAAAACCAAAGAAATATAGTAAACCCCATATTACCCAATCTAGGTTTTCTATTATCATTGTGACCAATTCAAGATTCCTTATAGTATCTACAAAAACTTACTGAATGTTATAATGAAAAGTTTTCCTGAATCAGTATATATGTCACATACCGCACTGTCAAGTAGTTCATTGCATTCTTACAGGGTTTTCTTAGAGAGTGTCTGAAAACTTGAAAAAATAGGGAAGGTTGGGCAAACTTGTGGGATGACCAAATCTCAACAAATTTACCCAACCGACCT
>JAFGKO010000324.1 GCA_016928525.1 Anaerolineales bacterium | reverse complement strand
CAAAAACCATACATTTCAAACTATGTCTCGGTCAATCCTTTGTCCCTAAAAAAGGCTTGACAAAGTCATAGTATTCGCAATGACATTGGTTATTGGGGCATCGCCCCGCGGATAAACTCCGCCAGGTCGCGTTTGATATCGGCCAGCGAGGGCGTATGGATGTACATCATGTGCCCGGCTTCGTAGTAGCCCATGCTGACGTTGCCGCGCAATTCCTCGTCCAGGCCAAGGTGGTTGAAAGTGTACTCGGTGGCGAAGTAGGGCGTGCCCAGGTCGTAGTAGCCGTTGGCGACGAAGACCTTGAGATGCGGATTGTAAGTCATGGCCTGGCGTAAAGTCTCACCCACGTTGACGTACTGGTTCTCGAACTCGGCGTACGACCACGGCCAGACCTTTTCGTTGAGGATCTCGTAAGGCAGGTCAGACTCGTATTTCAGTTCTGAACGCACGTAGTCGTAGAAGGCGGCGGTGTAGGGACCGATGACGTTGGTCAGCAGCGGGTCATATTCGGCGTGCTCGGTGACGCCCAGGCGATCTCGGCCCAGGAAGCGGCTGTCGAGGCGACCCACCGTCCGGCCGCGGTCACGCAGCAATTCCTTGAAGAAATGCTGGTCGTTGACGCGCAGGTTCGAGCGCCGGATGAACGCGGGCGAGAGTCCCGTGTAGCGCGCCAGCTTTTCGACGATCCCGTCCCGTTCACGGCGCGTCATCTGGTCGCCTTTGAGCAATGCGGCGGCGTACTCGCCCAGCGCGAACTTTTCCACTTCTTTGAGCAAACTTTGCAGCGGACGACGCAGACGCAGCGCGCGGTGATACCAGGCCGTGGCGGCGTAGGCGGGCAGGAACAGGATGTAGGGCAGGTCGTTGTTGAGGTGGAAGTCGAGGGTGGTGAAATCCAGCACGGCCGAGATCAGCATGATCCCGTTCAGGTACAGGCCATGCCGCTCCTGCAGGTAACCCGAAAGCCCGGCGGCGCGCGTGGTGCCGTAACTCTCGCCGATCAGGAACTTGGGCGAGAGCCAGCGCCCGTAGCGCGTGGTGTACAGGCGGATGAAATCGCCCACCGACTGGATGTCCTTCTTGAAGCCATGCCAGTCCTTGGGCTTCTGGCCTTCCACCGGGCGGCTGTAACCCGTGCTGACCGGGTCGATGAAGACCAGGTCGGTCTCGTCCAGCAGCGAGTACTCGTTGTCGGTCAACTGGAAGGGCGGCTGCGGCAGGTCGCCTTCGAAGGTCAGCACCACCCGGCGCGGGCCGAGCATCCCCAGGTGCATCCAGACCGAGGCGGAGCCGGGCCCGCCGTTGAACGAGAACGTGATCGGACGTTTGGCCTTGTCCTTGACATCATCCTTGGTATAAGCGGTGAAGAAGACCTGCGCCTTGGGCTTTTCGCCCTCCGCTTCCTTCTCGCGGTCGGCTGTCTCCTCCTTCAGCACCATCGTCCCAGTGACGACGGTGTACTTGAGCTCCTGTCCGTCGATGTTGAGCGTGTGTTTGCTCTCGACCAGATTATCGACCGGGGTTGGTTTCTCTTCTTTTTTCTCGTCTTTCTTTTCTTCAGGTTTCTTGGGTTCTTCGGGCATTGGTACCTCCTAAAATTGCATGTTGAAATCAAGCAAGTTTGTTGTATAATGATTATAGAAAATCAGTCGTTTATAGGCGAAAGTCGGCTCCATGCCGTGCGTCCGAATAGGGCCTAGCCTATAGAGGGCTGGTTTTGTTTATGTCAAACGGATTCTTTTGGTTATACCAATTATGGGGGTATTTTTCAGTGTCATATAAATCGATAAGCAGACTGACTTTATTCTCAATAAACTGATAATAGCGCATTTCCTGTTTTACGAAAGCTCGATAAACGGCCCAATTCATATAATCGATGATTTGCAAACATGGCTCACCGACAGGGGTTTGTGGTTCCAATAAAATACTGGTTTCCACCTTGGTCTTCCAGCGTTCTTCAAACCGATTGATACCGGCGCGGATAGCTTGCTCTAATGGTGCCTGGCGCTCACGATTGCCCCGATTGGCAAAGTAGATATGATTATGAGAGTAACGATGAAGGACATTCTGGAACAACTTACTGATCAAATAATCATAAAACTCGGTTTCACTGGAATGGAATCTTCTCTGAAAAACCCTTTCAACTTTTCGGGCGACAACGAATTGAGCTTTGAAGTCTAGTTCAGCAAGAAGCTGATAAACGAGATAACGCACCTCGGGAGCATCATCTTTTGCATGAAATGCACGATTAGTTTTTTGCATAGATGGTATGGATTGTAAATATTTGTCTGCGGCAATTTGATTGTGCAACACTGCTAGCGCTTTCCGCAATGAGTTTGGATCATCCGTTTCAATAAATCCTAACCCTAAAAGTGGTGAACAACCTTCCTGACCCACGATCAAATTTCCGTGCTTGTCATAAAATACCGGATCGCCTGTCTCATCGACAAAATACCAATGTTTGCTATCAACAGGTTTTTTCATTATGACTGTCCCTATTTTCTTCAAATGCTTCTTTTGGGAGACAGGGAACTGTCACCAAAAGAAAATTCAAAACCTATTCTGAGAAAATGGTTTTCTCTTCATACACCACCCTGGCTGAATTCAGGATCGCTTCACGCCGGATTGGATTACGGCTATACCTGATACTTACAAAAGTCATCAAATCCACTTTTCGGCCAAAGATTTGTTCCAAATCATCTGCCATACCAAAGAATGCCAACCCTGGTGTTTTCCCCAGCTCGAATTCGACCAGCACATCGACATCACTATCCGGCCCGAAATCATCGCGCAGGACCGAGCCGAAGAAGGCCAGCTTGCGGATGTGGTTCCTGCGGCAGAAATCTTCCAGTTTCTTGCGCGGGACGCGGATCTTGATCTTATCCATAGGGGCAATTATAGCAAAATTCATTCATCAAACGGCCTCATTTGCCTTCCAACTTCACCAGCATCAACCACACTGAACAATTCCAACTACTTTAACAAATCCTGATACTCCGGATGCCGCCGCAGGTACTTACTGACAAACCAGCACTTCGACCTGACCCCTAGCCCATTCCCCCTGGCGTATGCCAGTCCGGTTTCGACCAATTTGACACCCACGTTACTTCCCTCGATCTCGGGCGGGACGCCGGTATGCGTGAAGATAATGATGTCATCCATCATGATGTAATCGAGCACAGCCAGGTGTCCGTCTAGGGTGAGTTCGAAGCGGTGTTCCTCGGGGTTGTGAGTCACTTCAACATTTTTTGTTCCCATATTTCCTGCCTTATCGGCGTCAGCCACACTGACGGAAAAAAATTGGCCGCGTACAAATAGTTTTCGCCCCCTCCCAGCCTCCCCCAAATCCGACGATTTGGCCGTTGAGTTGGCATTATAAATTTCCCTTGTCGGATTTGGGGGAGGTGCCCGCCAGGGCGGTGGGGGTCAGCCACACTGACGGGAAGTACTTCGCCGCATAGACATAACTCTCAAAACTACCATCCACCGGCCGGTCCGACCAGCGGTTCCAGACGCGGTCCATGCGCGGGTGGCGTCCCGAGACGTCCAGCATGTAGCGGGCGACTTCCTCGTCCGGGGCAGGCTCGGCCAGGGCGGCGAACTTCCTGCGCCCCACCTGCACGGTGACGTGCGGGTTTGCCAGCAAGTTGCGGTACCAGTCCGTATTGCCACCCCAGCCTACCATCAGGCGATAGCGGTCCTGCTCGCGGTCATAGAAGTATTCGAGCGGCGTGTGACGCGGTAGTCCGCTTACCCGCCCGGTAGTGGTCAGCAGCAGGATATAACGCCCGATCATCCAGCCCAGGCCGAGTTTATATTGCAAGATGGGCATCTTGAAAATCCACTTGAAGACCGGACCAACGTTCCTCTGCGGGACGAGGTCCATGATCAGAGTTTCGATCCGGTTGTAGAGGCGTTCGGTCAGGCTGATCTTGGGCATGACCTCTCCAATGTCATGACCCTGAATCCCCCAGCGACTCCGCCGGTGGGATGCCGGGCACCAGACTCAGGGCCTCCCCGCTCAAATGCTCGTGAGCAGCCCAGTCGATGAGTACCCCGCGCGGTTCTCCGTCCAGCATTTCGATCTCTAATTCCGTGATGGAACAGTTGTAACATCCGGCATTCATCAACCAGGTTACGTCCACATCGGGGCACAGGTCCTTGAGCGTTGCCGTAAAGATCCCGGCATGGGCAACCAGCAGGATGTTCCGCCCGGTTTCCCCGGCCAGAATCTGCAGCAGCCCGCTCCGCCAGCGTTCCCACAATATGACATGATTCTCCCCGCCGGGAAAGGCAAGCTCTACATTCCCCGCAAGCCACTCGTTCGTAATGCCGAGATAGAAGGCCCAATTCTCAGCGCTGAAAAACTGGCCTTCCAGATCCCCGACATCCAGTTCGCGGAAATTCTCCAGGACCGTCACTTCCTTCCCAAGCTGTGTTGCGATGATATGCGCGGTCTCGGCAGCGCGTTTCATCGGCGAACTATAGACCTCGTCGATGGATTTGCTGGCCAGATATTCGGCAGTTTGTTGCGCCTGCAAGACACCCCGTTCCGAGAGCGGATTGTCGATAAGTTTGCAGGAATATTGCCTGGCCACGTTGTCCTGTCCTTCGCCGTGGCGGACGAAATAGAGACGGTTCATTTGCGAAACCTCCTTACGATGTCCCCGACCTTATCCAGCGGCAGAGCTTGCACCGTGACGCCGCGATAGCCGGTCATTGTCGTTGCCATGCTCAGTGAGTTGTAGATGGCCTCCTCGGTGCACTCGCTGGCCGCCTGGAACAGCGGCGACATCAGGTCATTCGGTATTTCGGGATAAGCCCAAACATCTTTTCTTCTTTCGGGTGTCCGCCGCACGCCCTCGTGGGTCGAGAAGGCGATGACGTAATCCCCTGAGCCGTTGCTCATGTCCGCGCCCGTGCGCGCCAGCCCGGCCAGCCCGCGGCGGGCCAGGCGGGTCAGGTTGCGATCCGAGAGCGGGGCATCCGTGGCGAGGACGATCATGATCGAGCCATCGGCTGAGGAGGGGTGCGTCGCACCAGCTTCGATCCGGATGCCATCCATTTGCAGCCGGCCCCAAAAATTGGACTGCACCAGCACGCCGAGGGTATAGCCTTCCTGCGCCTCCGGCAGGACCCGCGAACTGGTCCCGATGCCGCCCTTCCAGCCAAAACAAGTGGTGCCCGTCCCCGCTCCAACGCAGCCTTCCGCGACCGGGCCTCCCCTGGCATTCTCGAGCGCCCTGCGCATGTGCTCCACAGTCAGTGCGCGTGCCCGGATGTCGTTCAGTTTTCCGTCGTTGGTCTCGCCGACGATGGGATTGACCGAGATAACGTCTTCATTGCCAGGTTGGGAGAGCGTCCAATCGATCAGCGCTTCGGCGGCACGTGGGACGGCCAACGTGTTGGTCAGCAGGATGGGCGTCTCGATCTCGCCCAGTTCGGCCAGTTGCGTGGCTCCCATCAGTTTGCCGAAGCCGTTGCCAACCGCCAAACCCGCTGGGACTTTGTCCTGGTAGAGGTTGTCTCCATGCGACAGAATGGCAGTCACGCCGGTACGAATATCAGTCCCTTCGATCAGAGTGAAATGCCCAACTTTGACGCCTGCCACATCGGTGATGGCGTTCAGGGGGCCGGGCGGCAGAATACCGGGAGCCAGCCCCAGGTCCCGGGCGCGGCGGGTTTCGATCATCTTCAAAAGATCGACACGATCCCGGCCGCGATCAGTCCCATCACCGCGCTAAAGACCGTCCCGATCAGGAAACCGCGAAAGTGAAAGAAATAGTCTTTGTAAGCGGGATGTCCCTCGCTGCCAGGGATGACGAACCCTTTGGGCGTGATGGTGCAAAAGATCAGCCAGTCCAGCACCAGCCAGTCCCACAGGTTGAAGGCGAAGGCGATCCCGAAGGCATACAACCACAGTGACAGGAAGCCCGCTTCGCCGCCAGCCTGTGATCGAAAGACAAAGGTCGCGTAGATTGGGAAGAGGAATAACACCAGGATGAAAGGCAGCCCCAACCAGGTCGAGAGACGCTTCTCCTGCTCCGTTTTTGGGGGCACAATTTCCTTTATCGCCGGGGGATAATCCTGCAACATCAGGCGCGGGTTGTAGAGCACCAGGAAGAGCAGGAAGACCGTCGCCAGCGCCACATACAGGCCGGAGTGGGAGAGGAACATGGTAAAGTCGAACATAAATGCCTCCAGTATTTTATGGGGATTCTCCCGCGTGATGAACCACAATGGGTATATTTTACGAGGCTTTCAATGAAATTTGTGGTCTCGATACGCCCCTCCAGAAGCATTCGAGGCTACTCGACCACCGATAAATAATTTAGTCGCACGTTCCGGGCATATTACATCCTTATAACGCTTGCAAAATCCAAAACAAGACCATCCCCACCGCGATCGTCCACAAGATGTTTTTGGTCTTCCACGCCACCAGCGCCCCACCCAGACCAGCCAGCAAGCGGACGTTGCCCAGCGAGAGATCGAGCGTGCCGGCGGGATACGTCAGGGCGGGGAAGACCAGCGCCGCCAAAACGGAAGCAGGTACAAAGCGCAGCGCGCGGCACAGCCAGTCGGGCATTTCGATTTTACCGAATAAATAGATGAACGACAGGCGCAACAGGAAAGTGCCCACGCCGAGAGCAACAAAAAGTGACCAAACAGAAAAAGCGCTCATTGGACAGCCCCTTCCCTAACAGGTTGGCGCAGGGACTCAGCCAGCATCCCGCAAGCGATCCCCAGCAGCGCCGCCACGACCAGGCCAAGGTTGTAAGGCAGGCCTTTTGCCAGCACAGCGGTCGTCCCGCCGACCAGCGCAGCGACCACGGTCGGGCGGTCCCTGAGCGCCGCGAACATCAACGCCATGAAACTGAGTGGAAAGGCAAAGTCGAAACCCCAACTCTCAGGCACCAGCGTGCCTAACAAAGCTCCCGCAATGGCGCAGATGATCCAGGTCACCCAGATGATGGCGGCTGAGCCATAATAGTACCAAGCCGGGCTGGATGGCATCCGGTTCGAGAAGCGGCCCATGGTGACTCCAAAGGCCTGGTCTGAGAGCATATAAGCGAAGAAAGATTTGCGAGGCAGCGGCTCTTTTTGTAAATAGGGCGCCAGGGCAGCGCTGTACATCGTAAAGCGCACATTAATGACCCAGGCTGTCAACACCATGATGATCCAGGGACTGCCAATGCCCATCAATTGAAAGACAGCCAGTTGCGATGCCCCGGCAAAGACGATGAAATTCATGCCAATTGCTTCAAAGGGTGTCAAGCCCACACTGACAGCGGCCACGCCGCAAATGGTTGCGAAGGGTATTACACCAAGCAGAATGGGGAGCGTTTCGCGTGCGCCTGCGATGAAATCTTGTCGAGTTTTCTTCATAGACCTTCCCAGAAAAAATGCGAAAGAGGAGCCTCCTTCGCATTTTTTGTTGAATTGTAACTCTTATCCTAAAACGGCTTGAAAACCATCAACCACAATACAATGGCCGGGATCACGTAGCCCACCATCACCAACTGATGCACACTGATCTTGCGAATGTGCGCCAGGATTTCCTCATCACTGGCAGGCGGCTCAGGGGGCAATTCTTTCGATCCCTGCATGTAAGGCAAACCGACCAGTTTGCGCAGGGTTTTGTACGTTCTATCATTTTGCAAGCCCATGTGCAAGACAACATACACCATCAAAACAATGGATAGCCATATCCAGCCTTTATCCCAGATTTTGATAAGAAACGGCATGATCAGGCCGGTGACACCCATCAGCAAAAATGACCCAAACAACAACATGATGGTCGTTCCCGACAGATCGAGCATAGCGCGGATGCGCTCGATATTCGTCTCTTTGCGTAATTGGAAAGCCATGGCAGCCGACGTCCCGTGCGCCAGGAAAAAAGTAATTGACGCTAAAACATGGATAAAGATCAACCAACGAACTAACATTAAAACCTCCAGTACTTCTAAAGTGGATCAGGGGCTGACGATCTTCTGATAAATCTCCTTCTTACTCCAACCGGATTGCTCCGCCAGTTCCGCTGCGATCTCTCTGGACTTTTTGCCTGCTTCCGCTTGCGAACGGATCGCGGCCTCGAGTTCGGATTCCGTCCACCTTTGTACCACATTTTGTTCCCCGCTGAGGACCAACGTGAACTCCCCTCTCGCAGGTTGTGACTTGAAATATTCCAACGCCCCGCTGAGAGTGCCGCGCCAGTACCCCTCGAACATCTTAGTCATCTCGCGTGCCACGCAAATCTGTCGGTCGCCGAGTCCGGAGAGAAGGTCCTCGAGCGCTTCGGCGATTCGATAAGGGGATTCCAGAAAGATGAGTGTGTAAGGCGAATTGGCAATTCGCCCTACGAATTTGCGGCGCTCAGCCGCCTTGTGAGGCAGGTAACCGAGGTACAGGAAACTGTCGGTGGGCAGGCCGGAGACGGTCAGGGCAGCGATGGGAGCCGAGGGTCCGGGAACAGGCCGAACGTCATAACCTGAAGCGAGGGCCGCTTTGACCAGTTCGTAGCCGGGATCGTTGATGGCAGGCGTGCCTGCATCCGAGACAACCGCCACATCCCCCTCTGCGAGCCTGGAGAGGATAAGGTCGATCTTTTGCAGTTTGTTGTGCTCGAAATAACTGGTCAATTTTGTTTCGATCTCGAAGTGCTTGAGCAGTTTCCCGGTGTGGCGGGTATCTTCCGCTGCAATCAAAACGGCCTCGCGCAGGATGCGCACGGCACGCGGCGACATGTCTTCGAGATTGCCAATAGGGGTAGCTACGAGATACAGGATGCCCATGCGGGTATTGTATCACCGCCCTCAGCTAGCCTCCCCCAAATTCGACCGTCCCTTGTCGAATTTGGGGGAGGTGCCCGGCAGGGCGGAAGGGGTAGGGTAATGCTATAATCTTCCCAATTCCATGGAGGCCTTATGATCGTTGTTTCGGATTTGATGGGTACGTTGACCACCGGCTCGCCTGTGCTGGGCCTGGTGGACTGGGTGAGGCACAACCAGAGCAAATGGCAGGCGAACCTGTATATGGCCGGCATGCTGCCGTCTTATTTCCTGGCGAAAAACGGACTGATCAACTGGCAGAAGTGGGGGCAAGGCCTGATGATTGACAGCCTTGCTTTGTTGAAGGAAGTCACGCCGGAGAAATTCGACGAGGTTGCAGAATGGGTAGTGGAAAAAGACCTGTGGAAGAAACGTCGTGAGGATGTAATTGCTCGATTGCAAGACCATGCCAAGAACGGCGCGCAGGTCTATCTCGCCAGCAGCGTGCACCAACCGGGCGTAGAGGCTTTCGCAAAACGGATCGGTGTGCAGGCCATCGGCACGCCTGTCGAATTTGTGGACGGGCGAGTGCGGATGGCTACCGATCTGGTCGCCAGCGAGAAGAAGATCGAGCAGGTATTGAGCCGCCTGGGCGTCGAGCGTGTCGATTTTGCTTATGGCGATAGCGCGCTGGATATTCCGCTTTTAGAGCATGCATATCACCCGGTAGCTGTCTATCCCGAAGATAAACTTAGAGCTGTTGCCCGAGAACGCGGCTGGGAGATCATTGGCGAGACAGCGAGTTATCCTTAACCCCCTTGTGGTTTTCAATCGCCTTTTCAAATTTAGAAAACCCTCATGAGGGAAATGCTATGGGCTCAAATCATATAAATATGCATTTGCGCCTGAACCATCGAAGCTATCGAGGATGATCCCAAACTTGTTGAGGTGCTCAAGATAAAAGGCTTGGGTATCTTCCCCTTCGCAATCCACACAATCGATGATTTCTGAAAAAATAAACCAGACACTGCTATTTCCTATGAGGCTGTCCACATCATCTTCGAAGTTTTGCAGGGCTACTCTCTTCCTGGGATCGTAAACACCAACCATAATATTGCCTGTATCCAAGCCATAGAAAGGAGCATAATAATGATACACAGGATCCGTTCTATGGAAGATATATACAATATCAGCTTGCGTTCTGTTTTCCGCCACATACGCAAAGACAGGACGGATATTTTCTCTTGCGCCTGAAATTGCCTTCTCATACGTGACCGGCGCTATCTGCCAGACCACCGCCAGTGCTAGTATTCCACTGAAGACCCCAGCAATGTTGGGCTTCCATCTGGCAACAAGCCAATAGATTCCGCGAAAACCTTCAGCCATTAACAACAACACAAATGGAATGAGGAATAGCATGAAGCGGTCTTTGAGAGGATACCTTTGTAATGCAGAAGCAATCGTTACCATGACAAATGGGGAGAACATCAGCAGGGCCATCTTCCAATCCCTGATCAAGAGGGTTAGAGCACCAATAGAACTCAACGCTAAGGTGACCAACGCCATCACGTTGTCGGCCCGGTGAAAGGCAAGGAACAAGAACGAATAGTAGGTGCTGACGAACCAACCCTTATCGCTCCAGGGAGGCAAAGGGATATAAGCTTTACGCCAGTAGTCGATCAGATATTCGTCCGCGACAATATTCCGTAAAGAGACCAGATACTCTATTCCAAAACTGGCCGACCAGCCAATGCCCAGGCCAAGTATCCAGGCCCAGGGCGCAAAGTCTTTTCGAGTGAGTTTTGCGAGGGCCAACACCAGTCCGATGCCTGCCAGGATAAAGATGGACGGATGAGAAACCCAAATCGTGAGCGTCCCTGCAATACCCAGCCATAGGAAATCTTTCGCCTGCCCATTTTCTTCGAGACACTTGCCCGCCAGGAAGACCAGCAACAACGCGACCATAACGTCACTGCCATATTGCTTGAGTTCGGAAGAATAATGAACCAACCACCAGCTGATGGCAAAGACGAAAACGGCAAACAGGCCGACCGTCCCGAATGAGGCGCGGGCGATTCTGTAAATCAGGTAAGTAGCCAGGATACCCGCAAATAACGGGAAGAGTCGCAAGATATAGTCATGATTCCCCAAAAGAGTGATGGAAAGCTTCTCAATGAACAAAAATCCAATCGGCGCTGCTTGATGGTAGTCCAGCAATTGGGTCAGTTCACCAAAGTTGCGGTTGACCAGGTTCACCGCCAGGCTGGCTTCGTCTTCCCACAGTGAGCGGTTTAACAGGTACTGCCGCAGGCGCAGTACGATGCCAAGGGCAACAACCAGCCACCATATAACATCGGAGGGCATCCGTAATTTCAGTCGATCCCGTGTCTGTTGCATGGTTGTTTCCTTCACTCCGAGTAGATTACCTGCATTATACTTTGTCACTCGCCTCACTTGTTGGTCGCAGTTCTGGCGCACCTAACTCAACCCCAGCGAGGATATCTGGCTGGTGTCGGCGACATAGTGATAAAGAGCCAGGGTATAGTAGCGCGTCGATCGACTATAAGAGTGAAACTGGTTTCTAAATAACACCAGAAGACCTTCAATTTTTGTACTTTTTGTGTCAGAATTAACCGCAGAAATGGAAAAATCCGAGAAAGTCCCAACCAGTCACACGAAAGTCGTAGTTCCCAGACGGCGTGAGGAATTGCTGACACGACCGCGTCTGTTGGAATTGGTATATGAATTCCTGGACAAGAAGCTGATCCTGGTTTCCGCTCCAGCTGGTTATGGAAAAACTTCCTTGTTGATCGACTTGAGCTATCATAGCGATCTGCCGTTCTGTTGGTTATCGCTCGACGCGTTAGACCAGGATCCACAACGATTTGCGGCATACTTCATCGAGGCTCTGGCAGAGCGATTCCCAGGGTTTGGGATCCAGGCCAAAGCGGTCCTCAACGACCTTACTTCCCTTGATGATGGTATGGAACAGTTGATGGTTCCGCTCGTCAATGAAATTTACGGTCATATTCCTCAGCACTTTGTCCTGGTTTTGGATGATTATCACCTGATCAGTGATGTTCCTGTTATTCAGAACTTCTTAAGTCGCTTTATTCAACTTGTAGATGAGAATTGTCATCTGGTAATATCCTCGCGCGTGCTGCCGAAGTTGCCAGAATTAACTCTGATGGTAGCCAGAGATATGGTCGGCGGTTTGGATTTTAGCGCTCTGGCTTTTCGCGTTGACGAAATCCAGGCGCTTTTTGCGCAAAACTATGCTATTCATCTTTCCGAGGAAACCGCTCAGGAACTGGTCAATGACACCGAGGGCTGGATCACCGGTCTACAACTCTCCAGCCTGGGTATCGCACAGGGAATGGCAGACAGGTTGCAGGTCGCGCGCGCAGCGGGAGTTGATCTGTTCGATTACCTTGGAGAACAGGTTCTCAACCAACAGCCGGAAGATATCCGCTTTTTTCTCCTACGGAGTTCGCTTCTCGAAGAATTCGATGCTTCCTTGTGTGAAGATGTTTTTGGAGAAATTTATTCTCAGCGGAAGGATTGGCAGCGCTGGATCAACACCATTATCCAGAATAATCTTTTTGCGCAGCCAGTAGGCATTGAGATTGGCTGGGTACGCTACCATCATCTTTTTCGTGATTTTCTCCAAGACCATTTGTCAAAGGAAAATCCGGAAGAAATCCCCCCTATCTTGCAGAAACTGGCCCAAGCCTATGAGGCGCGTAATGAGTGGGAAAAAGCCTATCACGTTCAGACACGCTTGAGGAATATAGATGCACTTGCTGGCCTGATCGAGCGAGCAGCACCACATTTATTACTCCGTGCGCTCATTACACTGGAGACCTGGATCAAAAACTTGCCCCCTTCTGTTCGAAACACACGGCCCGGGCTGCTCTCGATTCAAGGCATTATTGAATATATGAAAGGCAATCTGCGGGATGGATTGGATTTGCTAAATCGGGCTGAGGTTATCTTTCGCAAGAGGGATGACCCACTAGGCTTGACTTTGACTTTGGTTCGACGGGCTGCCGCCCACCGCTTCTTAGGAGATTACCAGGCTGCGCTCAAAGATGCTGAGGAAGTAATCAGCCTGACAGAATCCAGTGATGAGCTGCAATTGATTTTCGCCGATGCATTGCGTCAAAAAGGCCTTTGCTTATATCGCCAGGGACAATCTCGTCAATCCGTGAAAGTCCTGGAACGTGCACTTAGGATTTATATTCAAATGGATGATACTTCCCATATCCCGCTCCTCATGATGGAGACGGGCATGGCTTACGCTGCCCTTGGGAAAGAAGATGAAACAAAGCGTCTCAATGAGCAAGCCCTTCACATTTGGAAACGCAATGGAAATCTCACCTGGCAGGCCAACGTACTAAACAATTTGGGTGTTCTCCATTACCTTCAAGGGGATTACGATAAAGCGATTTTGGTCTTGGAAGAAGGCTTGTTGTGTGCGAAACAAAGTGGCTATTATATACGAATAGAAGCGCTTTTATTGATCAGTCTCGGCGATGTATATGCGGAGGTGGAAGATTTCGAACTGGCTGATCAATATTACCAAAATGGGGAGGAGATTGCTGAAGAGATCGAAGATCGGTTCTTGCTGAACTATTTGAGTTTAGCGCGAGCGCACCTTTCCATCCAGCAGAATGACATGGTACAGGCGAATCATCTGCTTGACATCGCAAACAAGTTGATTTCGTCTCAGGCTTCACAATACGAAGACGGTTTATATCATCTTCTTCGAGGACAGTTCCTTCTGCACGAGAGAAAAGCCGAACAGGCAGTCAAGACTTTGGAACACGCCGAGACCTGCTTCGAAAATGATGGACGCAAACTAGAACATATAAAAAGCCAACTGTTACTTGCTGTGGCTTATTATCAAGGTAATAACAGAATCGAAGCTCGACACAAAGTAAAGGAAGTGCTCAGTAGTGAGAGCCACACCGAGCATCCTGTTGCTATTCTTGTTCGGCAGGTTCGGCCCTGGTTCGATAGCTTACAAAATGATCCGGAGGTTGGATTGGCTTTGCACGATCTACTTAGCAAAGCCGACCTAATTGATAAGAAGATGCCCGAAATTCGCAGGCGAATACGTCGTCTGGCTAGGACAATGGATGTGCCCGATGCAAAGCTAACCATCCAGGCTTTTGGGCGCACACAGGTTAAGCTTGGTGAAAAGCTATTGACCATGTCAGATTGGCAAACGCAATCAGTGCGGGATTTGTTCTTTTACTTCCTGACAATGAAAGAAGAAATGTCAAAGGAGCAAATCGGTCAGGTGTTCTGGCCGGAAATTGAAGAACCTTCAAGGCTTAAGATTCGCTTTAAGAATGACATCTACCGCCTGCGCAGAGCAGTTGGGAGCGATACGATTTTGTTTGATGATGACTTTTATAGCTTTAACCGTGCTTTGGATTATGAGTACGATGTTGATGCATTCGAAGACTATTTATTTCAGGCTCAATTGACCATGGAAGCCAAAACGCAAATCTCCCTGTTACAAAAAGCAGTGGAATTAGTGAAAGGACATTTCCTGGAAGATATATATGGCACCTGGGTATTGCCGGAGCGGGAACGGCTCAACAAGCTATTTCTTTCAACTCTCATGACTTTAGCCGATCTATTGAAAAATGCCAACCGGGTTCATGAGGCACTTGCCATCTGCCGACGAGCCATAGACCATGAGCGTTCCTTCGAAACTGCTTATATGACGGCCCTGAAGATCCACATGCAGTTGAATGATCGAGTGAGCGCTATTCGCCTCTACGAGGCTTACACTATGATGATGAACCATGAACTCGACTTGCCCCCCTCTCCAGAAATGGAGGCGATTTATAAAAGTTTGATTCGCTAATGTGAATGCAACTTGCGAACTAAAAATCAGCTCTTTGGAGCTGATTTTTTAATCTTTTGAAGCCTGTTTTGAAGCCTGGGTGGAAGTATCCTAAAGTAAATCTAATTAAGGAGAACCTCAAATGAAATCTCAGTTAATCCTACTCGGCACCAAGATTAATCGCCAGCACCTACAGCTAATTCTGACGATCGTTGCTTTGGCTATGCTTGTCCTCGGCGTTGGCGCTCCGATGGATGGCGGCGGCGGATCACGCTAGTGATTTTACTTTTAGCGCTTGGGGCTGGCCTGGTAGTTGGATTGGGCTGGGCCAAATTACAAGGACATTCATATCAAGTCCCCAGGCTAAATTATCTGTGGCTTGCGATTGTAGCTTTTCTACCCCAGTTCTTTGTCACCTATTTTGAGCGGACACGGGCGCTCGTTCCGGACTGGGTAGCTGCCCTCGCTATCGTCATATCACAGGTGCTGCTTTTCAT
Organism: Anaerolineales bacterium; assembly: GCA_016928525.1. The sequence goes on along the minus strand of JAFGKO010000324.1, from coordinate 2,568 downwards.
TTTTGCCTGGTCCAACCGCCAAGTGCCCGGCATGTTAGTTTTGATCATCGGTTTGGTACTGAATTTAACAGTGATGATAGCCAATGGCGGTTTCATGCCAATCAACCCACAGACGGTCGAGCGAATTGTAGGTAAAGAAAGGGTTGCTTCATTCGAGTTGGGAAATCGAATTGGTTATAAGGATATTCTTCTTCCTACCGATGCAACCCGCCTGGAATTGCTCGCCGATCGTTTTTTGCCTCCTGATGGATTTCCTTACCAGGTAGCTTTTAGCCTTGGAGATAATTTCATTGCACTTGGCGCGTTCTGGATCCTTGCTTATCAAAGGTCAACTACTTAGTTAGGAGTATTTTATGGCCACCCCACAAACCTATCAAAGTTATGCAATATCGCTCAACGCGGTTGAAACTCCTAAAGCCGTTACAGGAATGAATAAATTGTTTGCGGCGGCTGTCGTAAACAATCAATTCCGCCAACTGTTGTTAAATGAGCCCATGATTGCGTTGCGACAGGGATACTTGGGAGACGCTTTTGATCTCACCATTGAAGAACAGGCGCTGATCGTTTCAATTCGAGCAAAATCGTTGCCTGAACTGGCCCAACAAGTGAACAAAGCTCTGGATCGCTGAATTGATCAAAAAGCGCCAGATAGGGACAAGTCAACGCTGGCGCAATACAGGGTGACGCGGTGGCGAGGGGACGCGGCGCTGATGGGGGCGCCGCGCCCCGCGTCCGCGCCTCATGAAAGATTAGCGCAATGCTACAAGCCGTCATTACTGCTTTCCCAATATTATTATTAGAATTTGATGAGGGTGGGGTGATCCTCGATTACAAGAGCGATTCCCCATCTCTTTTTCATGTTCACCCCGAATCTTATCTAGAGCGCCATCTAAGCAGTTTTTTTCCAGAACAAATTGAAAATGAATTGGAAGAAGTCCTTCTAGCTGTAAAACAGAATCGTCAACCACCCTACATTAACTACTCATTACAACTTGAGAATGGTGAACATTGGTTTGAAGCCCGTTTTATAGTATCGGGCGGAAAACGCAGTGTGGTTATCATCCAAGATATAACCAGATTTAAAGTCAGCGAGGCTAAAATTCAAAAGCAGCTCGACCAAATGTCTGCCTTACGAGCAATTGACCATGCTATAACTTCAAGTGTGGATTTAAATCTAACCCTTTCTATCTTATTGACACAATTGGTGAATCATTTACAAATCGATGCGGCTTCCATCCTGCTGTGGAATGAAGACATAAAAAAATTAGAGTATGCTGCCGGACTTGGTTTTCGAACCAATGCACTCAGCCACACAAAACTCGGATTGGGAGAAGGATATGCTGGAATTGCAGCGCTGGAACAACGGGTTGTCCATAAGGTAAATTTGTCTAATCAAGCCACGGATTTCCTGCGCTCCCCTTCATTTGGGCAAGAAGGTTTTGTCTCTTACTATGGTATCCCCCTTATAGCGAAAGGGCAAGTACAAGGTGTATTGGAGATTTTCAAGCGCTCACTGATAAATCCTGATTCAGATTGGTTGAGATTTCTTGAAATGCTAGGGGGACAAGCGGCAATTGCAATTGATAATGCCTCGCTTTTTAGCAACCTTCAGCGCTCAAACACTGAAATTACATCGGCATATGACGCGACTATAGAGGGCTGGTCGCGCGCCTTGGATATGCGTGATCATGAGACAGAGGGACACACCCAACGTGTTGTTCGATTAACCATACGGTTGGCCGAACAAATACAAATACCAAGTAAGAATCTAATTCACCTGCGCCGTGGAGCAGCTTTGCATGATATTGGCAAGATGGGCATCCCTGATCGCATTTTACACAAACCCGGGCCATTGACGGAGGAAGAGTGGAATATCATGCGTCAGCACCCTAATTATGCCTATGAGTTGCTCTCCCCTATTGATTACCTCCGCCCGGCCATGGATATCCCTTGTTATCATCACGAAAGGTGGAATGGAAGCGGATATCCATCGGGATTAAAAGAGGAAGAAATTCCACTTCCAGCGCGCCTCTTTGCAGTTGTTGATGTCTTTGATGCTCTCGTGTCCGATCGACCTTATCGGTCGGCGTGGACGAAACAAGCTGCTCTTGATTACATTCAAGAAGGAGTCGGGAACCTTTTTGACCCAACTATTACTACCGTATTCTTGAAATTGGTAAAGGAAAATGGGTTCAGCAAATAGAGTTGCTGCTTGTTTTGTGCAGGGGGAATAAAAAGTGAGCGTGCAGGGATTCGAATGGCATTCCTCCTGTGGGGCCAGGAACCAAAAATCCTCCCGAGAGAGGATGAGAGTGAGCGCGCTGGGATTCGAACCCAGAACCAATGGCTTAAAAGGCCACTGCTCTGCCGTTGAGCTACGCGCCCATTGTGCGGTACCTCTAAATTGGGTTAAGGCGGATTGCATTCTATCACGGGCGTAATCCCCCGTCAACGTAATATGCTCGGCACAAGCCACATCTAAGAGAGTGTCTGAAAACTTGAAAAAATAGGGAAGGTTGGGCAAACTTGTGGGATGACCAAATCTCAACAAATTTACCCAACCGACCT
>JAFGKO010000323.1 GCA_016928525.1 Anaerolineales bacterium | reverse complement strand
CTTGGAACCCGCGTAGCAAGCTACGGGGTATTCAGTGAAGAATAAAAATGGCCGATCACAAAATCACCTTCAGCATCGAAAGTATCCCGGATCCCATTGTAGCCACTGCTCCGACTGGCACGTTACTTTCCGACGCCGCCCGCCAGGCTGGTGTGGAGATCGGTCAACCGTGTGGGGGCCAGGGACGCTGCGGGCGCTGCGTCGTTCAAGTTTTGTCGGGCAACGTGCGCCGCCGCAGCACCCTGCGGCTCTCGCCAAAAGCAGTCGAAGACGGATTTGCACTGGCTTGCCAGTCTGTCATCGAAGGTGACGCAACTGTCTACGTTCCATTGCAGGAAAAGATTGCCCGCACCCTGACCACCGATCGCACTGCTGCAGAAGTATCCGTTCCTGCAGATTACAACTTTGCCATATCACAAACCTTCAAACGCATCCCGTTGACGCTCACACAGCCAAGCATGGACGACCAGACCGACGATTGGTCACGCATCCAGACGGCCTTACGCAAGCAGGCAAACATCAATGAAATCAATATTTCGTTGAACGGCTTGAGAAATATCGGCACAATGCTGCGCGAATGCAGCTGGGAAGTCACCGTTATCATTGAGACCGATCCAACCGGTGGCCCGGCCAGGCTGGTCAAGGTGCTACCTTGTCATGTCAATGAAAGCGAACCACTTTGGGGCGTAGCGATTGACATTGGCACCACAACTGTGTCATTATGGATGGTGGACCTGATTACCGGCAAGGTTAGGGCGCAGGTGGCCGAATACAACGGTCAGATTGCGCGTGGCGAGGACGTAATCTCGCGCATCATCTTTGCCAGCAAGAACGGCGGCAAAAATGAGATGCGCGAACTGGTACTCGATACTATCGACCAATTACTCATCAAAGCCTGCAAACGCTTGAATGCCCGTCCTGCTGAAGTGGTCAAGGCTACCATCGCTGGCAATAGCACGATGATGCACTTGCTGTTGGGCATCCCAGCCGCCAGTATTCGCCTGTCTCCATTTATCACTGCAGTCAATCACCTTCCGTCCATGGAAGCCAGCGAGATTGGCTTGCACATACACCCCGAAGCAACGGTGGACTGCCTGCCTGGCGTGGCATCTTATGTCGGCGCGGATATTACAGCTGGTGTGCTTTCGTCTGGCCTGGACGAAACTGATGAGATGACCCTGTTCATCGATGTAGGCACCAATGGCGAGATCGTGCTGGGTAACCATGATCTGTTGCTCACCTGTGCCTGCTCGGCTGGTCCGGCTTTTGAGGGCGCAGGCGTAGTGAATGGCATGCGCGCCACCAACGGCGCTATCGAGGAAGTCTGGATCGATGGCAAGACCTATGAGCCAACCTACCGCGTGATTGGCAACACAAACCCAAAGGGTATCTGTGGCTCGGGGTTGATCTCACTGCTGTCAGAAGCGTTTTTAACGGGAATCCTCGACAAGGCTGGAAACGTCAATTTGGCGCTGCCCACATCCAGGGTCCGGGAAGGTGCGCACGGGGCTGAATACGTGGTCGCCTGGGGTACGGAAACCGAATCCGGCCAGGACATCGTGCTTTCCCGCGTCGACATCGACAATTTGCTGCGCGCCAAGGCTGCTATCTATGCCGGTTTTACTGTGCTGGCCGACCAGGTCGGTATCCCACTGGAGACCGTGGCAAAGGTGCAGGTTGGCGGGTCGTTCGGTAAATACATCAACGTGGAGAAGGCTGTGCAGATTGGACTGCTGCCAGACGTGGACTGGGGCCAGTTCGAGTTCCTAGGCAACACGTCGATCAAGGGCGCTTACATGGCGCTTTTGGATTGGAAAAAACGTCAACAGATCGCAAAAATCGCCAGCCGCATGACTTATATCGAACTTTCGGCAGACAATACATTTTACGAGGCATTTACGTCTGCCCTTTTCCTGCCGCACACAGACATGAGCAAATTTCCATCTGTGGTTGCGGCATTACAAAAAACACCCTAACGGAGGGCATCTATGTACATCATTGGCGAAAATATTCACATCCTTTCAGATAAGGTCAAAGAAGCGCTCACCAACCGCGACCGCGAGTTCTTCATGGACCTGGCTGTACGACAGGTAGAGGCGGGTGCAAAAGCGATCGACGTCAACCTTGGGCCGCGCAAAAAAGACTGGGCAGAAGTCTTCCCCTGGATCATTGAAACGATTGAGACAGTGGTGGACGTGCCGCTCTCGATTGACACCACCAATATCAATGGCATGGAAGCCGCACTAAAGACCATCAAGAAGGCGCAACCGATCCTAAACTCGACTTCCGCCGAACCTGAGCGTCTGGAGCAAGTTCCGGCGTTAGCTAAGAAGTACAACGCCAAAATCATTGCGCTTACAATGGGTAAATCTGGTATACCGGTGGGCGCCGACGAGCGAGTCACGATTGCAGTCGAGACACTCATTCCACATTTGATGGAAATCGGCTTCAACATGGATGATCTAATCATTGATCCACTGGTATTGACTGTCTCGGGTTGCCAAGAATACTGTCCCGAACTGCTAGGTGCGGTGCAAATGCTTCAATATTCGTGGGATCCATCGCCGATGATCTCGGTCGGTTTGTCCAATGTTTCGAACGCCGTGCCAAAGGAAAACCGTCCACTCATCAACCGCGTTTACCTGTCCATGCTGATGGGTGTCGGCCTGCAAATGATGATTGCTGACCCGCTGGACGAGAAGCAAAACGATGTCATCAGGTGGATCGAGAGCAAGGACGCATCCACACCGCTGGCGGCACTCTACAACAAAATTGCAGAGCGCACCGGAGCTGGAGAAGAACCCCAGGTGGAAGACTTCGACCTGGGCGACCCCGAACAGGCTGCCATTTGGAAGACAACCCAAATCCTGCTCAACAAGGTCATTTACGCCGACGGGTATCTGAACCAATAGTGTAAACATGTGCCCCGCGCCCCATCAGGGGTGCGGGGCACATAAAATTTTAATCGTAGTGGCGGCTTTGGTCGTCTGAAACGACTACCCCTTCAGGATGACCAGAACTGTTGCTACGGGGAGGGTACAACCCATGAACGTCGAAGAGTTGCTTGCAAAGGCAACCAAACCGGCTGGGGATGCAATGAAACTGCACCCATTCTACCGGGGCAAGATCGAGACAACGTTGAAGTGCAGCGTACACTCTTTCAACGATTTTGCCATCTGGTACACACCCGGTGTGGCTGCACCCTGCAAAGCCATCCAAGCTGATCCAGAATTGGTGTATGAGTACACCAACAAATGGAATACGGTTGCTGTGATCAGCGATGGTACACGCGTACTCGGCCTGGGGGATATTGGCCCGAAAGCAGGCCTGCCCGTTATGGAGGGCAAGGCATTGCTGTACAAATATCTGGGCGGTGTGGATGGCGTCCCGCTCATGCTAGATACAAAAGACCCGGATGCTATCATCACCACCGTGCTCATGCTTCAACCCGGACTGGGGGGCGTCAACCTGGAAGACATCTCACAGCCCAAATGCTTCTACATCCTGGATACACTTCGGGAGAAAGCCGACATCCCGATCTGGCATGACGACCAGCAGGGTACCGCTACTGTCACGTTGGCAGGGTTGATGAATGCTCTCAAGGTGGTAGGAAAAGAAAAGGAAGAAGTGCATATCGCCTTTATTGGCAGCGGCGCGTCCAATGTCGCAATCTCACGCTTGATCTTTGCCTGGGGCGCCGATCCTGCTAAGTGCTATATGGTCGACAGCAAAGGCATCCTTGGCAAATATCGCAAAGACCTCGAGATGCGCAAAGCTGAGTACAAGGACAAGTGGAAACTATGCAACATCACCAATGCTGAGGGACGCGAAGGCAATATCCCAGAAGCAATGAAAGACGCCGACGTGGTGATTGCCCTGTCCAAGTCCGGACCGGGGGTAATCTTGCCCGAGTGGATCAAGTCCATGGCGAATGATTCCATCGTCTTTGCCTGCGCCAACCCTGTGCCCGAAATCTGGCCCTGGGAGGCGCTTGAAGCGGGCGCAGCGGTCGTCGCCACCGGACGTTCCGATTTCCCGAACCAGGTCAACAACTCGCTGGGATTCCCCGGGATCTTCCGTGGCACGCTCGATGTCCGCGCGCGAACGATCACTGATGAGATGTGCTTTGCTGCCGCGAATGCTTTGGCGGATCATGTCGGCGACAAACTAGACGCTGAACACATTCTGCCCAACATGGACGATTGGGAGGTCTTCCCTCGCGAGGCGGCTGCCGTCGCTGTGAAAGCAATGCAGCAGGGATTGGCGCGCATCGAGACAACCTACGAGCAGGAATTCGAACTTGCGACCAAGATCATCAAGCGCTCCCGTGACATGACGAAGCGCATGATGGAGGAAGGTTTCATCCCCGAAGCGCCAGAAGACGATGGGGATGGCCCTGAAATAGACGTAGAAACAGTCAAGGCCGCATATTAGCGGAAGGAGAAAATCATGTACGACTTGATTATCATTGGAGGCGGGCCTGCCGGGCTCACAGCCGCCATTTACGCCATCCGCAAGCGCCTGAACGTGTTGTTGCTCAGCAAGGACCTGGGCGGCAAGACCAACTACCACTTGTCCCTGCCCTGGATCGAGGATTACCAGGTCATCAAAGGCCTGGAAATCGTCAACAAGTTCCGGACCGAGCTAGAATACCTGGATTTTGCCCGTCACATCGAATCTGTGAAAAAAGTGGAAAAGAAAAACGGTCATTTTGCAGTTACAACAAAAGGCGACGCAGTGCTCGAATCCAAAGCCGTGATTATAGCAACGGGAACGCTTCAGGCGTACATGGATGTGCCAGGTGAAAAAGAATATATGATGAGAGGCTTGTGCTATTCGGCTCTCTCTTACGCGCCGCTTTTTATTGACAAATCAGTGATCGTCATAGGCGATGAGGAGCTTGCCTTACGCTCTGCCGGAGAACTTTCTACCGTTGCCAAAGAAGTGACGATGGTCTGTTCAAACGACAAAATGATGGGGATGCCGCTCGGCCAGAAATTGCAGGCTGCCGGGAACGTCAAAATCATGAAGGATTGTGAAATCGTCGAGGTACAGGGTGACGATTTTGCGCGCAGACTCATCCTCAAAGATGCCGCTGGAAAACGCACCGAACTCGAAGCGGACGGTATGTTCGTAGAAAAAGCACTCACGCCAAACACAAATATGGTTAAGGGCCTGGTCGATCTGGACGAGCAAGGTCGCATCATAATCGACTGCGGCTGTCGCACGAATGTCCCGGGCCTGTTTGCTGCTGGAGATGCAACTAACAACTACGCAGAGCAAGTTTTGATCGCCGTTGGTGAGGGCGCAAAAGCGGCGCTCAGCGCATACGACTACCTGCTTCCACAACTATAGATCATCAGGGGTAACGAAATCGTTGCCCCTGAGCGCCATTTTCCTACATCATTTTCGTGGCATTCGTCCGTTTCACACGTGACATTCGGTCTGGCAGACCAAATATTGCAAATGCTACAATTTCAGGTAGATTTACTTCGGAGGTGACTTATGCCCGGCTTTACTCCCGGACGACGCTGGCAGCCAGCTTACATCCCGTTTAAAAAGGAAACGTTTGGAAACCGCGTTCTCGAAACCGTAGAATATATTATCAAAGGTCCTATGTTTGGTTGCCGCATGTGCGGGAACTGCCTGCTGCAAGAGACAGCTTTCATCTGTCCAATGGAATGCCCAAAGGGACTGCGCAACGGTCCTTGTGGCGGATCCACATCTGAACGCTGCTACGTTGACCCAACGCGGCCCTGCATCTGGTACAAGATTTACGACCGCGCCTTCAAGATGAACCGCCAGGAAATGCTCCTTGAAGTGTTGCCTCCATTGGATTGGGAAAAAACCGGCACAGAAACCTGGGGAGATGTCATCAACCAGGTTAAAAAAGTTGGGGTAAAGAAATTCGTCAGCGGCATGTTCTCCAGCGACAAGGCAAAACGTGAAGAGAACTGGCAATCGGTTTTCGAGCCGGTTCGCCAGCCGGAATGGTGGCAAGGGGATAGAAAATACCACGCCCCAGCTTATGAGGAACCCGCCTCCGAACTGGAGCGCAGATTGCGGGAGGGCGAATTCGTTGTCACAACCGAAGTAGCGCCGCCAGCAACTGTTGCAACCAAAAAATTAAAAGAAAACATTGCGCTGGTGAAACCCTATGTGACCTCTATCAACTTTACCGACTGTCCCTCCGCAGCAGCGCGCATGTCCTCCTGGGCTTGCTCCACCATCGCCATCGGCGAAGGCGCGGAGCCAGTCATGCAGATCGCTGCCCGCGACCGCACTCGGGTTGGACTCCAGGCTGAAGTGATGGGAGCCAATGCGTTAGGTATCAAAAATATCTTGTGCCTCTCTGGTGATAGTATGGTGCTTGCGCCACCGCCCCGCGGACGCATGGACATCGTTGACCTGGATGCCGTTCAGATGCTCTGGTTGCTGCGTCGCATCCGTGACGAGGGACATTACCTAGACGGCCGCCCGATCAAATTCCCACCAAAGTATTTCCTGGGTGCGGCAGCCTCGCCCTTTGCTTCCGAGCCGAAGTTCCAGGCCCTCCGCGAAGAGAAGAAATTCAATGCCGGAGCGCAATTCTTTCAGACCAACCTGGTCTATGACGCCGACGGACTCGAAGTCTGGCTGAACGAGCTTGCCAAACGCAATATCCTCGACAAGGTATATATCCTGGTTGGGATTACCCCGCTCAAGAGTTACACTATGGCACGCTACATGAACGATGATGTGCCAGGCGTGTTCATCCCTGAGCCGCTTCTCACGCGCATGAAAGAGGCGGGCGACAACGCCAGCGAAGAAGGCGTCCAGATCGCGCTGGAGTTGATCGAAAAGGTCAAGAAGCTACAAGGCGTCAATGGTCTGCACCTGATGCCAGTGAACTGGGAATCCATTGTTCCGCGTATTGTGACGGAAGCAGACATACTCCCTAAAGGCTTTGTCCCGCCTGAACCCCAGGCAGAAAAGGCGGCGGCATAAGATAACATGCCCAGCCTGAAACGCATTGTCAAAGAAGCATCAGGACAGGATGTCGCTCGTTGCCAGGCTTGCCTGGACTGCGAGGTCTCCTGCCCTGATGATATGGATATGCCCGTCGGCAGCATGATCCAGATGATCATGTTCGACGACGATGAAATCCTGACGTCTCGTACGCTCTGGTCGGACTGTGTGCTTGCCAAAGCGCGTTTGGCCTGTCATCGCGGGATCGATATTGCCGCTGTTATGCGGGCATTGCGCGCAGAAGCACAACGCAGGGGTATTGTTTGAAACAAGCCTTGCGAAGTTGATCTTTCGGGTTATACCCGCAGGACAAGCCTTTGCAAGGTCTTCAGTTCATTTACCGTAAGCTCTCGCCATTCTCCCACTTTTAAATCCCCCAACCGAACAGGCCCGATGGCCACTCGCGCCAGGCGCAGCGTGAACAGCCCAACCGCAGCCGTCATGTGACGGATTTGGCGTTTCTTGCCCTCGTGTAAATTGATTTCCAACCAGAAAGTGAGGCCATGCGGGGTGACCGGCTTGGAGCGTGGTGGCAGGTTCGGGTCCGGCATGATGCGGACCTTCGCCGCTCGCGTCGTATATCCCCTGAGCGGCACACCGTTTTCCAGGCGACTCAGCGCTTCCGAGGTTGGTTCTCCTTCCACAAGCACCCAGTATGTTTTCTCGATATGATGCTTTGGGTCGGTTAAATGCTTGATGAACAACCCGTCATCCGTAAGCAGCAGCAGACCTTCCGAATCACGGTCAAGACGACCCGCCGCGTAGACATTCGGAACGTCGATATATTGTTTCAGCGTAGGATGCCCCGTGCCTTCGTCCGTAAATTGCGAAAGCACACCAAAGGGTTTGTTAAAGAGGATGTACCGCATGAATTTTTCTGACAAACTGGACTATAATTCAGATAGATAAGCCATAATAAAAGGAGATAAAAATGGGACAAAAAGATGTCACTCCAAAGGATAAAAAGTATAAAATCAAAGGCAAAAACAACAAAGATCTGGTATTGGAGTTAGCTGGCAATGATGACGACTTCATCGTAACCGAATTCGACGCCGACCTTTCAAGCTTGAAAGAGAAAGCGCCCGATCTTCCCGGTCAAACGCCTTCGGGCAACCCCATAGATTGGTTCGCTTGCTTTGCCATTTATATCAAAGATAACAGCAAACCAAACAAAAGAGGCAAATATGCTAACGTGGGTTATACAGTTACACTAAAGAAGGCAGATGTTCCTGAAGGCAAAAATTTATATGCATATTACAACAACAATCTCAATCAAATTTCATATGAAACGAAAGGCAACAACATATCATTCACACTCAGAGCGGGTGATCCGCCCATTGGCACCGGCTAATCTGGCTTAATCCCTCCGTAAATTTTGCCAGGCCTCATTGATAGCGCGCCGACAGGGAACGTTTTGGATAAACATCTGGCGCGCTTTAGCGTCCTGCAACTTAGAGACCTGCATTTCCAATAACTTTACTGCTTCTTGGAGTATAGTATCGGAGCGTGGGTCTCGTAATTTTTGCAAAGCCTGATAACAGGCACAATAAATGCGTAGCGGTTCCTCAGCGCCTTCAAATGTGCCGCCATTTTCTAAATGCCGAAGTATCTTTTCTGTTTCACTCCTTGCAACTGAAAGATCATTCATCTCCAGTGCAACCTGGATCAATCCTGCAGTGGGTTCCATCGCTAGGTTTTTCTGATCAAGCTCTTCACGGATAGCGACTGACTCCAAATAGGAATCCCCGGCCAATTTTGTATTTTTATCAAGCAAATAGGCATGACCCAAATACAATAACGACCATGCTGCGCCTGGCCGGTCCCCAATTCTATTTGACAAGTCATTTGCCCGCTGCGCATAATTTATCGCATCCCGAATTTCTTTCTGGTGAAACGCAACGGCGCTCAAATTGATCAATGTATATGCTTCATGATACAGATCCCCAACCTCGCGCGCCAGCGACAACGCCTGTTCATGAAATGAGCGCGCAGAATCGAAATCTCCTTGCATACCAGCTACCCAACCCAAATTTCCTAAAGCCGCGCTTTGTAGAGAACGGTCACCCCGTTCTTTAGCAATTAAAAAAGCCTGTTCATAATATTCACGAGCAGCAGCATAATCGCCTTGAATATAGCCTGCCGAGGTGCCTAAATTGTTCAAAGACTTCGTCTCCAAGCCGCGGTTGGATGTCTCGCGCGCAATGCTTAAGGCCTGCTCAAAATAAGCCCTTGCGCTTGCAGGCTCTTTTTGTTCGAGGGCAATCAAGCCCATTGAGTTCAAGATTTTTCCCTCCTCTACTCGCCCGCCCAGGCGACGAACGATCTGGAGTCCTTCCTCTGCGTGCTGCATCGCCTCATCCAGCCTCCCTTGCCTCAGCAGCGCTAACGACAAAACCCGGTATGCATCTAAGGCTACACCTTCCTCTCCAACCGATTTGGCCAGGCTTAATGCCTGTCCTGCTTTTTCAATAGCGTATGGATAGTTACTGGTGGCATATGCAAAATCTGCTCCCATCACCCAGATCTGGGCAAGCAGCGCGTCTTGACCCAATTGGCGCGAAAGCCTTTCCAATACATCCAAATCCTGGACTTGCAAAATACGCTCTCCAACAAGGCCATACAGTTTGGCTCGCGATAAATGAAGATCAAATTGCGCACGCAAATTTCTTGAGGAAAGTAACATCAGCGCCCGGCTAAAATAATCCACTGCTTGCCTGTTCTGGTAGACACTTGCAGCCGCTTTGCCCGCTAGAGGTAAATACATCAGCGCCTTCTCGACCAAATTGGCACGTTCGGCATGATAGGCCAATTCACCATAATGCAGCTCCAACTCGTTCACGTAGAGTATTTCCATGGCAGAGACCGCTAAGGCATGTAATTCCCGTTGACGGGTAAGCAATTGCATGGAGTATGCAGCATCGCGCAACAGGGCATGGCGGAAGATATATCGCATTTGATCCAGCGGGAACCATATCTCAGCATCCGCAGCATGAGCAATCTTTTTCGACAGGTCAACATCCCCTTGGAGCATCCTGGCCAATAGCGGGACTTCAAACTCCCGACCAAGGATCGAAGCTGTTTGCGCAACGTCACGAACATCCTGAGCAAGGCTATCGAGACGACTGATAAGTACGGCGCCTACGTCCAAGGGAAGAGACCGTTCCGCACGCGAATCGGAATCAAAAAGGCCATCCTGGTTTTGTATAAGCAGTTTTTTTTCGAAGAGATAACGTAATATCTGCTCCGCAAAAAACGGATTTCCCTCAGTGCGCCGCTCTAACAAGTCTAATAACGATGCGCTAATGGGTCTGCCAAGAATATACTTAGCAAGGCGAGAAAGGTTGTTCGCAGAAAGTCTATCCAGAGTCAGAAATCGGGTTTCAAGCACTTCATCAAATTGTAGAGGCTCACCTGCAGGACGCCGAGTAGCCAGGATCGCAATAGGATAAGTTATATCCGACTCCGCCAAAATCGCACGGACAAAATAGGGTAGAAACGCGCGTGTATCATCATCCAGCCATTGGATATCTTCAATAAACAGAATCAGTGGCATTCGCAAGCTTTCTGCTCGCAACAATGTACTTAAGGCAATAAAAGTATTTTCATAACGCTCTTTTGCATCCAACTGTTCGTACAAAGAGTCTGGTTGAGAAAGTCCCAACAAAGCCGCCAGAACAGAACTTGTGCGCTCTAACTCCGCGGCAAGATGCGAAACGGGAGTTGCGTCAACCAATGTTTGCAACCGTGTATTGAAGTTCTCCAGGTTGGTAATTTCAGATTGGGCTTCTGAGACCGAAAAGCGCTTGAAAAGCCAGCCTTTGAATGGATTCAAAGATTGACGCAATATCTCATCAGTCTGACAAATTAACCAATGGCCCGGGTTCTCCCTAAATTCATCAGAACCTTGAAATGCATGGACAAGGCGGCTCTTGCCAATTCCCGCTTCGCCCTGAACGACGAGGACGCCCGCAAATTGATTGGTAAATATTGGTTTAACAAATGCCGAGAGTTGCCTGAGTTCCTGATCCCGGCCGATCAATTCTCCGTGAAAAACCAAATCTGCGGGTTCCTTACGGCCAATCAAAGTGAAGACTTTTTGCTTGCGTGTAAAACCTTTGAATGCAAAATTATCCCGGAATTTGACTTCAAAATGCCGTTCTGCGCGACGGGCCACCGCTTCATCAATCCATACTTCACTCGGGGCTGCCATCTTCATAAAACGCGCCGCCAAGTTCACACCCCATCCATAGGCAGTGTAATCTTCACGCAGTTGCGCTCCTATCAAACCCGCGTAAGATGTCAAGTAGGTGATTCCCGCTTTGATGGGAAGCCCAGATCGCGTTTTCAGATCAAGAACAAAATTCAGGGCGCGATCGATATCTGTCTCATGGGCAGTTGGCGCGCCCCAAAACATCAATAAATTAAAGCCCTTATCGCTGATCTCTGGTCGCAAGAAATAGCCGCCATATCGCTCCTGCAATTTGAAAACAATATCCATAAATGAAGTCACAACTGAATCGTCCGTTGGATTAATTGGGATATCAATAAATAGGTTTACGATTTGACGGAATTCCCCAACGGTAGGCGAGTTTATGACCGTTTCGGGGATGAAAGCACCCAATTCGTCGGAAGCAGGCAAAGGGTCCGAAAAGGGGCGAGGCTTGGGAAGTTCGGTGCACACATCGGACAGACGATAACATTCACCAATTCGCTGTCCATCTACAATTCCTCTTAAACGCTCGTAGGCCAAACGATCTGCCAGAATCTCCCCTGGGCCTGCGCTTTCCTCAGCTGCAACTGCCTCGTTCACGCTTGAGCCATGAATATAATAAGTAGCCTGATTACCGTTCGACGATTTAAGAATATTCCAGTTGGCTTCCCCATAGCTAATTCCCACTCTGGCAGAAATAGGATAGTTACCAAAAGCGGTTTCAGCCCGGGGGTGATCGCGCACATGGGCTTGCATCCTGACAGCCGCATCCAGACAACGGAAGATGGCCGGTTCTCGATCCTGCTGCTCGGTAAAAATCGCAGTAAAGGCATCCCCCGAATAACCGGCTACAAATCCACCCTGGGAATAAACCGCCTCTACCATCGGCTCAAAAATCGTGCGCACGACCTCGGCGAGGGTTTCAGCGCCTCGTTGTTCGTAACCAAACAGTATATCTGCCATCTTCGAAAAACCCGACAGGTCGATAAATAAGCCTGCCGCTTCCAACGAACCGGAAAACTGACCTGATCGATATTGGTTTAGGATAAAGTGAGGGACAAGTTGGCGCATGAAGGATTTCTCGACATTTCGATTTTACACCATGTACGTTTGAAGATTGAATATAATCGGCGTATGAGTGTAACATCCTTTGAAATTCGCCTATGCCAGAATTGTGGACTACGATATCCATTAACCCCGGATCACTCATTTGGAAATCGCTGCCCTATTTGCCTGGGAACCACACAACAAGTATTGACGCGTCAAATCACCCCGGAAACTGCCACACCTGCGAACGAACCCGAGATTCAACTGGAAGCGCTACTCGACAATATCCGTTCGGCCTGGAATGTAGGTTCCATCTTCCGTACGGCGGATGGGCTGGGTGTCAGCAAGCTTTACCTGTGCGGCATCACCCCCACGCCTGACAATGAAGCGGTGCGCAAAACATCACTTGGCGCAGAAGAGACTGTAGCCTGGGAGTATTCCCGCAACGCGCTGGAAACAGCCAAAAAGTTGAAGGATGAAGATTACAGGTTGATCGCGCTCGAACAAGACCCGCGCGCAATGCCCATCACCGCTCTCCTCCCTGAACTGAGCACAGTGCAGTCGAAGGGTGAGAATGAGCAACGCGTTATGAAGTCGAAAGACGTTCTCATCCTTGGCAACGAAGTGACTGGCGTCGACCCCGGACTGCTAGACCTGTGTGACCAGGTCGTTCATATCCCCATGCGCGGGCATAAACGCTCCTTCAATGTGGAAGTGGCTTTTGCAATTGCAGTGTTCCAGTTATCACGTGTTCAGGTTCAGGGCTAATCCTGGCTGACGGCAAAAATATTGACCGCCTGATTTTTTCCCTTGAATGTAACCTCCCCTAAATCTTCAACCCGTATGCTTTCGGGCAGGCCCGTGCGAGTGAACTTGTCGATCAAGATTGGCTTGCCTACCTGCTTGGTGTGGTCCTCGATACGCGCGGCCAGGTTGACTGTATCACCAACGCATGTGTAGGTGGCGCGATTCTGGGTTCCAGCAAACCCAGCGATCATTTGACCGGATGCGATGCCAATACCAATTTTGATCTGCGGCTTGTTCTGCATTTTCTGTTGCTGGTTGAATGCATCGAGCAAGTCCATCATTTCCAAGGCGGCGCGTACTGCGCGTCCGGCATGATCCTCTTGCGGGGTAGGCACGCCAAAGATCGCCATCAATCCATCACCCAGCATCTGATTGACCGTACCGCCGTTCCCCGTGATCGCTTCGAACATCAAGGCATAATAGCTGTTCAGCAAATCAATCGTATCGGTAGGGTCTTGCGATTCGGCCAGGCTTGTAAAGGAACGGATATCCGTAAACATGGCCGATCCATTGACGCGTTTACCGCCGAGAGAAAAGCCCGTTTTCATCAGTTCTTCGGCTACTTCCTCGGTTGCAAAGGTGCGGAACAGTTTCCGCTGCTCATCTCGCAGACGTTTCTTCTCCAGGCTGGCATTGATGCGCGCTCGCAACAATACGGGGTTGACCGGCTTACTCAGGTAATCTTCAGCGCCTAATTCAATGCACTTGACAACGCTATCCAACTCATCCATCGAGGAAGTCATGATGATCGGGATGTTGCGCAGATCGGTGTCATTCAGGCAGGCCTCCAGCACCTGAAAACCGTCCATTTCGGGCATTTCGATATCCAAAAGGACCAGATCGAAAGTCTGGGAACGTAGCTTTTCCAACCCGTTCTTTCCATTCTCCGCCATTTCGACTGTATGGCCTTGTTGTTCCAGGCTGCGAGCCATCAAAATGCGATTGACTTTATTATCATCGACCACAAGCAAGCGCCCAGGCTTGTGAGCGTTTCCCATCAAGCATCCCCTTTCAATATTATTAATTCCTGGGTTGCATTTCTGTATGTATCTTCAAGCTCACCCAGCCTGTTCCCAATGTTCAGATTATTCTCACGCGCCATATATTCCAACTCCCTAGCCTTCTCGCCAAGTTCTGTTGCACCGAAGGTATTCGCATTCGTCTTCAACGAATGAGCCGCGCGCCTGAAACTTTCCACATCGCCAGCAGCCAAAGCTTGCTGCATCTCGTTGAACATGCCTGGAGCTTCTTCCATAAAGGTGTCGATCAATTCATTAATGAAATCTTTACCCACGGAGTCGGATAGAGCCGAGAGCACAGAACGATCAATGTTTCCCGTCATAGTTATTTCCCTTTTCTTTGCAAGCTTTAGCACGGACACCAGTTCAGGCACGCGTATGGGCTTGGTGATATAAAACTCCATGCCAGCAGCCAGGCACATCTCGCGGTCACCTTGCATAGCATTGGCCGTCATAGCGACAATGTATGGCTGCCGGATATTTTGTTTACGGATGGCGCGCGTGGCGTCCAACCCGTCCATTTCAGGCATTTGCACATCCATCAGGATCACATCATAGTGCTGCCGGTTGACCGATTCAACCGCCTCCAGCCCGTTCGAGGCCACATCAGCGCGGTACCCCATTTGCTCCAGTAGGCGTAACGCCAGTTTCTGGTTGACCTGGTTGTCTTCTGCCAATAGGATGCGCAGCGGGTGCTTTTTTGCCATCTCCGGATCGAGCGCAGGCTTGGCAGTATCCGTTTTGGGTACCGCAACCGGCTGTTGGGCAAAGATACCGGCCAGGGCGTCGAAAAGAGCCGAAGGTTTGAGCGGTTTGGTCAGATAGGCTGCAAAGCCAATATCGTCCACGCCGACCTCCCTGCGTCCCAGTGATGTCAACAAAATGATTGGCATAGATTTCGCCGCTGTCAATTTACGCGCTTCACGCGTCAACATGACACCATCCATCTCAGGCATTTGCAAGTCAAAGATGGCCAACTCAAAAGCTTCGCCCTGCCTGAGCCAGCGTAAGGCCTGCCGCGCCGATTTTGTTTCACGCGGCTGCATGCCCCATTTTCGGGTTTGCAGCATCAGGATGCGGCGGTTTGTCTTGTTGTCGTCCACAATCAGCACACGCTTGCCGTGCAAGGCCGGGCGGATTTCTTCCAGACTGCGCGCTTTTCGTTCGGGCACCTTCGCCGGTTTCGCTTGGATAGTGAAAGAGAAGGTTGCGCCTTTATCCTTGCCATCTGACTCGACCCACATACTTCCATCCATCAATTCCGCCAGACGTTTGCTGATGGCCAGCCCCAGTCCAGTGCCGCCAAATTTTCGCGTGGTAGACGAATCTACCTGACTGAACGACTCGAACAAGCGTCCGATCCGGTCTTTGGGGATGCCGATGCCCGTATCGCGGACGGCGAATAGCAATTCGTTCACACCCGACTTCGAATCTGCTACCGTTAAAACTACCTCACCTCTTTCCGTAAACTTGACCGCGTTGCTCAACAAGTTGAGCAGGATTTGCCGCAGACGGGTAACATCACCATAAATACCGACCGGTACACCGTCATCGATCATATAGGCCAAGTCGAGTCCTTTTTCGACAGCGCGAGCAGCCACCAGGTCCAGGGCCGATTCGACACATTCCCGCAAATCGAAGGGTTGTTGCTCGAGCTCCATCTTCCCAGCCTCGATCTTGCTGAAATCCAGAATGTCGTTGATGATCCCCAACAAGGCATCGCCCGAATTGCGGATGGTCTCAGCGTAATCGAGTTGTTCTTTGTCCAGTTTGGTATCCAGCAGCAAACCGCTCATGCCAATGACCGCATTCATCGGTGTGCGGATCTCATGGCTCATGGTCGCCAGGAAGGCACTCTTGGCCTCGTTGGCGGTTTCTGCAACAGCGCGAGCTTCCTCTGCATCTCTAAACAAGCGCTGTGTTTCTTCAAAGAGCCTCACATTTTGGATAGCAGTGCCCATATTGGACGAGATGGTCTCGAGCATACCAATTGGAAGATCAGTAAAAGCGTTTTCCTTATCGTAGTCTGCAATAGAGATGCCACCGATGACTTCCTTGCCTGCCAGCAATGGGAGCATCACAAAGGACTTTGGAAGCCCAACAACATCAAATTTTCGATAGTACTTTTCAGCATTCGTATTGACCACCCAGGATCTGCCCCCCCACCTCGCGGCAAAGCGAATGCCAAATTTAAACTTTTCATTAAACTTTTCAGTTGTATCTTGATCAGGAGTAAGACGTTTTCCCTTATGATACAGGTACTGTGCAAGTACGAGATCTTTTTTCGGATCGAATGCAGCAATGCCGATACTTTCTATATTTAGTGCCTCACGCAATCTCTCACCTACGCGTTCGATCGTGCTGTTCAGGTCAAGCCCTTCTGTTAGCGTCTGTCCGATGTTGTTGATGATCTGCAATTCTGTGGCGCGTTGTTCGGTTTGTTTTAGCAGGCGTTGGGTTTCATCGAAGAGGCGTGCGTTCTGAATTGCAGTACCCATGTTGGATGCAATAGTTTCAAGCATGCCAATCGAAATATTAGTAAAGGCATCTTCTTTTTCATAATCTGCAATTGTGATGCCGCCAACCAATTTCCCGCCTGCAATTAAGGGTAGTTTCACAAAGGATTTTGGGATCGCTTCTTCGGTAGTTCCCCCAAATTTCCGCCAGCTCTTTTCAGCATCCCGGTTGACAACCCAGGCCCTACCTCCACCTCTCGCAGAGAGACGCATATTCAACTTGATATTCTCCACTGATAATATCTCATCAGCAGCCCGCTTGTCGTTACGATACACATACCTTGCTATCGCGTTTTCAATTTTTTCATCGAACACAATAATCCCGAAATCCTTGACCTTAAGCACTTCACGTAGTCGCTCACCCACACGCTCGATTGTGCTGTTGAGGTCTAATCCCTCTGTTAGCATTTGTCCAACATTGTTGATGATCTGCAATTCTGTGGCGCGTTGTTCGGTCTCTTTGAGTAGGGATTGAGTCTCGTTAAATAGCCGAACGTTTTCGATGGCGATTACCGCCTGGCTGGCAAAGGTTTGCAGAAGTGAAATTTGTTTTTCGGTAAAGGGATTTGGATCCTCCTTGCCGACTCCAATCGCGCCGATCGCGTCCCCCTCTCGCATCAACGGAACCATGATCACACACCCCATGTTCAATCCCTTTACATAATATTTTGTAACTTCAGGAATATCGGGATCATTTTGCAAATTTGGAATATGGATAATGGTTCGATCCAAAATAGAGGTGGAGGACAACCGGTCTCGCGCGAGAGGAGCGGGATAAAAGTTACTGGTTTCCTCTAATGCCTTGTCCGAGAAGTTAAACTGAGCCGCTTCATAGACCATCGTTCCATCAGTACGGTGGACGTTGCTATACGAGGCTTTGCACAACTTCACAGAATGCTCTGCAATCACATCCAACACAGGTTGAACATCGGTCGGTGATTCAGCAATCACGCGCAAGATTTCGCTCGTGGCGGTCTGCTGCTCGAGCGTCTCGGTAATGTCAGCAAACAATTGTGCATTTTGAATCGCGATGACCGCCTGACGCGATAGGCTGTTCAGGAATTCCAGTTCAGTTTCTAAGAAATCCTTTCCCTTCCCTATACGCCAGACCGCCATCAGACCTTTGAGATTTTCATTGGAGAGCAATGGCACAGCCATCAGATGCTCATCCGGAGTATCTTCGGTGCCCACGATCTGCACACTGCGCGGGTCAGTGTTCGTATCATTGACAATTTCACCCGCCTTTTGTAAAGCGATGTTGCCTAATATTCCTTCTCTCAAATTAATTGTTTCGTTCCTTAATTCTTCAGCAATTCCACCAACCACCGCAATAGCACGGAATGTCCTACCATCCCCCTCTGGTAAAAAGAGAGCGCTAGTATCTGTGTTGAGCAGGTCTTTTGCATGGGTGACAATGCTCATTAATACAGTCTCTGCCTCAAGGCTGGCGGAAATGTCACGTCCCACATCCACCAGCGCGGACATCTCACGCGCACGGCGTTGTGTTTCGAGATACAATCTTGCGCTTTCAATTGCGATGGAAGTTTGTCTTGCTACACTAACGAGAAAATCCAGATCAGGCTGCGTGAAGAGTTTATCAGAATGTGGACGCCAGACGCCGATCACACCAATAACCTGGCCGCGTGAAGTGAGTGGAGCGACCATCATGGACTCATGCTCATCATCTTCCTCCGGCGTACCGGGCACGTGAATCACGCGCGGGTCGTGAGCGGGATCGTTGATCAATTCTGCCACACCAGATTGAGCAATGCTTCCCGTTATTCCCTGACCGAGCGCTATCACCTGAGCTTTGATTTCATCAGTATAGGTCCCGAGCGCAACTGGCACACGCAAAAGGTCACCTTCCCGCAAGTAAATGGCGATATCGCGCACGCGCAAAATTTCCTTGGCATGAGCGGCGATTCGTTCGAGGACGGGCTCGAGGTCGCGCGAGGCAGCAATGTCGTTGCCGATCTCCGCCAGGGTGGCCATTTCGCGCGCGCGGCGTTGTGTTTCAGCGTGCAATTGCGCAGTGTGGATGGCAGCACCCGCATTGGCAGCGATTGTTGTTAGCAGACGAAGGTCATCGTCATCGAACACGCCCTCCTCGGTTGTACTCTGGACACTCAACACACCGATGGTTTCTTTGCCCGACTGGATCGGCACCCCAAGATACGAAAGTGACTCTTTGCCCACAAGCGACGTGCCCAACTCTTTACGGCGTTCCTCGATATCTTTGTTGATGAGCAATGGTTTGCCTGATTGGATGATCTTACTCGTCAACCCCTCGCCCAGTTTGAGTGTGTCAAAATCTTCGCCATAGTTATAAGGGAAATGGATAAGATTGGTCTGTGCGTCGAGCATCGCCACATAGGCGATATCTGCATCGAAGGTATCCCGTGTCTGACTCCCGATGAGCTGGATCATTGCCTCAAGGTCAGTCTCCGCCACGAGAGCCTGACTGATCGTGCTGATGGCAGAGAGTTCCCCAGCGCGTTGTTCGGTTTCCTTGAGCAAGCGTTGGGTTTCATCGAAGAGGCGCGCGTTCTCAAGAGCCACGCTCATCGAACCGGCAAGCGTAGTTAGCAAGCGCACATCGGAATCGCTGTAGGCGTGTTCGCGCTCATAATTCTCCAGGTGTATAACCCCTGTTACCTGGCCACCTGCAACCAGCGGAACACCCAGCCAGGATTTGACAGTATCTTCCCTTTCTGAACTGGCAAATACCGCGCCCAATTCTTTAAATCGCTCGGCCGCATTTTCGTTGATAACTAGGGCTTTCCCCGTGTGAATAACTTGAGATGTCAGCCCTATGCCAAGCTCGAAACCCGGCTCCTGAATCCGTTCTCCACGGAAAAGATAATATGGGAAACGAATGTTATTTGTCGGGCGATCATAGTATGAGATAACAACACCCTGGGCGTCGAGCACCTCGCGGATTTTATCGCCCACCAGGTCATAGATAGCTTGAATTTCAAGTTTGGAAGCCAATCCCTGTTGAACACTGGTAATGATGGCAAGTTCGGCATTCCGTTCTTCGGTTTCTTTGAGTAGACGCTGGGTCTCTTCAAAGAGACGAGCATTCTCGAGTGCGACACCCATGCTAGCAGCGATGGTCGAGAGCAAGCGTACGTCCGATTCACTGAACGCATTTTCAACATCCAGGTTTTGCAGGCTGATGATGCCTGTCACTTCCTCGCCGACAATCATGGGCACGAACAGCAGGGATTTTGGTTCCTCGCCTTCCAGAACAGGTTCCTCTCCAATCTCGATTGTGATTTTCTGATAGTCACGATTGATCAACCAGGGCTGGTGTGTTTTCACAACCCTCTGACGGAACTTGTCGATAGGCACGGGTTTGTTAAAGTGGATGCGCTCGCCGCGTTCGATCATATAACGATGATCGATCTGGCTTGTCTCAGGATGATAAAGTGAGATCAGTGTGGCTTGCGCGTTGAAGATTTCCGTAACCTTGTTGCCGATCAGATCAATGATGGATTGGAATTCGAGTTTGGAAGCCAGCCCATGTTGCACGCTGTTGATGACTGCCAGTTCTGCATTGCGCTCTTCAGTTTCCTTGAGCAGGCGCTGGGTCTCGTCGAAGAAACGCACGTTCTCAAGTGCCACGCTCATTGAGTTGGCAAGGGTAGCGAGTAAACGGGCATCACCTTCATTAAAAGCATTCTTCCTGTAACTTTGAACTGCCACTACACCTTTGACTTCATCGCCAATTTGAAGGGGAACTCCAAGGTAAGATTCATTTAGATCTTTTCCAGTGTCCGGGCGGGGAGTCGGTATGCCTCCCAATTTCGAACCTTCTTCATTAGTTCCAATCAATAACGATTTGCATGATCGGATCACATGGGTATAGTAGCCTTTGCCCATCTGAAAAGGCTCAGCGAATGTAAGGCGATATCCGCGATCCACAGCGTATTTTGGATGAACAAGCTGATTCTCGCGGTCATACACACCAATATAAGTTGAGTCGGCGTTGAAGATCTCGCCAATTTTGCCGCCCACCAGATCATATATAGTCTGCATATCCAACTTAGCAGTGAGTCCCTGCTGAATAGAGTTGATGATCTGAAGCTCGGTTTCACGTTGTACAAGTTGTTGCTCAAGGGATTGCGATGGATTCGGTTTTATCCCATTGTTGTTGGATGGCGGTTTCACAGCTTGAACGCGAACTGTCCTTTTCCCTTTAACCTTCCCCACTGGTTTCTCAACAGCCTTGTTTACAGTTGATGACTTCTTCGCCATACCCGTCGCTCCTCGGTCCTTTGGTTTGACATAAACGAGTTTACAGTTCTGAAAGGCTTCTGTCAATAGATATTTAGGATGATATTTATCAACTTTTTGGGTGATTATCATTTTTGCCGAATGGAGATAAAATTTATCAGATTTACAAGTATCATTTCTCAGCGGAGGATACAATGCGACGAACATATTTTTATTGGGTTTTATGTATCACCCTTATGATCAGTCTGGGGCTGATAACACCTGTGCACGGTCAAACGCTGGAGGCAAAAATCTCGGTCCTTGATGGGGACAACCAGCCGATTACCTCCCTGATTGACGGCAATCTCACCACCCTAAATATCGAGTTGGCCCATTCAGTCAATGTGAATTCCCAGGTGGATTTCCTGCTCTCAGGATTGGATGCGCCCGTCGCAAGTTGCACCGTTAAATCGGGCCAGCGCGATTGTAGGAGCGCATCCTTCCCCGCCCTGGGCTGGTACTGGGATAATGAAGGGAAGGCCTACCCCCAAAGGGACCTCTACGCCCGCATCAACGGCCAGCAGCTACCCGCGAGTCTGAGGCTGGAGATCACACCACGCCCAGTTGTGATGGTACATGGCTTTAATGCCGACTTCCATACTTGGGACAATTACCTCGGTCCACAAGGGTATCTGGCTGCACTTGGATTACACGGTTTCGCCGTCGGTGATGGTCAGGTTGAAGGAGTCTTGAACACAGGCAGCCTCAGCAATCCGGCTGCTCGAACCAATACAATTGCAGAAAATGCAGTAATCCTTGGCAGATACATCAAAAATGTACAACGGGCTACCGGTGCAGAAAAAGTAGATTTACTGGTACACAGCATGGGCGGCATGATCTCACGTTACTATCTCGACCGTGTGATGACAGAGGTCAATGTCACGCAATTGATCATCCTAGGCACACCAATGGCCGGTTCCGCTTGCGCCAACCTGCCCGCCGCGTTGGGGTTGTTACTACCTGCCACACTCGAAATCCAACCCAGCTACATGAGCGCTGTTTTCAACCAGCAGATCGTCCATCGCCGGGGCGTACCTTTTTACGCCCTGGCAGGGACGAAGCTTCTGGATTCGGTGCAATCGCCTTGCACCCCCGTACCGTCCGACCTGGTTGTGACCGTGGACAGCGTCAAAGCGATTCCGATGCCGGTGGAAGAGATACCCCTCTACCACATGGATCTCAATACATCCGAAAAAGTTTTCAATGAATTTGTTACGCTGCGTTTGAAAACCCCACCGGGAAAATTCGAAGTGGCAGTTGACCCACCTGTTGGATCGATAGCGCAAGTGGAGGAACAATTTACCAGGATCTATACCGGACATCTCGCCCCCGGCGAAACGGAATCTGTGACCATCTCCATCGACCCAAACGTGACAGTGGCGGGCTTCGCCATGTACGACACATCCCGATCACTGGACGTAAGAGTCACCGGCGCAAGCGGGAATGAGATCACTCTGGATCCGGTTGCGAATGGTCTGATCCGCGTGGAAGATCCCTCTATAATGGTTTACCTTGGTTATGGCTTTAAAAGTCCAAAACCTGGAAAATGGGTTGTTACTCTGCTAACCACAGGCCTCACGCCAGCCGAGGGAGCATATTATGCACTAAGCGCCCGTTTTGAGGGCGGAGCGACTCTTACTACTACATCAAACCTGACGACACCCAGATTGAACCAACCAGTGGAGATCGCTACCGAACTCACATCCGATGGATTGCCGGTCAGCTTGGATAGCGCGCAAGCTGTCCTTCACCATCCAGGCGCAGCCGCAGAAATACTGGCAATGAGCGTCGAGAGCAACAAGGCAGTTTTGGAAATAGTGCCAAATGAGGTGGGAATCTATGGAGTAGAGATAATTGCCAATGCCACTACGAGCGAAGGAATCGCCGTAGACCGGGGCACTTTCTTGACATTCGAGGTGCAGCCAACCGACCAACGTATTCTACAAACGCGGCTCATACTCGCAGTGGCGCTTGTATTATTCATTACAGTGATAATCCTGATCCTGCGTGCAAGAAAATTGAAACGCACTACTGCAACATAATTCTTATTGCCCCCTTTTTGGGGAATCAATCCGCAATGGTTCGATCGGTGAAACCGGGGGAAGGAGACATGACCTGATTTAAACGTAAAGACCTGACAGGTCGCAAGGCCTGCCAGGTCATGAGCGAATCCATTCGAATTACTTTGCCTTGCCTTGAGCCGCAACAGCCGCCGCAGCTTTCGCCACAGCCTCGGGATCGCCAAGGTAATAATGTCCGATTGGCTTCAAGTTTTCATCCAACTCATATACGAGCGGCACGCCAGTGGGGATATTCAAGCCGGGGATTTCCTCCTCTGAAATATTATCCAGATATTTGACCATCGCCCGCAGGCTATTGCCATGTGCCACCACTAACACACGCTGGCCTGACTTGATAACCGGCGCCAGCACCATGTGCCAATAAGGCAATACGCGCTCAAGCGTGAGTTTCAGCGACTCTGTGGCAGGAACATCCTCGGGCTTCAGATCGGAGTAGCGCGGATCGAATTTTGGGTGACGTTCATCCGTCAACTCCAACGCAGGCGGCGGTACGTCATAGCTGCGGCGCCAGACGTGCACTTGCTCTTCACCAAACTTGACCGCCATTTCGGCTTTATTCAATCCCTGCAAAGCGCCATAGTGACGTTCGTTCAACTGCCAGGCACGATAAACCGGGATCCATTCCAGTTCCATCTCCTCCATCACGATCCATAGCGTTTTGATAGCTCGCTTGAGCACGGAGGTGTAAGCTACATCGAACGTATAGCCTTCCTCGCGCAACAAGCGGCCTGCTTCATGCGCTTCAGCCACCCCTTGCTCGGTCAGGTCAACATCGGTCCAACCGGTGAAACGGTTTTCCAAATTCCAGGTGCTTTGTCCGTGACGGACTAAAACGAGTTTATACATAACAGGTTTCCTCTCTAAAATTTTTCTGACCTATTATACCAATCCAGCGTCCTTCCCTTGCCCTTTTGCCCTGTTCCTCTTACTATGTGCTGCGCATAAATCTGAACACCAATAATTGTAATTTACGTGCAGCTTGATAGATCGAAATTCGCCTATTTTTACAAAAAGCAGTAGAATGGACGCATGGCAAAAGACGACGTCACACCCATTCGCCAACAATACCTCGACATCAAACGTCAGTATCCCGATGCCATTCTCCTCTTTCGCCTGGGGGATTTCTACGAAACCTTCGATGAAGACGCCGAAATCGCTGCCCGCGAACTCGACATCGTGCTGACCTCCCGCCCCATCGGCAAGGGTATACGCGCCCCACTGGCGGGTATCCCATACCATGCGGTCGAAAACTACCTGGCACGCCTGATCCAGAAGGGCTATCACGTGGCTATCTGCGAGCAGGTCGGCGAACAACCCAGCAAAGGACTTTTTCCGCGCAAGGTAGTGCGCGTGGTCACCCCGGGCACGATCGTCGAACCCGGTTTACTTCCCGGAGACGCCAACAACTATCTGGTTGCCATTTTCGCCGATGAAGCTCGCGCCGGGATTGCCTATGCCGACATCACCACCGGGGAATTTGCTGCCAGCGAACTTAGCCTCGAAACCATGCGCGCGGAACTGATTCGTCTGCACCCGGCCGAAATCCTGCACCCGGAAAACTTCTCGATGAACAACAACCTCCCGGGTCATTCCACGCCCTGGCCTGCCTGGCGCTTCGAACCGGGCCGCTGCGAAGAGGCGATCCTGGCTCATTTCCAGACCGCGACCCTGGACGGGTTCGGCTTGAAAGGCCAAAGCCTGGCTGTCCGCGCCGCAGGAGCGATTTTACAATATCTTAAAGAGACACAAGCTGACGCTCTCAAACTACTGACCGGTTTGCACGCCTACAGCCTGTCCGAGTTCATGACCCTGGATGCGGCCACACGCCGCAACCTGGAACTTACTGAGACCCTAAGAGGAGAACGCAAAGATTCCCTGCTCGGAACCCTTGACCACACAGTCACACCGATGGGCAAACGTCTCATCCACCAATGGGTCAGCCAGCCGCTGCTGGAAGTGGAAAAGGTCAACAAACGACTGGATGGCGTGGAATTCTTCTTCGAGCGCGGCATGGAGCGCGCCGAATTGCGTGCCACACTCAAACCGTTAGCCGACATCGAACGCCTGACCAATCGCATCATCGCCGGGCACGCCCAACCACGCGACCTGGTTGCCCTGCGGGATACGCTCGAACGCATCCCGGCCGTTCACAAGATCCTTGAAGCGCTTGGGCAAAATCAAGCTCTGCCTCTACAAGGACTAAATCCCTGCAGGCATGAACTTTCCTTGTTGCAATCCACCATCGAAGATGAGCCACCAGCTACATTACAAAATACAGGTATCATCCGCCCCGGTTACTCGGATGAGTTGGATGGAGTCATCGAGGCATCCAAGCATGCCCGCGACTGGATTGCCAACCTGGAAGCCACCGAACGCAAACGCACCGGCATCAAGACACTCAAGGTTGGTTACAACAAAGTCTTCGGGTATTACATCGAAATTTCGCGCGGTGCGGCGGATCAGGCTCCGGCAGAGTACATCCGCAAGCAGACCTTGGTCAACGCGGAGCGTTTTATCACGCCTGAAATGAAAGAGTACGAGACGCTGGTGCTGAACGCGGAGGAACGCATCCGCGAGATCGAATTGCGCCTGTTCCGGGAAATCTGTGCAACGCTGGGCAAGTCCGCGGGGGTGTTGTTGGGAACAGCCCGTTCGCTGGCCGAGTTGGACGTGCTATCCGCTCTCGCCGAGGCTGCCGCCCTCGGAGGCTACAGCAGACCCGAGGTCCGGGAGGAGGCGCTGCTGGACATCCGTGAAGGGCGTCACCCAGTCGTGGAACAAAGCCTGCGCAGCGAACGCTATGTCCCCAATGATGTCACCTTCGAAAAAGGGGAAATCGTCCGCATCATTACCGGGCCGAACATGTCGGGTAAGTCCACCTATCTGCGACAGGTGGCCCTGATCGTATTGATGGCGCAGATGGGGTCGTTTGTGCCCGCGGAGAAAGCCAATATCGGGCTGGTGGACCGCATCTTCACCCGCATCGGAGCGCAGGATGAAATCCATGCCGGGCAGTCCACCTTCATGGTCGAGATGATCGAGGCCGCCAACATCCTGCATCATGCCACAAATCGCAGCCTATTGATCCTGGACGAAATCGGGCGTGGCACGAGCACCTACGATGGCGTTTCCATTGCCTGGGCGATGGTGGAATACGTGCACAATCATCCGCAATTGCGCGCAAAAACGTTGTTTGCCACCCACTATCATGAGTTGACACAACTGGCAGAGTTGCTGCCCGGCGTGCGCAATTACAACGTGGCTGTGGCCGAAGCAGACAACAAAGTGGTTTTCCTGCATAAAATCGTGCCCGGCGGCGCAGATCGTTCTTACGGCATCCATGTGGCGCAACTGGCAGGCCTGCCCGGGCCGGTCGTACAGCGCGCAAATGAGATCATGGCGCAACTGGAGAAAACATCCGGGCACGCGGTGAAGATCAATCCGCACGCCGCCCAGCAGGTGGCGCTATTCCCGGAGACCAATCCACTGTTAGACGAATTAAAAGGGCTGGATGTAAATGGGCTGTCCCCTATCGAAGCGCTGAACAAGTTATTCGAGTGGCAGAAGAATTTTCTAAAATAACCGATGGCCAAGAAGACCTTAAATGCAAATGAATTGGGGATGTTGATTCTTTTTGTTGCCATTGTTTTCGGCGCGTGGTTCAGAATCATGCCTGCATGGATGGCAGGATTCCCCATCAGTGATGGCGGGATGTTTTATACAATGATTTTGGATCTGCAGACAAATCATTATGCAGCGCCTCTATTCACAACATACAACCATGCATCCATCCCCTTCGCCTACCCGCCCTTAGGATTTTATGTCGGTGCAGGATTAAGCGACCTGCTCAATGTTTCACCACTGGTTATCATCCGCTGGCTTCCGGGGATTATCAACACACTTTGTATCCCAGCTTTTTATTTCTTTGCCAAGGAAGTTCTAAAAGATAAATTTCAAGGCGCAATTGCAACGCTGGCATATGCAATGACCCCTCACCTGACTTCATGGCTATCCATGGGTGGTGGGTTGACACGAAGCTTTGGGATGTTTTTCATGCTGCTTACGCTTGGGTACACCCATCGCGTATTCACACAAAGTAGTAAACGAAGCATTTTATGGGCAATTATTTTCGGAGGGCTAACCGTTTTAAGTCACACCGAGGCGCCATTATATACAATTACAATAGCAATCTATATCTGGGTAATGAAATCCCGTTCGCTTAATGGGATTTTGAATGGAATAGTCATTGCGCTTGGCGTTTTAATCATTGCCGGGCCCTGGTATGGGATGATTGTCTATAGGCATGGAATGAAACCGTTCCTGTCCATCATGCAAACAGGGTCACATACGCCTAACGCGATCTTGAAGGTTTTGAACATTAATTATCTGACCGAAGAGCCCTATCTGGGCCTTCTAGGCGCCCTGGGGGTCTTGGGCATTGCTGCACTGGTTGCCAAGAAGGATTACTTTATCCCTATCATGCTACCCGTCATATTTTTGGCACAGCCTCGCAGTGCGCATGTGATGGGAAACATTCCACTTGCAATGGCAACAGGATTCTTCGTTACAGAGATTGTTTTACCAGGAGTGTCAACAATATCGGCAGTTAACAAAAAGCTGACCGCGTTCCTCGTTATCCTTGCCATTTATCTGTTTAGCAATTCTACGTATTATGGGGTCAGCCTTTCAAAGCAACACATTTCTGGCTATGAAAGAGATGCGATGCGCTGGGTCGAGAATAATACTGCTGAAGATAGTAAATTTTTAGTGATAACGGGGGATCAAAATGCTTTTTGTGACATGATCAATGAATGGTTTCCGTCCCTAACGAAAAAAGAAAGCCTGACTACTGTGCAGGGAAGTGAATGGTTGCTGGGTGGCGATTTTGGGAACAATATGATGCAAATCCATAAACTGCAAGGATGCATAGATGATGGGCTTGAATGCTTTACGCGCGAAACCGATCATTTCGGAAAGTCCTTCGATTATGTGTATATATCTACTGCGCCGGCCACGCAAAACTGCAAGCCATCAGATCCATTATCCCGAACAAACCGCGGGTTGATTATCGCAATGGATAATGCGCCGGAATATTCGGCTGTATATCGTTCAGCCAAGGTCGTTATTTTTGAAAAGAGATAGATATCGGTTCAACTCACCTAGGGTGCTGAGAATCATTGCGCCGATGAACCATACAGGCACCCACCAGAAATAATGGTTGTGGCTCGGCTCTAACCTTTGCACACGCGCCATGCCAACCCAGGCAATACAATAAATAACCCAGAGAAATCCTTTGCGCAGCCAATTCACATTGACATAAGTAAAGATTATCAGTGGAAATAAAACAACAAAGTCCCAACTGCCCAGATAGGGAGTGACCAGCAGCGCAAGCGCAAGACTCCAATAGACTGCCTTCTTCAGCGGGAATTTTTTCCACAGCCAAAGAGTTGCGCCAATCACAATCAAGGACGTAAATCCCCAGAGGGCATACCCCCATGCGCCGAAAAACCTTTCGAAGAGAATATACAGGGAAGGATATGACCAGGGCGGATTTTCCCTCATGTTAATGATCAAATCTGGGATCCAGTTTGGATGCACGATAAAAAGCGGAACGCATAATATCAGGCACATGGCAAATATCCGCGCCCACAGGGAGAACATCGAACGGAATCCGCCGCGGAGATAATCACGATAACTCAACCCGAGCAGGGCAAGAAAGCCCAAATGCGGTTTAGACATCGCAAGGGCAATACAAAGCGCTGACACCCAATGCTCGTCTTTCTCCAAAAAATGGGCAGCCAAAACCCAGCTCAGCGTGATCGTGATCGAGAGTTGTCCAAGGTTGATGTGATTTAAAGTTATTGGGAAGAAAAAACAAATCAACGCCAATGCCGCTGTGTTGTATAAATTGCGTTTCCCACCCTGCGCAATATAAACGATCAAACAAATTTCAACAATGGTGAAAACATACCAGACCTGCAACGCAAGTGTTTCAGAAAGCCAGCCCAATGGAAAGAAAAAACCGATTGCCATTGGGAGCCATACCGCAGGCAATTCTGGATCTAGGCTTGAGGTATCATACGGACTTTGTCCATGCACGAGCAGATATGCAGGCCCCCAGAGTTCATTATAAAAATCCATGCGCGGCAACATCAGATCCCAGAAAAGATAGCTGGCGATAACCGCCACCAAAACCAGCACAATTATAGATGCGTAAACGTGGAAAGTGTTTTTATCAGCGAATGCTTTTTGCATGGTTGAATAAAACCCAATATTTTTTCGAAAAATTGGGATTGGGGTGAAACACCCCGCTCCCTCCTCCATCTTTTTTTGAGATGATACCATTAGAACAATATCCGATGAGCTGGAATCAAACATATTGATATTAAAATGTCATAAAGCAGGAGAAATATTCCGTTATGATGTCTCGCAGAAATTATTCAGAAAGTGGAAAGGAACGGGAAGAACAAAAGCCATATGAAGCACAAAAACAAAATTTCTATTGATGATATCGGGAAATTAATTGCGCTTGCAGCTATTATTTTGGGAGGATGGCTGCGGATTTTACCCCCGCTCATGGCAGGCTTCCCAATCAATGATGGCGGGCTTTTCTATATTATGGCGAGGGCAATTCAGGAAAACCAATATCAACTGCCGACCCATGTGCTCTACAATGGATTAAGTGTGCCTTTTGCGTATCCACCCTTTGCTTTCTATATTGCAAGTTTAGCAGGGGACCTTTTTAATATTTCCTTGATAGACATCTTCACCTGGCTGCCTGCAATTGTTCTAATTGGCACTCTTTTGGCTTATTATGGTCTGTCCAGAGCAATTTTACAGTCTGAATTCCAGGCCGGTATTGCCACTTTCATGTTTGCTCTTACACCACGAGCAATTACCTGGTTGATTATGGGAGGCGGACTAACGAGAAGTTTCGGCCAACTCTTCCATATCCTGACGCTCTATGGCGTTTATCGTTTATTTACCGAGCAAAAAACCAAGTATTTGACACTCGCAATTGCAATGAGCGGGTTGACTGTATTAACACATCCCGAAGCTACAATCCACACAATTGCAATAAGTCTCCTGCTGTGGTGGTTTCATGGCCGCACAAAAAGGGGCTCTACCAATGCCATCATTGTCGCCTCAGGCACTATACTTCTGGCTGCGGTTTGGTGGCTTCCTACATTGATAAGGCTAGGCGTCCAGCCGTTCCTGTCTGCTGGACAAACGGGCTTGCATTCACCAATGAACGCAATGATCTTTTTTCTAACCGATTTCAGCGGGGAACCTTTCATGACGTTCATTGTGGTACTCGCAATCGTCGGTATTGTGGTCAGGCTCGAAAAATCAGATTATCTAATCCCTCTTTGGTGTATATTACCCTTCGTTGTCGAGCCCAGAAATGCTGCAAATGTAGCCACCATTCCACTGGGCATGCTTGCCTCGATAGCTATCTGTGAGCTAATCCTGCCAGGATTGGAAAAAATCAATCGAAAGAACGCGGATAAAATCAACGATAGCGATTTTCATCTACTCAGACCCCGTGGCAGCAAAGTATTGCTCGCTTTTATCGGTATATATTTATTAATGGGAATGGGCTATTACGATTTGACGCTCGCACAAAAAAAATTATCCAAAGAAAACGCTCAAGCCTTTCAATGGATTAATGACCACATTCCTCCACAAAGCCGATTTTTGATCGTAACAGGCGAAACCGATATATTCCAAGACTGGACACAAGAATGGTTCCCGGCGCTGACAAACCATGTTAGCGAAACAACAGTCCAAGGTCGGGAATGGCTCGATGGCGCCGATTTTGTCGAACGGCTCCGCGCGCTGCAAGACATTCAATTATGCAGCCGGTCTTTACAACCTGTAAACTGCATCGAAGAACTATCGCAGGGATTCGATCTCGAGTACGAATACATCTATATAACAAGGAAAACGACCGACAAACCATCAAGGGAAAATCCGCTACAGGGTGAACTGCTCATTAGCGAGCTTCAACAAAGTGAAGGTTATGGACTTGTTTATCAAAATGAGGATGTTGTTATATTCTATTGTAGCCCTGACATCAACCACCAAGCGCCGCTATCGCGCCCGTAGGAGAGCTAGAGAGCAGATTCGACTGTCAATAAGACTTTCATTCCTACTAAGGTGTAATAATACACTGCTCATCAACCCGCTGTGAGACATCAACCAGTTGATAGATATATTCCGAATCATTAATATAATAAAAAGAATTATCTAAGAGGGGTAAATCTACATGGAAATATTCACGAAAAATAATGCGGAAAATATTAACAGGGGTAATATCATCAGGAATTATCTTTGTATCTGCTCCCGGTAAATAATAAGCAGAAAAAATCGAGAAACGCTCCTGCAGGCACGTATTTTCCAAGGAATCAAAATCTGTTAACATGCCAGGTCCATGGTCAGCCTGTAATATTATGATTGGAAGTTCTTCAGAATTCTCGATAATTTTGTCTATCATTTTTATCAAATTTTTGTTAACGAACTCAACTTGACCAAGATATCCCTGACGATATTGCTCTTTTGTACCCGGATAATCATTTCCATCCTTGAATGAGAACATATATCCTGGATTTATGGCATTGCCATCTTTATCAAATACAAACGGTGGATGTGGAGAGACAATGTGTGCAAAAACAAATTTTGGGCCCTTTTGTTGAGCAAGAGCGGACAATGTGGAAAAATTAAATTTCACCAGTTCCCTGTGCGCATCATTAGAAGGCAAAAAGGTGGATTTTCCTATTATATTTTTCATAAATACCAATGGAGTAGTATGAATTATTAGACTTTCAAAATCATTTAGGACAATTTTTTTTGGTGTGTAATAACTATCGCCTGAAGGAATGTTCGTAATTCCCCAGTCAGTACTTATAGCAACCATTTGGTAGCCAGCATCAGAAAGCAACAGATTCACTTGCCCGTCACGGATTAGTGGAGCCATCGCCCACCAAAATTTACTGTTCTCAATTTCAGGAAGGAGTTCCTGAATGTAATTCATGTTAAGCGCTGAAGCTAGAGAAATGACTGTTTTTGGATAATTTGAACGACTCTTTGCCGGCACAATGAACCCGCTACCCCTCAAATAATCAATAAAGTTTGAATTATCATAACCATAATATCGCGATAAGATTTCATCTCCTGCATAACCATCTAAAACAATATAATAAATATCAGGTTTAAATTTACCAGAAGAGTCTATATCAATTATGGTCTCGCTTCTTTTGTCAAGAGCGGAGAAGTATTCTGACCATGCAATCCCTGTAAAATTAGATAAAATATTTACCCCGAGCACCAAAACTATGAATATGCTAATCAAATCAAACAGGATGGAGAATTGTTCGATATCAATTTTAATTTTTCGCACTGCTGTAAAAACTAACCAAAAGACGGTTGCGACGGTTAAGATTGAACCGACAATTACAAAAAATACCGTTGAAGAAAATATACAGGCAGAAATAATCGTTAACAAAACCCCAATCCAATTGACGTTTTGAACGGTTTGCGAGAGTAGACAAGTTAAGAGCCACAAGAAAAAATATAGAAAAATTAAGGGCCGGATCATATGCCAAGGAGGTACAACAACTAGAGAGTCCTCATACAAATACAATATCGAAGCTAAAGTAATCAGAAATGGGGCCAAGTATGCCTTATATTTCATATTTGATTCAATACTTCAACTTGAAAGTAAAAAGGCCTGCCCTAGAAAATCAGCAGGCCATTTTGGTTATCAATCCAGCTATTTTATCGCTGGCGCCTCTGCCTTGGAGCGAATAATCGCCCACGCCAACACGCCCAGTAATACAAGTACTACAACCCAGCCACCAAATCCGAGACTCTTGTAGGTTACAACGATAGGGGCCACAATCAATGCCACCAGGTTGACCACTTTAATCATCGGGTTCAAAGCCGGGCCAGCCGTATCCTTGAAAGGATCGCCAACGGTGTCACCAACCACGCTAGCTTTGTGACGCTCGGAGCCCTTGCCCATATTATTCGCTGGGTCTTTGGGTTCATCTTCGATCAGCTTCTTGGCATTGTCCCAAGCGCCGCCGGAATTGTTCAGGAACACCGCCAACAATTGACCGGACAAAATGATGCCCGCTAGGAAACCACCCAGCGCCTCTACCTGGAGCATCAAACCGACCGCAATAGGTGTCACAACACCGAGCAGCGCCAGTCCGACCAGTTCCTTCTGCGCCGCTGTTGTGGAAATCGAAATAGCCTTGGCGTAATCTGGTTTGATCTTACCTTCCAAGACACCGGCCTTGAATTGCCGGCGAGCCTCTTCCACGATCAAAGCTGCTGCACGGCTGACGGCTTGAATGGCAAATGAGGAGAATAACCAGGGCAGCGCGCCACCGATCAGCATACCCACAAATACCTGCGGGACATCCACGCGGATGCCGGCGGTAAGTGCGGTCGGGTCAACACGTCGCACGTCCACCATAAATGAACCGAACAGCGAAACCGCTGCAATCACTGCCGATCCGATTGCCACACCTTTCGTAATGGCCTTGGTGGTATTGCCTACAGCGTCCAGGTCTGCCATGATCTGCTGTGCAGCCTTGGTCTCTTTGTCTTGCAGCCCAGACCACGACATCTCACCAATACCATTCGCGTTATCGGCAATCGGGCCAAAGGAATCCATTGCCACATTGTTGCCAGTCAAGGTCAGCATACCGATACCGGTCATAGCAACACCGTACAATACAAAGTTGACCTGCTGCGCCTCTGTCAGTCCAGGAACAGTGCCCATGATGAAGATGGAGGCAACGATAGTCAAGGCCAGAACGATCACCGACCAGACCGATGATTCAAACCCCACCGATATACCCTGCAAAATCAGGGTAGCCGGGCCGGTATCCGCTGCTTTCTTGATAGCCTTGACCGGCTTGGCATGTGTCCCGGTAAAGTACTCAGTCAGGCGGTCGATCAAGATGGCCAAAAGCACACCAACCGCCACTGTCATCGGGACGCGCCACCAGCCGCCCCACTGCGCCATCTCTGGGCTGTTCAGGTAAAGAAAACCTGCGCCAAAGAAAAGCGCTGCAGAAATGGCAGCCGAGGAGAGGAAACCGCGGAAAATAGCAGCCATTGCATCGCCGCTCTTGCCTGTTCCACCTTTCACAGCGTACGTCCCGATGATGGACGCCAGCACGCCGATCCCGCGCACGATCAACGGGAAAATGATCCATTCCAATTGGCCGGTGATGGTATACAGCGCCAAGCCAAGGATCAATCCGGAAACAATGGTTACCTCATAGGACTCGAAGATGTCGGCCGCCATACCCGCGCAGTCACCGACATTGTCGCCAACCAGATCTGCGATGACAGCCGGGTTGCGCGGATCATCCTCAGGGATGCCTGCTTCCACTTTTCCAACCAGGTCCGCGCCGACATCCGCCGCTTTAGTGAAAATGCCGCCACCCACGCGCATGAACAATGCCAGCAGCGTACCGCCGAATCCGAAGCCTAGCAAGGCATCCGGAGCAGCGATACCTAAGACAATAAAAATTACCGTACCGCCCAACAAACCCAAACCATCGGTCAACATGCCCGTGATCGTACCTGCACGATAAGCAATACGCAACGCATCGCCAAAGGAACGGCGCGAGGCTGAAGCAACTCGGACATTCCCCTGCACTGCCATACGCATGCCAATCTGACCGACTGTCAGTGAAAAACCCGAACCCATCACAAAGGCAATCGCCCGCGCCAGCCCAATGATCAGACGCACCCGGGCTTCATCCATGCCTTCGAAACGCTCCAGCGCTTCGGGGGTAGGTGGGACGATATAAACCGAGAAAAACAAAGCGACCGTCAGAATCGCAATCAGGGGCAAAATCGATTTCAATTGCTGCCTGAGATAGGCATCCGCGCCGTCGCGAATGGCACCCCAGACCTCTTGCATCTTTTCGGTGCCTTTATCCTCACGCATGATCTGGCTGCGCAAGAATATGGCATACAAGAGACCAAGAATTGCAACACCAAAAACGGCCCAAATCGCGATTGCCTCCAAAGGTGTAAGTCCATGCATAGCGTACATCTGCTCTATTCCTCCCGCGTATTAAAGAAATTTAGGCGGCATCCGCCTAACCTATACGCAGAGAGCATTTTACAAGGCCTCGACAATTGTGTCAAGAAGCACATAGATTTCCCGATACTGCGCGCCGTTGACAGTAAAATACAATTCTGATAACATATATCTAGTTTATAGCTTCAAAGGAGAACCCAATGCTGGAACAAATTAGCACAAAGGTCGACACAAATACAATTTCGCTAAGTCCGGCTGCAGCACAGGCCGTTCGAAACATTTTGGCTGAAAAAAATCTTGATGGCTATGCCTTGCGAATTTACGTCGCAGGAGGGGGCTGCGGCGGCGCTCAATTTGGCATGGCGCTCGATAATAATTTTCGCGATATTGATACGACCTTCGAAACAGAGGGCGTCAAAGTTGTCGTGGATGAGGTCTCTATCGACTACCTGCTTGGGGCTAGCATTGATTTTGTCAATGACCCACAGCGCGGCGCCGGATTTGTGGTTGACAGTCCCAATGCCAAAGCTCACAACCACGGTGAAGAAGGATGCGCCTGTGGCGGCTCATGTGCCTGCAACAACTAACCTGATTTCGATAAGCAATTACAAAAAGGCCGGCTTGCCCGGCCTTTTTATCTGCCTCTGAGAAATGAAATAAGCGCTCCCAGCGCTCCAATAAACCCTAAACTAAAAATCAATAATCCAACCGGGATTCGATTTGCCCGATTCTGGTCTTCGTCAACAAAGGTGGGGACAACCACTTGAGCCGCAGGAGTGAAGGTGGGCAAGCGGGTGGGCGTTACAGGTGTTACAAAAGCGGCAGCAAGCGTCGGATTAATAATGGGAGTCGAGAAGGGAGTCGGCGTGGGTGGGGCATCGACCGTCTGTAATCGTGCACCGGGGGATATACGCACATAGGGCGCATATACCCAAGCGGTAGAACCGGGAACACCCGGATAAAACACCTGGATCCAATTCTCATCGCTTGCTCGCCCCAAAGCGGGAACACTTTGCGAAGCTAGCAGTACGCCTACTGCTGGATACTCATAAGTACTTGGCCCCGCATAAACATCGATTTGCTCAAGATCAGCATAGACCGTTACAAGCGGCCCGGACACCGTCCCAGTTACGGTAGGAACAGAACCAGTGGGCTGTTGCGCTTTGGCCGCGTTCCGGTCTGGAGCAAGCATTGAAATGGCGAACAAAGTTGCCGCAACCAATACCAACAAGACACCTTTCAACCAACGATACATCATGCGTGTCCATAAAAACTTGCATTCATCAGCGACGCCGCAGGGAAGAATACAAGTAACTGAGCAAACCCAAAATCCCTGACCCCAATACAAACGCTCCCAGAGGTACACCAGGCTTAGAATTTGTAGCCGGGGTTTCGGTAAACTGCGGTATTTCCAAAGGAGGCGGTGGCGTAAATGTAGGCATGCGCGTCACAGTTGGCTCGAAGACATAGGCGGCTGCCAAGGTCGGATCAACGGTGGGAGTGGTGCGTGGTGTGGCAGTGGGCGGAGGCTCAATAATTTGCAAATTTCCAGGCGAAATCGAAATGAGAGAATTGTGAACCCAACCGACGCCGCCGGGACCTGCCGGGAAAATGATCTGAATCCAATCTCTGCCTGGAGAAACACCCAGCGCCTTGGCCGTCTCCCCGGGCTGCATATTGCCGATAATTTCGTACAGCACCGTGCTGGGACCATTTCGAACATTAATCTGCTCAGTATAGGTAACGGTGACAATCACTTCACCGGAACCTGGCGTCGGTTCCTGAGCCAGCACAACGGTCAGGGAAGAGGCGTTAGCAAATCCCGCCATAAGCGCCAGCAGCACAAGAGTCAGAATTATCTTAAACCAATGTCGTCTCATTTGCGTATACATAGTTGAGTTCTCTATATCGCGAGCAAGAGCCGGATTTTGGGGCACGAACGCTCGCACCCCAAAATCCGGGTATCTTCCGCGGAGATTCCCAAAGAAAGCATAGTTGAGGAAATCGCGAAGGCGATTATAATCTAAATTATGGAACGACGAATTTTTCACGGTATACTGTCTCCAACAGACATTGCGCAGGCCTTGCTGGCAGAATTCAACCAGGGAAATATCCGCGCACAAGTCTTAGGCAATAGCGACAAGCTGGCTGTCCAAATTGGAACGCGACCGGGCGCTATGTCTGGCGGGCAAACTGCTCTCACCG
The DNA here is from genome assembly GCA_016928525.1 of Anaerolineales bacterium. The sequence goes on along the minus strand of JAFGKO010000323.1, from coordinate 3,704 downwards.
TCACAATCCAAAAGGTTGTCGACGGGATCATGGTCGAACTGGGTCAACAGGCCTGGCTGGGTGTCGCTGCGAGCCTTGGGCAAACAGCATTCTCGCTATTCCGCAACCCATTCAGCGTACTTGGCAGGCTGGATGACCTAGCCCAGGATATTGAAAACTTACAACTCAGCGAGAAGGTCTGGCAAGTCATTGCACGTACTGCCGCTTCTGCCGGCGCTTCTCACCAACTCACTGACCGGATGAGCCGCTTAACCTGTGAATTCTGCGGGACAGCCAATCCACTCGGAGAACCGGCCTGTATCGCATGCGGGGCTCCCCTGGGTGCGGCGCACCCAACCAGTTGCGTTCAGTGTGGATTTGTGATCACCAAGGATGATAGCGTTTGCCCCAATTGCGGACGGAAGCAATAACCGCTATAATGAATTACAGAGCACTGTGCAAATATCTGAACCAAAATCTTGTTAATTTTGAACCATAAAGAACAAGCAAGTTCAGAATTTTATACAAGAAGCAGTGGAGGCTGGCCGATTTTTTGGAACGGGCGACACACCTATGAAATTAAATCTCGAACAACTCGAAGCACGCTTACGGGCGCTTATTGAAGTTAAGCTGGTCAGCGCCTTGCCTGGCATCCAAGTGGAAGATCTTGTTGTGCACAAACTTGCCGACGCGATGAAAAACAACCTGGTCGAAGATATAAGCGGCAACAAAGTCGCGCCAAATGTATATACACTGGTAACAAATCCGAAATTCGTAGAGAGCTGGCAGCGGCCTGAACTGCTGGAGGCTATGATCAACTCACTAAAGATTGTCGGGGAAGAAGCTGGTTTGAAATTTTCTGCACCACCCACCATTTCGATCGTATACAACCCGCAACAACAGGATGATATAGTAGATGTGGTCGCCTCCCATAAATTGGAAACCGCTGCGGATACGCGAGGTATGACACCCGCCAATAATGTCGGCGCCGATTCCGATGATGAAGAGTTTCCACAAAATGCGTTTCTGATCGTCGATGGAGTTAAGGTTTTCCCGCTTAAGCAATCCGTGATCAACATCGGTCGTCGATTGGATAATCAATTGGTCATAGACGATCCGCGCATATCCCGCAACCATGCTCAATTGCGGGCCATCAAAGGTCGCTTTGTGATTTTCGATTTGAACTCAACGGGAGGTACCTTTGTCAATGGGCAGCGAACCAACCAGTCCGTGATGTACCCCGGCGATGTGGTCTCACTGGCCGGTGTGCCCCTGGTCTATGGGCAGGATAACCCGCCGCCTCGACCGGACCTGGCGGAAACAAATCCTCTCAGCCAGGCTTCATCCGACCGCCCCACAGCCTATCTCGATCGAAAAACCGGCAAACTTAAAGATAACTACGAAGAAGACAAAGAAGAATGAGCGCCCCCTTCGTCCTGGCACTGCGGGTATTACTCGCAGTGTCCCTTTATGCTTTTCTGGGGTGGACGTTGTTCATCATCTGGCGCGAGCTGCATACACAGGGGTCCCTGCTGGCCGCGCGAAAAATCCCCGGCATTAGTCTGAACATTCAGGTCGGTAATCAAACTCCCATCCAGCGCTATATCACACAGCCAGAGATTCTGCTCGGACGCGACTCTCATTGCGATATCCCTTTGCTTGATGACACAGTATCTGTGCGCCATTCACGCCTGGCATATCATCATGGGCAGTGGTGGCTGGAGGACCTCGGTTCCACCAATGGAACGTGGCTGAACAAAGAGAAAGTCTCCACCCCTACCGTTATCATCGGTGGAGATCAAATCGACTGTGGTAAAGTGTCTATCACGATCAATCTCGGCGTCGATCCCACAAATCCACCCACCCAACGTATCCCAAATTCTGGAGATTCAGAATGAGCGAAAAAGTGACCCTGGCCATCATCGGCGGCTCCGGCCTGTACAACATGCCTGGCCTGCAAAACACACAGGAGCGCGAAGTAAGCACTCCATTCGGAAAGCCCAGTTCCCCTATCATCCTGGGTGAACTCGAAGGCCAGCAGGTTGCCTTCCTGGCCCGCCATGGCGTTGGTCACTATATAATGCCAAGCGAAGTCAATTATCGCGCCAATATCTATGCCTTGAAGGCCCTGGGGGCAGAGCGCGTGGTCAGTATTTCGGCTGTCGGTTCCCTCCGCGAAGATTACGCCCCTGGCCATATCGTTATCCCTGACCAGCTATATGACAATACCAAGGGACAGCGCCAACGCACCTTTTTCGGGGAAGGGCTGGTTGTCCACGTTGGCGTAGCAGACCCATTCTGCCCGGACCTGTCCGCGCAGTTGGAAAGCGCCACGCGCAAGACCGCTGCCACCGTCCATATGGGCGGGTCATTCATCACCATCGAGGGGCCACGTTTCTCCACTAAAGCCGAATCGCACACGTACCGCTCATGGGGCATATCCCTGATCGGCATGACGACTTCCCCTGAGGCTTTCCTGGCGCGTGAGGCCGAGCTTTGCTACGCCGTTATGGCGCACGTCACCGATTACGATGTCTGGCATGTGAGCGAGTCGCCAGTCACGGTGGAAATGGTGATCCAGACGCTCAACAAAAACACCGAGGTAGCCCAGGAAGCCATTCGGAATCTTGCTCGCGACCTAGCCGAAAAGCGTACCTGTGATTGCGACCAGGCTCTCGCCAGCGCCCTTATCACCCGCAAAGATGCCATTCCTCCGGCCACGCGCGAGAAGGTGGATCTGCTCATTCGGAAGTATTATCAATAACAGACTTTCTGTAGTGAAAACGTCCCGAAGGCTCGCCGCCTGCCGCTTGAATCTCTCGAACAAGACCTTCGGGACGTTGCGCGCATGTTAATGTCGAACGAAGATTTGCATCGACTTTTGTAAGCCATGATCGAGCGAAAAGAAAATACACTGCTTAAACTGGCGGGAGTCTTCCTGATCCTCTTTGCCCTCATCCTGAGCCTCTCGCCAGCGGTGCGCGAGCGCACCTGGGATGTGACCTTTCGCTGGCATCACTGGGTTGGTTTGTTGGCCTGGGTAGCAGCCTTTGCCTTCGCGCACAGAGAACTCACCCGGTGCCTGCCCGAACACGACCCCTATTTACTGCCTATCGCCGGCTTGCTGACCGGCTGGGGGCTTATGACCATCTGGAGACTGTCGCCCGATTTCGGCCTACGCCAGACGATCTGGATGGCCGCCGCGCTAGGCCTGCTTGGCTTTAGCCTGCGCTTCCCACTGGACCTGGAAATCGTCCGCCGCTATAAATACGTATTACTGACCGGCGGCCTGCTCCTGACCTCGCTGACCCTGATCTTTGGCAGCAACCCGGCCGGGACCGGTCCGCGCCTGTGGCTGGGCTGCTGCGGAATCTACCTGCAACCCTCCGAGCCACTCAAGCTGCTGCTGGTGGGCTATCTGGCAGCCTACCTGGCAGACCGCCTGCCCGCCCGTGACCGGCTCATCCCGCTGCTCTTCCCCACGCTATTCGTTACCGGGCTGGCATTGCTGCTCTTGCTCGTGCAGCGCGACCTGGGCACCGCTTCCATCTTCATTTTGCTTTACGCGACCATCGTGTATCTCGCGATTGGGCGCAAACGGGTGTTGCTTATCAGCATCGCCACGCTGTTGCTGGCCGGGCTGGCGGGTTATTACCTGATCGGCCTGATCCAACTGCGCGTGGACGCCTGGCTCAACCCCTGGCTGGACCCCAGCGGGCGCTCGT
>JAFGKO010000322.1 GCA_016928525.1 Anaerolineales bacterium | reverse complement strand
CCGTTGATCCTCAATCAGTTAGCCATTCGCTTTGAAGATCGCTGGCCTGTATAATCCCCATTTACACAAGATTCCTGACACCTCCTTATCCTAGCCTTCGTGGCTTTCTGTCTTCGTGGTTATTGTTTTTATCAAGGCCTTTTCATGATCCCACTCCAACTCCGTCTTTCCGGCTTTCTCTCCTATCGCGATCCCATCGAAGTGAACTTCACCACTTTTGAGTTGGCCTGTATCTCTGGCCCCAATGGGGCGGGCAAGTCGTCCCTGCTGGATGCGATTACCTGGTCGCTTTTCGGGCAGGCGCGCAAACGGGACGATTCGGTCGTCAACCTGCAATCGGATGCGGCGGAAGTGGAGTTTACTTTTTCCTATGAAGAAAACATCTATCGCGTGCAACGTTCTTTGCCGCGTGGTAAAGGCACAGTGCTGGAATTTCAAGTGCAGGATGGCGATACCTGGCGCCCACTTACAGAGCGGACTTTGCGCGAAACTCAGACGCGCATCGAACAGGTTCTACGCCTGGATTACGACACCTTTGTCAATGCGGCCTTTTTTCTGCAAGGCAAAGCCGACCAGTTCACCCAGCAGACCGCCAGCAAACGCAAGGAAGTGCTGGGCAGTATCCTCGGTCTGGAGGCCTGGGAAACCTATCGTGTTCGCACTGCTGAGCGGCGTAGGACTGTCGAGGATGATGTCAGAAATATCGACGGTCGTATCACCGAAATCGATAATGAGCTGGCAGAGGAAGATCAACGCAAAGCACACCTGACCAACCTGGAGCGCGAACTCAAAGGACTGGCAAAGGCGCGCAAGACTCAAGAAACTGCGCTGGAAAATATGAAAAAAGTGCAGGCTTCTCTCGAAAACCAGCGGAAACTGGTCGAGACGCTGGCCACGGCCCTCGAGCGGTCCCAAGCGCATCTCTCTGGACTTCAGGCCCGTCTTGCTGGACGAGAGACCGAAAGCGCCACCTATGCCGACTTGCTCAAGCGCGCCGCGGACGTGGAATCCGCATACGAGAAGTGGAAGCAGACCCGAGCCGAGTCCGAACGCTTGGACGAGGTTGGAGCGCAATTTCGCGAGCATGAAAAACGTCGCCAGCCGTTGTTGGAAGAGATCGCTGTTGAAAAGGCAAAGTTGGAGCAGGAGCAATTAGCGCTTAGCTCTCAGCAGTCAGCAGTTAGCGAACAAGCGTTGGTGATCGAGACATTGCGAGGACAGATCGAGACCGCTAAAAAAACGCTGGCTGAAGTAGAAATAAAGTTAGGCGAGCACGAAGAGTTGGAAAAACAAGCCGGAACCGCGCGCGAAAAAATGGCAGAGTTGAGAACAGAAAACCAGACGCTCAAAGTGCAAATGGATGAGTTGAAAACGCGCATCGACCGTCTGCAGGCGACCGAGGGAGCAACCTGTCCGTTATGCGGGCAGGATTTGAGTGAAGAACATCGCAAGTCCACGCTGGCCGGGCTGGAAGCCGTTGGCAAAACGCAGGGCGACCGCTACCGTGCCAATACGGCCGAGATAAAGGCACTCGCCGAGCAGATCACGGATTACGAATCACGCATCACGAACTACGCCTCTATCGAGCAAGATCGCCGGTCCGCATCCACAATGATTACCCAGCTAACCGAACGCCTGGAGAGTCTGCAGAAGCAGGACGATGAGTGGAAAGCCACGGGCAAGAAGCGCCTGATAGAAGTGTCGAAAAGTCTCGAAAAAGAAAGTTTTGCCGCTGAAGCTCGAAAACAACTCAAAGAAGTGGACCAGGAACTGGCTGCACTTGGATATGATGCAGCCGCGCACGATGCCGTGCGCAAAGCCGAATCCGAGCAGCGCGTTGCGGAAGAAGAGTATCAAAACCTTGAAAAAGCGCGCGCGGCGCTCAAACCCATCGAGAACGAAATTGACAGTCTCAAATCCGAAATCGTAAATCGCAAATCGGAGGTTGAGATGCAGCAGAAAGAGCATGATGAAGCCGTGACTACCCTGGCTGCCTCCGAAGCGCAGGCCCCGGATGTGGATACCGCTATGGACGAATTGCTGCGCTTACAGGAGCAGGAGAACCGCCTGACGCAGGAAGTCGGCGCGGCACGCCAGAAAGTGTCTGTGTTGGATGATCTACGAGTGCGCAAAACGGATTACGCTGCCGGACGGGAAGGGTTGCAACGCCAGATCGCCCGCCACAAGACGCTGGAGCGCGCCTTTGGGAAGGACGGCGTCCCGGCCTTGCTGATCGAGCAAGCCCTGCCGCAGATCGAGACACGCGCCAACGAACTGCTCGACCGCCTGAGCGACGGGCAGATGAGCGTTCGTTTTGTGACCCAGGCCGAGTACAAGGACAAGAAGCGCGATGACCTGAAAGAGACGCTCGATATCCAGATCAGCGATGGGGCCGGGGTGCGCGATTACGAGATGTACTCGGGCGGGGAGACTTTCCGGGTCAACTTTGCCATCCGGTTGGCGCTCTCGGAAGTGCTGGCCCAACGCAAGGGCGCACGTCTGCAAACGTTAGTTATTGACGAGGGCTTCGGCTCACAGGATACTCAGGGGCGACAGCGCCTGATCGAGGCTATCAATTTAGTGAAAGACGATTTTGCCAAGATATTGGTCATCACGCACCTGGATGAGTTGAAAGATGCTTTCCCGACTCGAATTGAGGTAGAGAAAACTGTACGGGGGTCAACAGTGCAGGTGATTTAAGATTTGATGAAAAAAGAGCGAACCGATAAAAATCAGTCCGCTCTTTGTTGATGTGCAGGTCAATTTACTGTGTGAAATCGAACGAGCCTACCGAATCAGGGACGGTATCAATGAAAGCGTGGTTCTGGCCATCTACGTCACTGATACGCAATTCCCACGCATTCCCATTCGGTTGGAGATAAAGGAAACGAGAAGCATCCACCCAGCGCATTTGATTTAGCGTTGTAGGGATGCTGGCGATCAGCGTTGATCCACCTGAAAGCTGACCCAGGTAGGCGCCCTGTTCCGCCCCAGCATGGATAACATACAAAAAACGCTCGCCGTCCGGCGTCCATTGCCAGAATTCAACCCCCTCTCCAGTAGCAACAACGAAGTCCCCGGAGCCATCCGCGTTGGCGATGTGCAATTCGCGTTGGTTTTGATCTGGCTCGCCCACACTTTTTGCATACCCTACTTTGTCCAGGTTAGGAGAGAAGGCCGTATCCGGCCAGGCAAACGGAATGGCAGGGATGCTGCCCAATTGGGTTGCGGGTGAACCGTCAGTTGGGATGTGCCATAACATGGTCGGTGGCGTTGGCTGCGCAAGTGTATCCTCGGGTGGAATGGCAACGCGCAAGAAGCTCGAATCTGCTGACCAATGTGGCCGTGGGTGATATTGGTATTCGCTATATGTGCCAACCAGGGGGAAGGTCAATACGTTGGGGCGCAAGTTACTGCCGTCGGCGTTGGCTAAGCTGATATGGTCCGGGTTGGATAAGGCGACCTGGGCGCCATTTGGGGAAAAGTAAAAGAGCCCGCCTCCATTAAAGTCGAAGACAGTAATCTTCTCCAAGTTGTCAGTATTGACCAGACGCAAATCTTTCCCCGGTGCGTATCCAGGCCCTTCGAACAAGGGGATCGTGCTGTAAGCCAGTTGATGGGTTTTTGGCTGGAACTCGAAAAAATCTGGCCTCAGGCCGCGCGCGTCGGGAAATGGGCTGGTCGCCTTCAGGGCTTCGAGTTCGGCATTGCTCACCAGCAAACGTGCATTGGTTGGACCGCTGGTATTCACCGCCCACAGTTCATAAGCAAAGTCATTGTTTGGATCACGGCGGGTGTAGACAATGACCTGTCCATCATCCGATATGCGTACATCCACCGCATCTCCAGTATTGGTCAAGCCGACGGAATTTTTGTCTTCCGTCCAAACGTAAACATTGCCGTTTTTTATGTAAGCGACTTGCAAAGCACGCGGCGCAATGAACGTGGGGACATCTGGTGCGACTGTCTCAACAGGTGTGGTAACATCTGGCATATTTGCTCCAGGCGCCTCGCCAGCTATAGCCGTCAGGGTTGTGGCTACGATGGTTTCAAGAGCATTTTGATTGTCTGGTAATGTGCTCGCAGGCAGGCAGCTTGCCAATAAAAGAATGAAGATCAATCCCAAAAGCTGCCAGTGAAATTTTATTTTACCCATTCATCCTCCATTTTTAGAGTGGTTATGTCCAAAATTTTATCACGCTCTTGCTCTGGGATACAATCAGGCCATGAGCGCTCTTATCATTTCTTCTGTCTGCTTCCTGGCAGGTCTTGCCATCATCACCTGGATGCACAACCAGTACGAACTTGACATTGTGGTCAGGCCATCGCCGTTGCCGGATGTTGCGCCGCTCATTTCCGTGTGTGTCCCTGCCCGCAACGAAGAACGTAACATTCGCCGTTGTGTGGAGGCTTTGCTGGCGCAGACCTATCCTAACTACGAAATTATCGTTTTGGATGACCGTTCGACGGATGCCACTGCTGAGATTCTGGTCTCGATACGCCGCTCCGTGGCTACTCGACCATCGGGTAACCAGAACGACAGGCTGAAAATTATCAACGGATCGGACCTGCCCCCGGGCTGGGCCGGGAAACCCCACGCCCTGACCCAGGCCGCGGCTGCTGCACACGGCGAGTGGCTGTGCTTCGTGGATGCGGACACCTTCGTCACGCCGGATGCGCTGGCGGCGGTGTATGTCAAGGCTGCCGGGACCAAGGCCGACCTGTTCACGATCATGACACGCCAGATCATGCTGACCTTCTGGGAGCGGACGATACTGCCGCTGGTCATGCTGGCGCTCTCGGTCGGGTTTTCGCCGCGCAGGGTCAACGATCCAAAGCGCAAGGATGCGATTGCAAACGGACAGTTCATCTTTATCAAACGGAATGTTTACGAAGCAGTCGGCGGGCATGTGGCCATCAAAGGCTCGATTGTAGAAGACAAGGACCTGGCAGTTCTGGTGAAAGGGAAAGGATACCGGCTGGTGGTGGCTGACGGGCGGCAGGTGGCCTCCACGCGCATGTACACGTCTCTTTCAGAGATGTGGGAGGGTTGGACGAAGAACATCTATCTCGGCCTGCGCGATGACCGGGGTCTGCTGTGGCTGGGCGTCTTTGGGGCATTCCTGGCTTTTACGGCGGCTTTGCTGTTACCGGCCTGGGTGATCTGGGGTGTCATTTTAGCGGCGGCAGGTTCGGGCCTGGAAGGAAGCGTGGTGCTGCTCGAAGCGGTGTTGCTCTGGGGTTACCTGATCTTCTGGCGGGTAAGGGCGTCGCGCGGTATGGACATCCCGACCTGGTATGCGCTGACCACTCCCATCGGGGCGGGTGTCTTTGCCGCCATGATGATTACATCCGCCTGGAACGTTTTGTCAGGCAAAGGTGTCACTTGGAAAGGAAGAATGTATTCACCCGGGAAGTAGCACTGACAGACGCGATAATTGTTATAATTTGGATACATGCAGTCTAATTATGAATGTGACAAAAGTCACAACAAGGTCGATAAAAATCGGTTAATATTAAAAACAGATTAATCCAGCTTATCGCGAAAGGTGTGTGCATGACAAAGCTCCCACTCATCATTGCTGTCGCTGCCGCAGTCATTGCGCTGGGCGTGTTTGCGTTTGTAACCGATGCCCCCGCGATGATGGGCAGCAGCGCGGAACCCTGCGCCAATTGCCATGTGATGGATGCCGCTTACGAAAACTGGTACCACGCCCCGCACGAGGCATGGACTGAGTGCGTCGATTGCCACTTGCCGCACGAGAATGTTTTTGCCTACTATTTCGCCAAAGGCAAGACCGGTATGCACGACGTATATGTGTTCACCACCGGGCAGACGCCTGTGATGATCCGCGCGAATGAGGATACCAAAAAGTGGGTGCAGAGCAACTGTATCCGCTGCCATGAAGATGCAGTGGAAAGCATCGTGATGGGCGCCCAGCCCTTTGACCGCAACTGCTGGGACTGCCATCGCAACGTGGCGCACGGGCCGCGCGGGATTTCCATCACTCCCTATCAAGACTCGACGATCTATAAATAAAAAATATGAGGTGTGGGGTTACCCCACTCCCCCCTCCTTTTTGGAAAGATACCTAAACAAAAGCAAGGAGAATGCGAATTATGAAACGATATACAACTCTCATTCTGGTCGGTATCATCGTGGTGCTGGCCGCGATCCTGGTCGGCGTGCTGGTGTTCTTGAAAAATCAACCTCCCCAGGAACGCGCTTTCCAAATATTGGTGGAAATTGCGGCTATGGAACCCGATTCATCGCAATGGGGTTTGAATTTTCCCAACCAATATACCTCTATGCTCAAGACCAAAGAGAATGTGATCGATACCACTTACGGCGGGTCAAGCAAGTTTTCGCACCTTGAGAACGATCCGCGCCAGGTGATTCTCTTTGGCGGGTATAGTTTCAGCAAAGAGTACAACGACGACCGTGGTCATGAATGGGCCTTGACTGATGTGCGCGAAATCAAGCGCGTCAACGAAACGACGCCCGGTACCTGCTATTCGTGCAAGAGCGCTAACAATCCTAAATTGTGGCAGGAGATGGGCATGGCCGCATTTGACGAAACTCCCTTTGCGGAATTAGGCGATAGCATCGAGCAGACCATCGGCTGCGCCAACTGCCATGAAGCCGGGACGATGCGCCTGATCGTCACCAACCCGGCTCTTGAGGAAGCTCTCGAAGCGCAGGGTAAGGATTGGACGGCTTTCACCCGCCAGGAAATGCGTTCGCTGGTTTGCGCCAATTGCCATGTAGAATACTACTTCGCTGGCGACGGCAATTACCTGACTTTCCCATGGGCGGATGGCACCAGGGTGGAAGAGATGTATGAATACTACGAAGCTCTGGGCTTCAAAGACTGGACTTACCCTGAGACTGGTACCCCGATGCTCAAGGCGCAGCATCCCGACTATGAGATGTTCACGGCTGGCTCCACGCACTATGCAGCGGGGGTAGCCTGCGCGGACTGCCATATGCCTTATGTGCGCGAGGGCGCGGCCAAATACTCCATGCACGATATTCACAGCCCGCTGCTCAATCCTGACCAGGCCTGTGGACAGTGCCATGACGATACCGAATATGTCGTGCGCCGCGTAAACGACATTCAAAATAAGACCTACGAAACCAAGGTCGCCGCTGAGGATGCGATTGTTGATGCGATTACAGCCATCAAAGCAGCAACGGCTGCTTCCGGCAGCGATGCCGAATTACTGGACGAAGCGCGCGAGCTGCATCGCCGGGCGCAGTTCTACTGGGATTATGTCTCGGCTGAGAACAGCATGGGCTTCCACAACCCCGAGTATGTGCTCAGCATTTTGGCCAAATCTGCCAACTACGCCCGCCAGGCGCAGATGCTGGCCGCCCAGGCTGCGGATGATCCGTCTTTGCTGGTAACGGGCATCTACGACCAGATGGACCCCAAACCGCTTCCCGCCCAGTAACACTTCAACCTACATAAAAACAGCCCGCCAATTATCAGCGGGCTGTTTTTTGTTTGTCATTCTGCCTGCGCCAGTGCCGCAGGCACAGGTGAGCGAAGCAAAGAATCTCCCTGTTGTAGTGGGAGACTCTTCGGGCAAAAAGCGCCCTCACACCGTCCCGGTATCCTTCGGGAGAGTGACATAATAGTTATCAGTTCCACGGCTGCGCCCACTGCGCAAGCACGTTCGGGTCCGAGATGGCGATGCGCCGTTTGTCCATATGGATCGCGCCGCTGCGCTCCAGTTCCTTGAGCGAGCGCGCCACCACTTCGCGGACTGTCCCGAGCCGGGCGGCAAGCTGCTCCTGTGTCCAGGGTGTGCCGCTCAGTTCGTCCGGCGATTGCTCGCTGAGCAGGCGCGCCAGCCGGTGCGTGACCTGGTAAAAGGCCATCTCGCTGACCATTCGCACCAGTCCGCGCAGGTTTCTGGCAAGGTTATCGATGACCTTTTGTGCGAATTCGGGATGAACTTTCAAGAGTTCGCGCAGGATGTCCGGTTGGATAACCCACACGCGCGTGGGTTCCAGCGCCTCCACATTGACCGGGTTCGCGCCGCTATCAAAGGTGGGCACCTCGTTGCAGGTATCGCCTTCCTGTAACACGCGCACGATGTACTGGCGGCCCTGGGGAGAAAGCCGGTACAACTTCACAAAACCCTGCTCGATGATGTGCAAACCGGAGCAAGGGTCTCCCTCCCAGAAAAGCGCCTCGCCGCGCTCGTATTCGCGCAATTGCATGTGTTCGGCAACCTGCTTGAGCAAGCTTTCATCCAGCCCATCGAAGTATTCATTTCCATGAAGAAGCTTCAGCTTTTGGGAGTGGCTGACACTGAGAGTACGCATTGCTAGGGTTCGAATGTGCCCAGGATGGCTTTGTCTGGGCCGCGGTCGATCTCCCAAGGAAAGATGATATACGCGTCGGTAATCGCCGCATAATAATCCGGGCGGACTTTGCCGAAGAGATTGCGATAGGGATTGAAGTGCAACACGCAAGTCTCCGGGAAGCCGCCTGCGGACGAGACCCGGTTCTTTACAGCTGTGATCGTGCGCCCGGAACCCCAGACGTCATCGACGATCAGGGTTGGGCGTCCGCGCAGCATTTCATCGCTGGGAAATTGGATGAAGTCCGGCCAGAGCATCAGCTTGTGGTGTTCCTGCTCGGACTGGGCGGGAAAATCCACCGCGGCGGTGAGAAGATGAGTGATGTTCATCGCTTCGGCCAGCATCCCGCCGGGGATGATGCCGCCGCGCGTGATCATAACCATAGCGGTGAACTCACGGCGAAACTGTGGCAATAAGTGGTCAAGCAAGCGATCCACGTCGCTCCAGGTCAACACTTCGCGGCGGGGTTGTTGTGGCTGCATCATTTACCCTAAAACAGCGGCTAACGGCGCTGGAGCCGCCACTTGAATGGACTGGCCTACAGCCTGCGCCTTTTCCGCATCACGCGCCCAGATGTACAGGCAAGTGTGATAGGCGATACCGGTGTAGCTGCCGATGACGCTGGCGACCAGTACAAAGACAAAGAAGATCATCGCGCCCAGGCCGATGCCGATCACCAGTCCGGCTACGCCGGTTCCCAGCACGGCGATGAGGCCATAGCCAACCCCAAAACCGATGGCTGCGCCAATCACGCCGAGGACGAAGCCAACCAAGCCCGTTACCGCGCGTACGCCGACCGTGCTGATTCCGATCAATAAAAGATTATTTTTCGTAATCTCCCAAATGCGCTTTGCCCCGTCTTTGAGATTCAAGTCATCGATCACCATAGCGGGCAGGATCAGGTAAGCAGCCTCTGTCCACAACACATCCAGCAAACCAACCGCCGAACGCGCCAGGCCTGCCAGGACATTTCCGCCGCGTTGGTTGCGTCTCTGCGCCAGGCTTTTGAGCATGTTGACCGCAGTCGAAGCCGCCGCCAGGGTAAGGAGATCAACAAAGTCGCGTTTCACGATAGCCCAGGCCTTGTCCATGCGGCCATCACCTTCCGACAGGTATCCGAAGATCAGGTAAGCCGTCATGCCTGAGAAAATATAGGTGACCACGAAGTTTACGAAGACCATCAACGCGCCGAGTACGAACGTCAGAGCCTGCCCAAACCCTGAATCGCCGAAGAGCAAATAAGCGCCTACAATGGGGACAATTCCGATGATGGAGACGATAAATCCTACCACCAGGGCATAGATAGACGGCTTGATCAAGTCTTTATCCTTGAACGCCATCCCCCAGGCCTGGGTTAGAAATGACCAGCCACGACTGAAGCTTTGCATATTCGATCTCCTTTGGGAAATAAGCTTGATTATAGCAAAGATGTTGGGTGGACTTCAACCCGCCAGCCATCGAATCTTTGACCTTGTAAGACCTCGACCAGATTAGGCCCGCGCAAGACGATCTGCCAGCGATACTCGCCGCGCAGTTTGGCAAAGAAACACGGGACTGGGCCAACCAGCGTTGTTTGGGTACGTCTCTCCGCATCGATCTTGGACTTCAACCTGTCCGCCGTTTTCCGGGCTTCCACCTCGGCCCGCGCATTATCCCGGTGACGGTATTCCAGCCGCACCAGCCTCCCAAAAGGCGGGTAGCCCAATCTTCGTCGCCCGGCCAGTTCCTGCTCGTAAAAGCCGCTGTAATCGTGACCCGAGGCCGCCCGGATGACAGGATGTTCCGGCTGGAAGGTCTGCAAGATGACCCGCCCGCCGCGCGTGCTGCGCCCGGCGCGCCCGGCCACCTGTGTCAGCACCTGGAAGACACGTTCCGACGAGAAGGGATCGGGCAGGTTCAGCCCCACATCCGCCAGCACTATGCCGACCAGCGTTACCAGCGGCAGATCCAGACCTTTAGCCAGCATTTGCGTGCCGACCAGCACATCCGCGCGGTGACTGGCAAAATGGCTCAGGATAATCTCGTGGGCATCCTTCTGGCGGGTGGTTTCCCAGTCCCAGCGCAGCACACGCGCACCCGGGAATAGAGTTCCAACTTCTGTCTCTACGCGCTCGCTTCCTAACCCGTACTCCCGTATTTGTTTGCTGCCGCACTCTAGGCACTTTGTTGGCTTCTGGCGTGAATAACCGCAAAAGTGGCACGTCAGTGCGTTTTCCGGTTTTCCCGTCGTTCTGTCCACGGGGTCACGGGTTAACGGGATAACGTGATACGTCAACGGATTATCGCACTGCGGACACTTCAACGTATAGCCGCAATCCCGGCAAAAAACATACGTCGCTGTGCCACGCCGGTTCAGGAACAGGATGGCCTGCTCGCCGCGATTCAGCGTATCGCCTAAAGCCTGTAACAAATCTCGGCTGAAGATGCCGCGGTTGCCCGCTTTGAGTTCCTCGCGCATGTCTATAACGGAAACAGGCGGCAGGTCCAGGTGTTGATGCGGTTTTGTCTCTTGCGCGGAGGCGATGCGCCTGGGCAAATCCAGCCGCACGCTTTCACCCGCGTCCGCACTCCAGCGTTGTACAATGCTGGGCGTAGCTGATCCCATCATGAAAACTGCGCCGCACAACTTGGCATAAGCTTTGGCGGCTTCCACCGCATGATAGAATGGCGGCTCGGACTGGTAGTAGGAGCCATCGTGGCACTCATCCACAGCAATGAGGCCGATATCCGGCAAGGGCGCGAACAGAGCGCTGCGCGGCCCGATGATCACCTTGAGCAGGTTGGCGCGCGCCCGCCGCCAGGTGTCGTAGCGCTCGCCCTCGGACAACTTGGAATGAATGAGCCCGACCTGGCCGGGAAAGCGCGCCAGGAAGCGGCGCACGGTCTGCGGGGTGAGCGCGATTTCCGGAACCAGGATGATGGCCTGCCTGCCCCGCCGCACGGCCTCTTCCGCCGCGCGAATGTAGAGCTCGGTTTTGCCGGAACCAGTCACGCCATGCAGCAGGAAGGGCAATCTGGTAGATCGGGAAGTGAAGGCTGAGCGAATTTTTTCCCAGGCCTGCTCTTGCTCAGGAGTTAATTTAGGAGGACTACTATTCTCTAATCCTCTTCTCTCTACTCTCTCCAATGGATCCCGCCATACCTCGTTTTCACGCAGCACGATCAACCCGCGCTCAGCCAATAATTGCAGATCGGACAGATTGCAGCCGCTCTCGGCATACACCCACGAGACATTGACCTCGTCCAGTTCGCGCATGAGGTAACGTAAGGCCGCAGAACGGCGTTTCTGTGTGGCTTCGGTGGTACCTAGGTCGGGCAGAGCAGCTACGGCCTCTTCCAGCGAGACAGCCAACTGCGCCACGCGGATATACTTGGAACGCACGCGTGGCGAGGGCAGCACGGACTTTTTCACCAGAATGCCGCGTTTCACCAGCCATTCGGCGGATTTGCGCCAGTCCACGTTGCGGAAGTGGGTATCGATCTGGCGACCGCGCAGGGAGCCATGGGCTGTGAGGAGAGAGAGCAAGCGATTTTCGACTTGCGATTTACGATTTTCAATTTCAGATTGCTGATTGCCGATTCCCGAATCTCGGATCCCATACAAAACATCCGCCTGCTGACCCAACCCAACCGGCAGCATCAGATTGATGATCGCAGCCAGTGGGGAAAGGGTGGCTCCCGCCATCCATTCGGCTAGCGCGATTTGCGCGGATGTCAAAACCGGGTCAGGGTCTACGATTTCAAGGATTTCTTTTGTGTCGGCAATGGAGGGTTGGTCAATGAAGCGTAGGATCACCCCCTGCACAGTTTGCTTGCTAAAGGGGACGATGACCAGTTGCCCAATGCCGAGGCCTCCTGCCAGGTCTTCAGGGATGGCATAATCAAAAACGCCCGCTACAGACGGGACGTTAACGGCGATTTGGGCAAAAAATTTCATGAAATCTCAAACAAGGATGCGATTGCGGTAGTCCGCAGCCCATTCGAAATGGTCCGTGCAGATTCTGGGTATATTGTATTCCACAATTTTCTGTATAGCGCGCTCATTATTGACATCCCAGGCGTGGATTTCAAACCCTGACCGTTGAACATAGTTGATTACTTCGCCAGAGAGTTGACTCGGGTGTAAATGCACTGCTCTTACCATTGCCAGCCTGGCCAGATTGGCTGCTTCATAGGCAACCACATCCAGGTTCATCCACGGCTCGGAGCGTGGGTAGAGCAAATTTGTGGTGATGCCCGGACATCGATTTCTAAAATCCAGCAATAATGCAATTTCATAGGAAGTGACCTCCATTGTCCCCCACAGGTTCTTAAATTTTTGGAGCACATCTCCAATAATGATGGCTGCCTCTGGTTCAGGTCCCTTGATCTCTATTTCTAATCCAATCTTTCCGCCGATTGTTTCGAGGACCTCTACAAGTGTAGGGATTTTAAAGGGGGCGACTCCGTTTAGCGCCCATAAAAATTCGGCCTGAAGCAAGTCTTGGTACTGGTAATTAAAAATTGGGCCCTGGAGTGAGGTTATTTTGTCTAAATAATAATAATGAAAAACTACGGGAATCTTATCATTTGTGAGCCGCACATCAAGTTCTACGGCATCTGCGCCAAGTTCGATCGCTCTTTGAAATGCCGGGATTGTGTTTTCGGGATATTCTGTAGCAACCCCGCGATGAGCAACAATTTCAAATGAGTTCATATCAGTGTTGTTTCAGGATTGCCGCTGCCCCATAACCGACCACGCCGGAATAATCCCCGGTTACATCGCCGGAAGTGGCATAGTGCAGCACTTTGACTGTATCTGCTCCCAGTTCTCTTGAGGCCCACAGCACAGCTGCAACGGCGGCATGACCGCAGGCAAAGCCTTTGCCGGTATGTTCGGCTTCGAAGACACCCTCCGGTGAGAAGGCCTCGATCTGGCGCAGCATTTCGCGGTCCAGTTTGTTGGCGGTTTCCTGGTCGTAGAAATGGGACAGGTCCGTGCTGGCAACCAGGATGTAGTTTCTGTCGCGTAGTACGCTCGCCAGCACTTTCCCCAATCCCTGCGAGATGCTTGGGTCTTGCGCGCGTACCATCACGGGCAGCAGTTTGAAATCGGAGGCCAGGGCGCGTTGCAGGAAAGGTAGTTCGATTTCAAGCGAATGTTCCGGGTCGCGCGGAACAGCAGAGAGGCCGATGCCCAGGTCAGCTTGCAGGGCGGCGTTTAGCGTGGCCACAGCGGATTTGTCGATGGGGATCATGCCCAGGGGGGTGGAGTAAGCATCGTGGCTGGAAGTGATCAAAGGTTGTGGATAAGGGTGGTGCATGGGCGAAATAACGGCTACCAGGTCGATACTCCGGCCACGCAGCGCTGCAAAGGCGTAGCCTGCAACTGCGCCTGAATAGCGATGTCCGGCATGGGGCGCGAGGACGGCGATCACATCCCCTGGCAGGTCAGGCAGTTTTGCACTGTCCAGATAGTTGTCTATAATGCGTTTCAGGGATTCGGGTCTACCTTCGTACCACGTCCCGGCGATGGGTGATGGACGTAGATCAGGTGGGGTTTGCATAGCTGTTTTTATTGTAGCATAATCTCGGCTTGATATATCTTTGAGCGGGAATATTCCAAAAAAATTGTTCGAACGAAAAAGGCCACCTTTTACAGGTGGCCTTCTCTTCTCTGATGATCTTTTTCTACGGTTCGCTGATTCTAACCCAGTCGACTTCAACTTTTACAGTTGGATCACTAAATGATGAAACCGAAAAGCCCACCTGACCGTCCCGCAAAACATACTGGTTGTCCTCAATGGTTCGGGTCTCATAACCGTTGATATACAGGATAA
This sequence comes from Anaerolineales bacterium, assembly GCA_016928525.1. Next base: position 3,462 of record JAFGKO010000322.1, on the reverse strand, counting down.
TGGTGCGTTCCTTGCAGATCATCTTATATTCATTGATGTCTTTGCCAACCTTAATCTTATTGGAACCTCCATCCGCGAGGCGAGCGTAGACGATCTCATCGCTGGGGTTATATGTAGCTGCCAGGATATTATACAACCCGCTATTTTGGATATTGATTTCGTACCAACCCTCATCGCTATAGCGGCAGACCATGCTGATCGCATTGTTGTTCGTCCCACGATTCTCAGCGCGGAGCTCTATTGCAACATTTCTGTATTCGAAGGGATCGTACATCACATATGTATATAGTTCTTTCGTAGCAATATTGAAAACCAGGTAACCGCTATCGGTTTCCAGGGTGAGGGCAGACTCATTTGTCTCCTTCGACCCCAGGATATTAAAGTAGGACCAGTTGCTGATATCGCTATCAAACTCCTCGGTGAAGAATTCTTGTGCGGTAGGCGCAGTGGGCTCCTCGGTCGCTGCAGGCTCTTCGGTTTGCGCAGGCTGTTCAGGCTGCTGCGGCTGCTGTGGTTCCTCGGTAGGCGGCGGTAGGGGCGGTTCTGCCGTTGGCGTTTCAGTCGAACCAAAGCAAGCCAAGCTGACCATGGCCATGACGACAACAAGAAAAACAAAGGGCTTTAGGGTTTTTACGAACATTTGATTCTCCTCCAATAGAAAGATAATGAAACGATAAGCGGAGTATAGCATTTGAACTAGCCCTTCGCAAGGTGATTCTAATATAGCCCAATCAGGCTACTTTCGATGTTCGAACAAGACTTTTGTTGTGGCTATAAAGGCTAATGGGGGCAATTTGCTGTATGCGAACCATTCGACCGCATCTGCGTCGTCGTCGGGGATATTATTCCACCAAGAATTTCCGCTCGATATACAATGACGAAATCCGCCCCGCGTTCGTGTTCCCGTCCCGCGATGACGTCCAATACGCGCGTCACACGGACCGACAGACCTGTTTCCTCGAAGCACTCCCGTTCGGCGGCCCGGGCCGGATCTTCGCCCGCGTCGACGAAACCAGCGGGCAGAGTCCACAGGCCGCGATAAGGTTCATTGACGCGCCGCACCAACAATACGCGGCCATCCTGTTCTACCAGGACGGCCGCAGCAACTTTCGGGTCGTCGAAATGGATCCACTCACACTGCGGGCAAACCGGATGGAGTTTGCCAAAACGATCTTGCAAAGTTATGGCGGCGCCGCAACGGGGGCAAAAATTTATTTGGCTTTCGCGCGCCATTTACGGATTGCAGAGTAACGTAGAATGAGGGCGATCAGTCCGCTCAGGATGGCGATCCCGGCCAGCGCGATCTGCAAGCTGATATTGACAGGTGGTTTTGGCGGCTGAGACTGCTGCGTTTGATCTGGCGCGGCCTGTTGGGCAAAGGTCTCATCGGGGGGGGCTTCCTGTACGCCGCTTTTCTCGGATGGTTGCTCCGTTGGTTCGATGCGGGCGCTGTCTTCGACGGATGGCGCCATCAGGGTTGGCGCCGGGGCGGCGGGTTCTTCGATGACTGGCTCTGCAGCAGCGGGCTCTTCGATTGCTGGTTCTGTCAATTCTTCGGGGGCAGCTTCCATCGCGAGCTCGGGCTCGCCGCCGCCACCGCCCATCCCGTAGGGGTAAGGCGCAGCCGTACGTACCAGGCGCGGAGCCATGAAGTTCGTGGCGAACGTAAAGAAGAGCAACAACGTAGCAAGTACGGTTGCGAAACGGAAGGCCGGATAAGTGCGCGGCATGGGTGGTTTCTGCCCGACCATTTTCGGGGTCAACGTGAAGTTGCGCGGGGCGCGTCGCTGGGGGAGTTGACGCAGGAGACCGCGGGCCTGGCGCAGGTCTTTTAGCACGGAGGCAAGTTTGGGGTCCGATTGGAGGCGCGATTCGAGACGGGCTATTTCGGACGGTTTAAGCTGTCCATCCAAATAAGCGGAAAGTTGTTCTATATCGCGGAAGGAAGGTGTCTGAGTCATGTGCGGAGGCTCTCTCCTTCCAGACGAAAGGCGGCGGGTAAAAGTTCCCAGAAACCTTGCAGGCATTCGCGCAGGCGCAGTCGGGCGCGGGTAAGGCGGCTCTTGATGGTGCCCAGCGGCACATGCACAGCAGAGGCCGCTTCCTTATAGTCCATGCCCTGGATATCGGTCAGTACCACGACGGTGCGGAATTCCAGGGGGAGTTCATCCAGACAGTGCTGGATGGCATGTTCGAGATCATCAGCTTCGGCTTCTTCCTCGGGGCTCATGGACGGGTCAGCCAGCCAGCGCGGGGTTTCCATTTCTTCGCCATCGTCCATTTCGGGTTCAAGCGGCGTGGTGGGGCGGCGCTTCTGGCGGCGCAATTCGTCGTAGCAGGCGTTGGTGACGGTGCGCAGCAACCAGGCCTTGAACGATCCCCCGCGATAGGATTTGATGGCGCGGAAGGCCGAGAGGAAGGCTTCCTGTGTGGCGTCGGCAGCCGCATCTTCGTCGCCCATGATGCGCAGGGCAGTGTTGAAGAGCGCGTCCTGGTAGGTCAGGACAAGAGTGTTGAAGGAGTCGAGGTTGCCGCGTTGGGCTTCGTGGATGAGGGCGGGTTCGTCCATTGGGGATATTTTATCATTGAGGGATGGCTACGGAAAGGAAGGGCTCTTTTTTTATAGCAAGCAGTAATTTTTTAACAAATTTATTACCTTTGTCTATAAAATTAGTACTATTTACATGCTACAATGGTAAAAACTAATTCCAGAGGAGATTAAAAATGAATATCTTAATTTGGATCATCAGCGGTATTATAGCTGGCTGGCTTGCAGGTGTAATAGTACGTGGACGAGGCTTTGGTTTGATCGGAGACTTGATCATTGGTTTACTCGGCGGCCTGATTGGTGGTTGGCTGGCTGGATTGCTTGGAATTCAAGCCAGTAGCTGGCTCGCGCAGATTTTGGTTGCCGCTCTGGGTGGTGTTGTCCTTGTAGCGATCATTCGCCTGATCCGCCGCATCTGACGCGGGCGGATTCGTAACTTGCTAGGCTGATCTGCGCTGGTTGACCCAGGCCCAGACGCCGCGCCAAACGAATATCCCAAGTGCAGCGCTGCCACCCAAGATAAGGGTAAACAATGGCAGCGCTACACTCTTTAAGAGCATAGCGCGCAAAATGGATACCATTGGGGCAGCCAGCAGCATAGCCAGCGGCGGACGCCAGAGTTGTATTGGATCGGATGTGATCTGTGCGTTGAACAGTCCCAACCAGGGAGCGATCAGGAACCAGCTAATTACCAACGGAATGAAGGTAGTCAACATGCGCGGCAGGAAGGAGATGCCCGTCTCGCCGTGGGAAGCGAAGCCGATGATGGTGACAATAGCCAGGGCAAGGATATCGCCCGCGATAAGTGTCCAGGTTGATTTGTGCATGGCATCTGTCATAACTTAAGCGCTCGACAGGGCAAGAGCGGGTATCTGCTTCTTGCGAAGCCGTTTGACCACACCCAAGTCCTGGTT
>JAFGKO010000321.1 GCA_016928525.1 Anaerolineales bacterium | reverse complement strand
GAATGCCTGATCGAAACCACGCAAGGGAAAGGCGTGATAAATACCGCTTTCATCGAACGCCTCAACGCCACCTTTCGCCAGCGGATCAGCGCGCTGACGCGTCGCACCCGCAATCTGGCCCAACAGGCTGAGACCCTGCTCGCAAGTATGTACCTGGTTGGCTGCTTCTATAACTTCTGCGACTTTCACCACAGCCTGCGGTTGAAATTGTCAGTCGGTTCTTTCGGCCATCGTTGGGTGCAACGAACTCCCGCCATTGCCGCAGGGCTGACTGATCACCAATGGACGCCTGCGGAGTTGTTCTACTTCAAGATCCCACCACCCCATTGGGATATGCCCAAACAGCGTGGCAGACCTTCGACCACTATGTTTCAACTGGCTCAACAATGGGCGAATTGACCACGTTTAACTGCGGTACTACCTGGCAGAGAAATTGCATCAAATATGAAATTTGCCTATATGAGTTATGAACTTTCAAAGAACTTGAGCGACAGATTGGGTAAAGGCTTGTAGCATTAGGGAATCAAAGGCCAATGAATGTATGCTTTTAAGGACTTTAGGTGAGCATGCGCCTGTTTAGTACAATCAATCGGATACCTCTACGGGCAGGGGCTTCGATAACCAGGTACGTTGTATAAGCAACAATTAGGGATAAGGCAATAAACAACAAGAGAAATACCCCTGGAAATTTCTTTGACGGAACCACAATCAGATTCAGGATGGGGATATGTAGTAAGTATAAGGAGTAGGATATTTTTCCAAGAAAATCGCCAAATGGATTCGAGAGCAATGGGTTATCCTCCGGAACAAGGAAAATTAGTACAAAGAACACAGCAGAAACAACAAAGAATATCCCAATGTCCGTCCACATTTTATGAGTGCGCCCCGTAATAAAAGAAAAAATATTTGGATACATTAATGGTAGGATAAGTAGAGTGAGAACGAATATATTTTTTCTTAGAAAGTCTGGAGCTTCCCAGGTGCAATAAATTCGACCAAAGACGATCCCAACAAAGAAATACGGCAAAGAGGGAATAAGATATGTATGAAAATCAAGCCCAAGAACATTCCAACGAGGGCTGGGGAAATTTAAGAATATCAAACAAATATATAAGATTATAATTAGAGAAAACATATACCCTTTTTTTTGGAAATACAGCCCCCACAAGAATAAAAACAATACATAGAATTGAATTTCTGGCGGTATCGTCCATAATACAGACATACCTGAAAACAACATTAAATGGGAAAGTAGACTATTAACGTTGTTGATAGCAAAGAAAATTCCAGTTACCCCTGATATTTGAAAAAGAAATGATATTAGTACGACAAGAACGAATAAGGGTATTACTCTCGCAATTCTTGCAACAGTGTAATATTGGACATTTTCTTTATCAAACTTCTTGTTCAAGTACAAATAAGACATTAAAAATCCACTCAGAATAAAGAAGAGCATGACACCAAATTGTCCTGCACCGTTACCTAACAAGCCACGTAGTAGATCTGTCTCGTTGCTATAATGGCTAATTACCACGATCAACGCTGCTATCCCTCGTAAGGCATTCAACTTTCGTATTTCCATCCAGCTCTCCTGATTGAACTATGGTTGGTGCCACCGTCCCCGCCAAATTTCTTCAACTTTTTGTGCTTTCTAAGAACTGGACTTGCCTCAGAACCTCTGATAACCTCATTCCCGGCACGGATTGCTTCTGCGATCTCCTGTGCTTCCGATGCGATATGAGTCGTTTGCTCCGAATTATCAACAAGTTCTCTCCGTTTTTATTCCAACTTTTGCCCGTGGTTATCGCGAATTGATTGAACTAACCCAGTCAAGAGGGAGTCCGATCGTGAAGATTTATTATTCTCCATCCTGCCTTCTGGGTGCTGATGTACGATTATAACTCACTGTCTAAAGGTGGGGGCAGTAAAGGTAAGATAGAGGCAATGGCTAAAATCGAGTCTTGGTAAAATGAGGTATAGTAGGACTTGTTTTTCAATGCCCAAAAAGGAAATAAAGTTGACCGTAAAGCCAATCGCATTCCTAAAAATGCAACTGCTACCAAGTAAAGCTACCATCATTGCTCTTTATTCAATTATAGCTTTCATGATTTATTCTTGGACCTTGATAACGTTCTTTTACAATTTGCCCTCATGGATGATGTACCTTACAGGGAAAGAAATCATAATAATCTTTTCTTATGCAATGAGTATTGATCTGTTTGAAAGCTTAATGGTTTTGGTCGGTCTGTTATTCTTGTATTTGATTTCCCCCAAAGCCTTGTTGAAAGAAGACTTTGCAATAAGAGGAACTTGGCTTGCAATCGTTTATCTGGGGATGCTGATGCTTTATTTTTTCCCATCGCTTGACATCAAACAATGGATAAGAAATCCCTGGTTATGGATTGTCATAACATTTTTTGTGGCAATTCTATCTGCGGTATTTATCTCACGTTTGAGTTTTATGAAAAAAATTGCGCTTTTCCTGCTCGACCGTATGCCAGCTTTTCTTGCGATTTTTATACCTATATCGACTGTGTCTCTCTTGATTCTCACCATCTATCTGTTGTTTTAAGGTTATGCAAATGTATACACTCAGTCGTCGTGATTTTCTTAAAGTTTCAAGTTTATTTCTTGGCGCAACAGTAATTCCTCGTTTTGAGTATCTTTTCACTGAACAAGCTTCTCAAAAACCAAACATCATTATTTTTGTCTTTGATGCTATGTCGGCAAAGCATCTTTCAGTGTATGGGTATCCGCGGAATACGACGCCCAACTTTGAGCGTTTTTCGAAACGTGCAACAGTTTACAATTCAAATTATGCTGCTGCAAATTTTACATCTCCTGGTACAGCGACTTTGCTTACAGGAATGCATCCGTGGAAGCATCGCGCTTTCAACATAGGAGGCCTAGTTGCCAGGAAACTAACTAAAAACAATCTCTTCAATTTGCTCGGGAATGATTATTACTCTGTTGGATTCTCTCAAAATGTGCTGGCTGATAAACTGCTTTCTGAATTTATATCTAATATTGACTGGAAAATTTCTCCCGATGCATTTAGTTCAAGTTTGAAAAAGGTTCTCTATTCATCTTATTTTCCAGATGATGATTTCTTAGCGTATGATGCCTTTGATGAGTTTCTAGGCCGCACAGATCATGCTGCGAATCGAATCACAGGCTCACTCTCACTTGGCTTCTTAGGTTCATTTTTGTCTAAATCTATGCAAGAACCACCTAGCAAGGATTTTCCATATGGCAGACCGCTAGCGAGTCAAGCTTTTTACTATGACAACAAGATAGTTTTTATGAAAATTGCTGAAGCAATTCAGGGTTTAAACCAGAATTCGCCTTTTGTGGGCTATTTCCATTTTTATGCTCCTCATGAACCATACACTCCACATAAGGATTTTATTGGTATTTTCAAAGATATGCCTTTGGTAAAGAAGCCATATCATAAACTATCCTACAGTAAGCTTCCTCAAAGAACAATGAAGGAACATAGAAACCGTTATGACGAGTATATTGCCAATGTGGACGCAGAATTTGGCAACTTGTTGGATTTTCTCGAAGAGACGGGAATTCTAAATAACAGTTATCTTGTTTTAGCATCTGACCATGGCGAAATGTTTGAAAGAGGTGAGGTTGGACATAACACTGCTTTGCTCTCCGAGTCGGTTATACGTACGCCGTTAATTATCTCTAAACCAGAACAAAAACAAAGGTTTGATGTTTATTCGCATACCTGTAACACCGATATCGTGCCAACATTGTTACATAATACGGGCATAAAAATACCCAATAGCCTTGACGGCAGAATTCTGCCTGGGCTTGGAGGCCTCGAGGATTTTGATCGGTCAATTTTTTCAGTTGACGCAAAAGAAAATTCTTCTTTTCTTCCTCTAAAAAAGGCTACGATTGCTTTAAATAGAAATAGTTATAAATTGATCTATTATGTTGGTTATGAAAAATATGATCAGCAATTTGAATTATATAATCTTCAAGAGGATCCAGATGAGTTGACCAACCTGTTTGACGCGGACACCGTTGTTGCAAAACAAATGAAAGATGAATTATTGACCGCCCTCGATAATGTAAATCGCCCCTTTGGAAAGTTGTGGGGTGGATTGATGTGATCTTCTTTCTAATTCGTATTTAGACAAAATTGACTTTAACGCCATATATGGTGATTTTAACAATGATTTAACCGCCACATATACGGGAAAATCGCATTTTGTCTAAACTCGAATTCTAAATTAGGAGGTTCTATGTCGCACAATTTTGCAATCATTGGGGTGGGCGGCTATATTGCGCCAAGACATTTGAGGGCGATCCGGGATACGGGGAATAACCTGATCGCTGCCGCCGATCCAAAAGACTCGGTCGGGATTTTGGACCAATTTGGATATGATGTCAGTTTTTTTACGGAAATCGAACGATTCGACCGTCATCTGGAAAAACTTCGCCGGGGATCCGAGGAGGACCGTGTCCACTATATCTCGGTCTGTTCGCCGAATTACCTGCATGATGCGCATTGCCGCCTGGCGATGCGAGTCAATGCGGATGTGATTTGCGAAAAGCCCCTGGTCATCAATCCGTGGAACTTGGACAGCCTGGAAGAAATCGAGGCTGAAACAGGCCGTAAGGTGAATACGGTTTTGCAGTTACGCGTACATCCAGAATTGCTCAAATTGAAGCATGCCCTGCAGGAAGATGCCAGCAGCAAGCAGCATGAGGTGGTGTTGACCTACATCACCAGCCGGGGTATCTGGTACCAGGTCTCCTGGAAGGGCCAGGCAGAAAAATCGGGCGGCGTAGCGACCAATATTGGTGTCCATTTCTTCGACCTGTTGCTGTGGCTGTTTGGGCCAGCGGCTGAGGTGAGGCTGTATCACACGGACGAAAAACGCATGAGCGGTTTTATCGAGCTCGAATATGCGCGCGTTCGTTGGTTCCTTTCGGTGGATGTGAACGATTTGCCCGAAACCGCTGCGGCGAGCGGTAAGAAAACTTTCCGCTCTATTACTGTCGATGGACAGGAAGTCGAGTTTTCGGAAGGTTTCACCGACCTGCACACACGGGTCTATGAAGAGACGCTAGCGGGGAGAGGCTTTGGTATTCAAGACGCCCGCCCATCCATCGAATTGACGCACCGTATTCGCACTTCGCCGGTTTCGGCGTTGGATAGTATGGTGCATCCATATCTGAAAAAGTAAGTCGCGCGTTGTTGGGCCAGCAGTTCAACTGCTGTCCAACCAGAGATGTATTTTGGAGAATTGAATGGATTTCTTTGTGCATGAATCCAGTTACGTCGATGAGGGGGCGCAGATCGGCGCGGATACCAAAATCTGGCATTTCTGCCATGTGATGGGCAGCGCCAAAATCGGCGAACGCTGCAATATCGGGCAGAGTGTCTTCGTGGCGGCGAACGTGACCATCGGTAACAACGTCAAGATCCAGAACAACGTGTCGCTGTACACGGGCGTGGTCGTGGAAGATGACGTCTTTTTAGGGCCCTCGATGGTGCTGACCAATGTCATGAATCCGCGCAGTCACGTCAGCCGCAAGGACGAGTACAAGCCCACGCTCATCAAGCAGGGGGCGAGTGTAGGCGCAAACGCAACCATCGTGTGTGGCGTGACATTGGGTCGCTATTGTTTCATCGGTGCTGGATCTGTGGTGACGCGCAGCGTACCGGACTATGCGCTTGTGTACGGGAACCCGGGCCGAGTCCAGGGCTGGATGTGCCAGTGTGGAGTCCGTCTGGAATTCGAGAGGCTCGCTGGACAGGAGCAGGCCGCTTGTCCCGAATGTGGCGAACGGTATACGAAAAATGGGGAGGTTGTTGTATTATTTGGAAAAGAGGGCAAATGAGTATTCCGTTGCTTGATTTGGTTGCGCAATACCATAGCATCAAAGATGAAATGGACGAAGCGGTGCTGGGCGTGCTCGAATCCGGCCGCTTTATCTTAGGGCCGAACGTGACCGCTTTGGAGCAGGAAGTAGCCACGTATTTAGGCGTAAGGCATGCCATTGGGGTCGCCTCGGGCACGGACGCGCTTTTGATCGCCTTGAGGGCGGCTGGCGTCGAGCCTGGTGATGAAGTCATTGCGCCAACCTTTAGCTTCTTTGCCACGGTCGGTACGGTGTTGACTCTGGGCGCGCGGCCGGTGTTCGTGGACATCCACCCTGAGACATATTTGATGGATGTGGCTGCGATCGAAGCAGCCGTTACACCCAAAACCAAGGCGATCATCCCGGTCCACCTGTACGGGCAGCCCGCAGACATGGACGAGGTCATGGCAATCGCCGCACAACATGACTTGAAGGTGATCGAGGATAACGCCCAGGCCTTTGGCGCGGAGTACAGGGGGGTAAAAACAGCTGCGATCGGTGACATTGGCTGCTTGAGTTTCTTCCCCAGCAAAAACTTGGGCGGGTATGGGGATGGCGGCATGGTCACTACAAACGACGATGAGGTTGCGGAAAAGGTGCGCATGTTGCGCGTGCACGGTTGGAAAAAGAAATATTTTCCCGAAATGCTGGGCTACAACTCGCGCCTGGACGAGATGCAGGCGGCCGTCTTACGGGTCAAGCTGAGACATCTGGATGCCTGGAATGCGCGCCGGGCTGAGATTGCGCACGAGTATTCACGCCAGCTGTGCACGTTGAGGTTGCGTGTCCCGGTGGAAGCGCCAGGCCGTACGCACGTTTACCATCTCTATATGGCGGCGTTCGAGGAGCGTGATGGGGTTCAGCAAGGGCTTAAGGAGGCCGGAATCGCCAGCGAAGTCTATTACCCGCAGCCGTTGCATCTGGCTGCGCCATGTCGTGCGTTGGGGACAAGCGAAGGACAATTCCCTGTGTCGGAGAAATGCAGCCGTACTCTGTTGGCTTTGCCGGTTTACCCCGAGCTGACCGGCGCTCAGATGGAAAAAGTGCTTGCGACAGTGGGAGGGATCGTCAACAAAGATTGAGGCTGTCGTTCAAGTGGGTATACGGTACAAGATTAGAGGGTGAAAATTCATATTGCCAGAATTCCCCGTGCACCGGGGAATTCTGTGTTTGACAGCCTTTGATTCTGCGCTATAATTCAACTGCTGAATTTTGAAATGGAAATTCCCGAAGAAAACGCCCGTGAATTGACTTTGCTCGAGCAGATCGAGCGTGATCCAGACGTGACCCAGGCCTCCCTGGCTACCCAGCTGGGCGTGGCGGTGGGTACGGTCAACTGGCATATCAAACGGCTGGTGGCCAAAGGCTATGTAAAGGTCAAGCGCGCCGAGCGCAAGAAGCTGCGTTACATCATCACGCCCGAGGGCATTGCCCTGCGCGCCCGCCTGACGGTGGATTACATCGAGCGCTCGTTCGACCTGTATCGTAGAACCCGCCAGCGCGTGAAGACGCACTTGAACGAGGTCAAGAAGGCTGGTCACGACCGCATCCGGCTCCTGGGGGAAGGTGACGTAGCCGATATTTGTCGCCTTTCGTGCCTCGAGCAGGATATTCAGATTGTGCCCGACGGGAAAGTTCCAACGCTCGAAGTGAAAGGATTTAAGGTCTTGCTGCACATGGATGATGACAATGAATGACGAGCGCCATATTTTGATCACCGGTGGGGCGGGCTACATCGGTTCGCTCCTGACTTCGGAACTGCTGCGCGCCAATTATCGCGTGACGGTCCTGGACTCGCTGCTCTTCGGCGGCGAGGCGCTGGTCCCGTTTTTGCACCATCCCAATTTCCACTTTGTCAAAGTGGACGTGACCGAACCGCGTGCCATTCGCAACAGTGTCCGCAACGAGTGGCCTATCCCGCAGGCGGTGGTGCATCTGGCGGCCATCGTCGGTTTCCCGGCCTGCCAGGCGGTGGGACATCAGGTGGCCTGGCGGTATAACGTCGAGGCCACGAAAACGGTCTATGAGCAGGCGGCAGACCTGGGTGTAGGACGGATCGTGTTTGCGTCCACCTATAGCAACTATGGCCTGTCGCAGGATGGTAAGCCCGTGACCGAGGAGTCCCCGCTCAATCCGCAATCCTTATATGCCGAGACGAAGATCGCAGCCGAGGAATATTTGTTGAGCCAGAAAAATGCGCCAACAGCGCCGCTGTCATTTCGTTTTGCCACGCTCTATGGCATTTCTCCGCGTACGCGTTTTGACTTGATCGTCAACCAGTTTGTGTTGGAAGCCTTCACAAAGCGCGAGTTGATCATTTACCAGCGTGGTTATTCCCGTTCGTTCGTGCATGTGCGCGACACGGTGCGCGGCATCATTATGGGGTTGGAAGCGCCGGAGGAGAAAGTGCGCGGTCAGGTGTTCAACCTGGGTACACCGGAAGGCAATTACACCAAGGATGAGATTGTGGCGTTGGTGCTCAAGCGCATACCAGAGACAGTGGTGGAATATAAGGATTTGACGTTTGGCGGTGATATGCGCGATATTACCGTCTCATTTGAAAAGATCAGGCGCGAACTGGGCTTCGAAACGACGCTGAACGTGGATGACGGCGTGCGAGAAGTATTGCATGCTTTGAAATCCGGCTTGATCCGCAATCCGTTGGACGAAAGATATCGAAATGCACAATTCATCGTGCAATGATGTTTTAGGTTACAGGTTGAAAGTTGAAGGTGCGTGATGTCTACTGTTGAGCGGTTTGAGGATTTGGATGTCTGGAAAAGGTCGAGAAAGCCAGCCAATCTAGTTTATGACATGACAGACGGTGAGCTTTTCAAACGAGATTTTGTGTTGCGAGACCAAATCCGTCGCACGGCAGTTTCTGTGATGTCAAACATCGCAGAAGGGTTTGAGAGTAAAACACAGGCCATGTTTATCGAATATCTTGGGCGTGCGAAGGCCTCGGCAGGTGAGTTGCGTGCTCAGTTGTATCTTGCGCTTGACCGGAATTATTTGAAACAGCAAGTTCAGAAGCACAAATTTGTAGTCGACAAATTGTTAGTTTGAGCCGTTATCTCGAATCAAAACCAAATGCGCGGAGAATCCGCGAAGAAGGAGCATCTTACGATGTCTGAAAACTTCTGGAAAGATAAACGAGTGATCGTTACAGGTGGGGCAGGTTTTCTTGGTTCTTTTGTTATCCAAAAATTGGTTGGACGCAGTGTAACAGATATTCTGGTTCCGCGTATTGAATATTATGACCTGAAAAATCGCGATTCAATCAAGCAGCTTTTGGATGATGCGCTGCAACCTGCTGACAAACTTCCAGAGCATTTACGGCCTGATGGAATAAATCTTCCTCCATCAACCTTCAACCTTAAACCTGAAAACTTAGTAATCATTCATTTGGCCGCCAACGTGGGTGGGATTGGCGCCAACCGCGAGCATCCGGCCGAGTTCTTCTACGACAACCTGATGATGGGCGTGGAGTTGATGCACCAGGCCTGGCAGCGCGGCGTGGGCAAGTTCGTGGCGATTGGTACGGTATGTGCTTATCCCAAGTTCACGCCAGTGCCATTCAAGGAAGATGACCTGTGGATCGGCTACCCGGAAGAGACCAACGCCCCTTACGGCCTGGCCAAGAAGATGATGCTGGTGCAGGCGCAGGCTTATCGCCAACAATACGGTTTCAATGCGATTTATTTGCTGCCTGTGAATTTGTACGGTCCGCGCGATAACTTCAACTTGCGGACCTCGCATGTCATCCCAGCGCTGATCCGCAAGGCCATCGAGGCGCAGGATCGTGGCGATAAGGAGCTGGTCGCCTGGGGCGATGGCTCGCCGACGCGTGAATTCTTGTATGTGGAAGATGCCGCCGATGGAATTGTCACCGCTGCGGAAAAATACAACGGCGCAGAACCGGTCAATCTGGGATCAGGCTATGAAATCTCGATTAAGGACCTGACCGAAATGGTCATCCGCCTGACAGGATTCGAAGGCAAATTGGTCTGGGATACTGAAAAGCCCAATGGCCAACCCCGTCGTGGATTGGATGTGAGCCGCGCAAAAGAATATTTCGGCTGGCAGGCGCAGGTTCCCTTTGAAGAGGGCATGCGCCGGACGATCGAGTGGTTCAAGGAAAACAGGGAGAGAATAGAGAGTAGAGATTAGTCGACCCCTTACTACTCTCTATTCATCTACTCTCTAATCATCTAATGACTGAACTCGTAAAACACGACCCTATCACCATTTATATCAAACCTTCGACAGGCCTGACCGCGCTCAACCTGCGTGATATTTGGGTATACCGCGAACTGGTCTTCTTCATGATATGGCGTGATATCAAAGTCCGCTACAAGCAGACCTTGCTGGGTGCAGCCTGGGCGGTCATCCAACCTGTTATGACAATGCTGGTGTTCAACTTCATCTTTGGGTCAGTGGCGAAAGTGCCGACGGATGGTATCCCGTACCCGATTTTCTCTTACACAGCGCTTCTACCCTGGGGCCTGTTTGTGACTGCCCTTAACCAGGCCAGCCGTTCCTTGACCTCTAACCACAACATGATCACGAAAGTGTATTTTCCGCGCCTGGTGTTGCCAATGGCCTCAGTCCTGGCCGGGCTGGTGGATTTTGCGATTGCCTTCGTCATCATGCTTGGCATGATGTGGTATTTCAAGGTGACGCCGACTTTGTCCGTGTTATGGACGCTGCCGCTGTTTCTGTTACTGGCGATCATCACTGCGCTGGGAGTGGCGTTATGGCTTTCTGCCATCAACGTCAAATACCGTGACGTAAACTACGCGCTGCCTTTTTTGACCCAATTCTGGCTCTTCATCACCCCGGTCGCTTATTCGGCCAATATCATTTCTGAGAAGTGGCAGTTGGTATATTCGCTGAATCCTATGGCGGGCGTTGTCAATGGTTTTCGATGGGCGCTGCTTGGCGCAGGTAATGGCCCTGATTTAGCCTTGTGGGTTTCCACTGGCATTTCGGTGCTGCTCCTTGTGAGCGGACTGTTCTACTTCCGCAACATGGAGCGCACATTCGCGGATACTATTTAGGCATCAGGTTTCAGGTGTCATGTGTCAAGAGGGTGACATGAGGAGAATTTATGTCTCTGATTAAACGTTTTGAAGATATTCAAGCCTGGCAGGAAGCCCGTGAGCTGGTCAAGATGATTTATGTTCTTACGAGTAAGGAGGGCTTTCCCAAAGATTTTGGTATGCGAGACCAAATTAGACGTGCAGCTGTATCTGCCATGACGAATATTGCCGAGGGATTTGATTGCGATTCTAATGTTGAATTCGCTCGTTTTTTGGGTATCGCTCGACGTTCTGCCGTGGAAGTCCAATCCTTGCTTTATGCGGCACTTGATGTTGAATACATAAGTCAAGCTGCGTTTGATTTGCATTACGAGCAAGCGCGCAAGACAAAAGCATTAATTGGTGGATTTAAGCATTCATTGATAAAGAAATCATCTCATCAGTAATTCCTGATACCTGACACTTGATACATGACACGATAAATTATGACAACAGCAATTCGAGTTGAACATCTAGGCAAGCGCTATCGCATTGGCGCAGCGCAGACCAAATTCAAATATGGGATGCTGCGCGATGTGTTGGTGGATACGGCCACCGCTCCAATCCGCTGGGTGCGTTCGCTTGGAAAACAACAGCCATTATTGGAGGATCAGCCCAACTGTATCTGGGCGCTCAACGATGTCTCTTTCGACGTAGAAGAAGGCAAGGTGCTCGGCATTGTGGGACGCAACGGCGCGGGCAAAAGTACCCTGCTCAAAGTCCTTTCGCGCGTCACCGAACCGACCCGGGGAACTGTCACCGTGCGCGGACGGGTTGGTTCGTTGCTTGAAGTGGGTACCGGTTTCCACCCCGAATTGACCGGCCGCGAGAACATCTACATGAACGGCGCAATTCTAGGCATGAAACGCGCCGAGATCGAAAGCAAATTCGACGAGATCGTGGCTTTTTCTGAAGTCGAACAGTTTATCGATACGCCGGTCAAGCGTTATTCGTCGGGCATGTACCTGCGACTGGCTTTCGCGGTTGCGGCGCACCTCGAACCCGAAATCCTGGTCGTGGATGAAGTCCTTGCTGTTGGCGATGCCGAGTTCCAGAAGAAATGTCTCGGCAAAATGGGCGACGTGGCCCAACAGGGACGCACCGTGTTGTTCGTCAGCCACAACATGTCGGCCATTTTGCGCCTGACGGAAGAAGCCATTGTGTTGGACAAAGGTAAATTGCTCATGCGCGGCCCTTCGCAGCAAGCTGTGGATTATTATCTCTCCTCCGGCCAAGCCCAGGCGGGTGAGCGCATTTGGGATGCGGACGAAATCCCACCCAACGCTGCGCCTTTCCGCCCGATTTCGTTGCGCTTGAAAGACCAGAAGGGGAAAGTTATCGATACGGCACGTTCGACCGAACCCCTGACAATCGAAATGGAATACCTTTTGGATGTGCCCATCACCGGCCTACGGGTTGGGATATACCTGAGCACCATGCGCGGCGAATACATCATTACCTCCTTTGATGTAGATGATGGCCAGCTGTACGAGAAGTTTGCCTCACGCAATGCCGGACATTACCTCAGCCGGGCTACCTTGCCCGCGGACCTGTTCAATGAGGGCCGTTACATGTTGGGCGTCAACGCCAGTTCTTTCGGCGTGCGCCGTTATTTCATGGACGAAAACGCCCTGGCCTTCAACGTGGATATCTCCGGCGCGCCCGGTACGCAATGGGCCGAACCGCGTCAGGGACCGATCCGTCTGCGCCTGGATTGGAATATCGAAAAAGTCGAATAAGTTTTGCAGGTCTAACAAGCCTGACAAGTCAGACCAGTTAGACCTGTTCGACCTAATATGAAAACCTCCCTCAAATCCATCCTCGGCTCCATTCCCTATTCTGCCGATCTTTACGATGTGTTGCGCAAAGGTCGCCCTAAAACGCGTTATAACCTGGAGCAGTTGGCTGCGCATCTGCCCGCTGCGGTCGAGCAAGTGCGCCCGTTTGCGGAGAAAGCTCCCAAGGGGAAAAAGCTATTCTTGTTTGCAACATTGCATTACTGGGTGGAGCAGGCCGCTATGATCGGGCTGGCGTTGCGCGGCCTGGGTCATGATGTTGCGATTGCGTACTTGCCTTATAGCGATTGGCGCAAGGAACTGAATCCCTTTGACCTGCGGCGGCAGGACTTGTACACGAAGCGCGTGCTTGCGCAAATGGACGGGTTGGTGAACTTCGTGTCGTTGTTAGAGACTCGCGGAGAAGCGTCTTTACCTGTCGAATTGGAAAAAGCCGTTGAAACGGCCTCCGCCTTCGATACGATGTACACGCTCCAGGTGGAGGATTTCGACCGGGAGTCTGAGTTATACAGGCTGAGGCTGAGAATGAACCGCTCCGCTGCTTTAACGGTGCTGGCTCTTTTACAGGATCAATGCCCGAACGCAGTTCTTGTCCCGAACGGACTGGTCACTGAGTTGGGCGTGTTTTACCAGGTCGCCCGTCACCTGGATTTGCAGACCGTCACCTATGAGTTCAACGACCAGCGCGAGCAAATCTGGCTGGCACAGAATGGGATTGTCATGCATCAGAATACTGATGCACTCTGGGCGGCGCGTGGGGAGATCCCGCTGACCGAGGCCGAGCGCGAAGAGATCGCTGCGCTGGAGGATGCTCGCACCAGCGCTAAAAAGTATGGCAAAGGCACGCGTTTCTGGCAGGATGTGGCCTCCATGGGTGGAGAGCAGTTGCGGAGGTCGCTGGGTCTGGACGAGCGCCCGGTGGTACTGTTGGCGACTAACGTGCTGGGTGACAGCCTGACGCTCGGCCGCAACGCCTTCGCCTCGTCGATGGCTGAGTGGATCACGAAAACGGTGCAGTATTTTGCAGAGCGCGAGGATGTGCAACTGGTGGTGCGCGTGCATCCCGGTGAGCGTTTGATGAAAGGGCCTTCGATACTGAATGTGATCGAGCGCGCTGTGCCGGAGCGGCCCGCCAACATCCGCGTGATCGGCCCGGATGAAAAAATCAATACCTACGATTGCATGGAAATTGCCGGGCTGGGCTTGGCCTACACCACCACGGTTGGTATGGAAATGGCGATGCGCAGCGTGCCAGTCATTTTGGCGGGCAACACACATTACCGTGGGCGCGGCTTTACCTTCGACCCCGCCAGTTGGGACGAATACTATGCTACACTAGACCGCCTTTTGTCTGACTTGCCATCCCAGCGCTTGAGCCAAGACCAGGTCGAGACGGCCTGGAATTATGCCTATCGCTTCTTCTTCGATTTTCCCATGCCCTTCCCCTGGCGCTTGATGAAGTTCTGGCAGGATGTCGACGTTTGGCCGTTGGGCCGCGTGCTCTCCGAAGAAGGCCAGGCAGAATACAAAAAAACCTTCGATTATCTAGCTGGTGAGCCGGTAAAATGGTAGGCATTAACGCAAATGACACGAATGAACGAATTTCACGAATGGATTTTTAAACTATTCGCGCAATTCGCCTATTCGTGGCGTTCGTGTTAAAAAGTTGGTGATCGATGACGAATACAAAACAACAAGTGCGCGAATTCTATGACCAGATCGGCTGGTCGCAGGTAGGCGAGGGCCTCTACCAGAACGCTCGCTACGAGGACCTGCGGCCTGTTTCGCGTGACTATATCCATCGCTGTCACTTGCGTGTCAACCGCCATTTGTCCCCGTCGGGTGATTTCCTGCTGGACGCCGGTTCTGGCCCCGTACAGTGGCCCGAGTACCTGACCTATTCCGAAGATTATCGTTACCGCCTGTGTGTTGATATTTCGATCACGGCCTTGAAAGAAGCGCGGACGAAGCTGGGTGAGCGCGGCCTGTATGTGGTTGCTGACATTGCCAATCTGCCCTTTAAAGCAGGTGTCTGTGATGGCGAAGTATCCATGCATGCCATCCATCATCTGCCCTTGAGCGAGCATCGACGGGCTTACCTTGAACTTTATCGCGTGCTCAAGCCGGAACGTAGCGCAGTAATCGTCAACGGCTGGCATAACCCGTTGTTGATGCGCTTGGTTGAGCCGTTTATCCAGCTGGGGCGCCTGTTCAGTGGCCGTGGACTCAAACGCAAAAAAGATTGGCTGGACGAAGATGACCAGGCCGGTACATTTGTCGAGAAACTGACGCCTACCTGGTTGAGACAAGAGTTGAAAGGTGCAGTTCCATATAGAATTTATCCATGGCGTAGTTTGAGTCCGCGTTTCATGCGCTGGTTCGTCCGTCCGCAGTTGGGCGGCAAGGTCTTCTTGCGTTTTATTTTCTGGCTGGAAGAAATCTTGCCCGGCTTTTTCGGCAAGTATGGCCAATATCCGATGATCGTCATACGAAAGCTAGAAGGTAGTGATTAGGGAGCAGGAGACGATATGCAAAAACTTAACAAAGCCAAATTTGAATTTAAGCAGCAGTTGATTACCTTCGTCAAATCACTTCAAAGTCATGTTGCTACATCGGATCAACAATGGTCGATAAAAGGCTTTATTGATGTTTTTCGCAATATTTACACCATTTCAGCCGACACTAAAATCGTATCAAAAATTCTTGAAATACACCTATTCCCAAAATTACTGGAATTTGCTAAGCAAAACGGCTATTACGTTGTATTGGCAGAACAACAAAACTATTACCCCGATTTATCTTTTGTAAAAGCCGATGATGAATCAATAAAGTTCGCGGTGGATTTAAAAACCACTTATCGTCTACCCGACAATCCTTATTTTTGTAATGGTTTTACGCTTGGTTCTCATGGTGAATATTTCATTAACCGCACCAGCAAGAAAAATATCCAATTCCCCTACGGTGAATATTCGGGACATTTCTGCCTGGGGATTATTTATTCCCGAACTGCTTCCGAGAAAATTGATGAAACAAAAATTTTTCAACTGCAAGAACTGCAATCCATTGCTTCGGTTATTCGGGATTTTCAGTTTTTTGTTGCTGAAAAATGGGAGATTGCCAGTGACAAGCAGGGAAGTTCGAATACAGCCAATATTGGTAGCATTACTAAAATAGATGATATTCTCAATGGAAATGGAGTCTTCAAAAAATTGGGGGAAGTCTGGTTTGATGATTACTGGATGAATTATGGCAAGATTACGATTACTACTCCTGCTGGCAGAACCAAGAAGATAACCTTGCTGCGCGAATATTTGACCTATCGCGGGCAGGACATTTCCCTTGCCAATCCAATGAGTAACAAGCCAGCGAGGAAAAAACGATCATGAGAATCGCCGTGCCACCCCTGAAATGCCAGGGCATTAAAACGCGACTTGTTGAATGGATACTCAGCCATGTTTCACTTTCAGGAAATGGAACATGGATTGAACCATTCATGGGATCAGGCGTGGTGGGATTTAATGTGCGTCCACCAAAGGCCATCTTTGTTGATATTAACCCTCATATCATCAATTTATATAATGCCATCAAGAACGGCCAAATCACACCAGGAATAGCCAAAGAATTTCTCGAAAAGGAAGGCAACCTCTTGCGAGAAAGAGGCGAAGCTCATTACTATGAAATCCGGGAAAGATTTAACCAAACTGGCAATTCGCTTGATTTATTGTTTCTTAATCGTTCATCATTCAACGGTGTTATGCGTTTTAACAAAAGCGGTAAATTCAACGTTCCCTTTGGACATAAGCCAGAACGATTTGCCCAGGCGTACATTACAAAAATTACCAACCAAATTAAGCAAGTAAGCCAGGCAACGAGCTTGTATGACTGGCAATTTGTTTGCGAAGATTTTCGAAAAACCCTAACCCGTGCTTCAAAAGAAGATCTGATTTATTGCGACCCGCCTTACATTGGGCGTCATATTGACTATTTCAATGGCTGGACAGAGCAAGACGAACAGGACTTATATGATTTGCTGGCAAAAACAGAAGCCAAGTTTATTCTCTCCACCTGGCACAGCAATCAATACCGTAAAAATCAAGCTTTGGAAAAATATGCTAAAAACTTTATTGTTTTTACCCGCGAACATTTCTATCATGTAGGGGCGAGCGAAAAAAACCGCACCCCGATGCTTGAAGCCATCGTACTGAATTACGATCCTGAACCGCACCTGGAAAAGATTTCTGTTGAACAATTAGCCCTCTTTGAAAAAGAAACAACTTACGAATTTCGTAAAGTTGAACCAAATAAGGAGTAATTATGGATTGGAAAAATAAAGTTGTCCTCGTTACCGGCGGTACCGGCTCATTCGGCAAGAAATTTACCAAAATCTTACTGGAAGAAAAACAACCCAGGAAAATCATCATCTTCAGCCGCGATGAACTCAAGCAGCATGAAATGCGCATGGCCGGTTATGATGACCCAAGACTGCGCTATTTCATCGGCGACGTGCGCGATCAAGAACGTCTCGTACGCGCCATGCACGGTGTGGACATTGTCGCCCATGCTGCCGCGCTCAAGCAGGTCCCGGCCTGCGAGTACAACCCGATGGAGGCCATCAAGACTAACATCATGGGCACCAGCAACGTGGTCGAGGCCGCCCTGGACGCAGGCGTTGAAAAAGTGCTGGCGCTCAGCACCGATAAGGCTGTCAACCCAGTTAATCTGTACGGCGCAACCAAGCTGGCCGCTGAAAAACTGGTCATTCAGAGCAATGCTTACGCTGCCGGGACGGCCACGCGCTATTCCTGTGTCCGTTATGGCAACGTTGTGGGCAGCCGCGGCTCGGTTGTGCCCCTGTTCCTCAAGCAGCGTGCCAACGGCAAAGTCACCATCACTGACGACCGCATGACCCGCTTCTGGCTTTCGCTGGAACAGGGTGTGCACTTTGTCATTGATTGCATTGAGCAGATGGAAGGTGGCGAGGTCTTCGTGCCAAAAATCCCCAGCACTACCATTGTTGATTTGGCAAAGGCTATTGCGCCAGAAGCCGAGATCGAGATCATTGGCATCCGTCCTGGTGAGAAGCTTCACGAGGTGCTCATCTCTGAAGATGAGGCCCGCACTACAGTTGAAATGGAACGCATGTACGTTGTCCAACCTGCAGAGGCGCTTTGGTTTGGCTATCAATGGCAATCCAAAGGCAAGTTGCTCACCGATGGTTATCGCTATTCCAGCGATAACAACACTGAGTGGCTGGACGTACAGGGCATCAAACAGTTCATCGCCCCATTTGAAGAATTATTCGCGGCTGGCAAACTGGAAGGCTAAATGCGCATCCTCGTTACGGGCGCGAGTGGTCTCTTGGGTCTCAATCTCAGTTTGGGGATGATTGAGACCCATACCATTGTGGGCGTCGACCGAAACAAGTTGACCGGCACTCCCTTTGAGATTGTCAAAGCGGACCTGCTCGAAGCCGGGGTCTGCTCCCGCTTAATCGACGATGTCCAACCCGATGCGATCATCCACACCGCCGCCAATGCGAACGTGGACGCCTGCGAATCCGATCCGAAAGGCGCGCGCCTGCTCAATGCGGAATTCCCTGGCCGGTTGGCTGAACTCTGTGCGCAGCGTGGTGTCCGTATGATCCATATTTCCACAGATGCAGTCTTCGATGGGGCAAAGGATAGTATATACACAGAGGACGATAACCCCAACCCCTTAAGCATCTACGCCCGGACCAAACTGGATGGCGAAAATGCGGTCTTGTCAGGAAATCCTGCCGCTGTTGTGGCTCGGGTTAATTTTTTTGGTTGGAGCCTGAGCGGTGGACGTTCGCTCTCGGAGTTCTTTTTCAACCACTTGCGTGCAGGCAAACCCTGCAACGGCTTTACGGATGTCTGGTTTTGTACTATGTTCGTCGGTGATTTGGCAGATACCCTGGTCAGGATGTTGGAGAAAGGCCTTTCGGGACTGTACCATGTTGTTGGGTCCGAAGCGCTGACGAAGTATGATTTTGGTGTGAGAATCGCCCGTCAATTTGGATTTGACGAAAAACTGATCCGCCCCATTTCTATCGAAAAATCCGGCCTGACTGCCAGGCGGTCCCGCAAATTACGACTATCTGTCCACAAGCTATCCACAGATTTGGGGATGGAAATCCCCAGCGTTTCTACTGGAATCGAGAAGTTTTATACACAATACCAACAAGATTATCCACAGAAAATGCGCAGTTATCAACAGGTTTAGAGATTAGAGACTAGAAAATAGAGATTAGTTCTTCTCTATGAGACTGCTCTCTGATCTCCGTTCTCTATTCTCTGGAGGAAAAATGGAAATCAAAATCGGCAATCGCATTATCGGCCCTGGCCATCCTACTTATTTTATTGCGGATATCGCCGCCAACCACGATGGCGATCTGGATCGTGCCAAGCTGCTCATCCGCCTGGCGAAGGAAGCGGGCGCGGACGCGGCCAAATTCCAGAACTTTAGCGCTCCCAAGATTGTTTCGGATTACGGCTTCAAAGCTATGAGTGGTGGTCAGGTTTCACATCAGGCAACGTGGAAAAAGTCCGTGTTCGAGGTTTACCAGGGCGCGTCGATTCCGTTCGAATGGAGTCTGACCCTGGGAGAGGAATGCAGTGAGGTTGGGATTGACTATTTCTCTTCCCCGTACGATTTTGAATCCATCGATTTTCTCGATCAATACGTGGAGATGTACAAGGCCGGTTCCGGCGAAATCGACTGGATCGAAGCGCTGGAGCGTATGGCCAGTAAAGGCAAACCATTTTTCGTTGCTACCGGTGCGTCAACCATTGGCGAGGTGCAGAAGGCTGTGCATGCGATTCTGAAGATCAACAAACAACTGGTGCTGATGCAATGCAACACCAATTACACCGCCAGCCCAGACAACTACGATCACCTGCATTTGAATGTTCTCAAAACCTACGCCACCATGTTCCCGGATGTGATTCTGGGTCTCTCAGACCATACCCACGCGGTTGCCCCGGTTGTGGGAGCCGTGGCTCTTGGAGCACGTGTGATCGAACGCCACTTCACCGACAGCAATAACCGCGAAGGCCCGGACCATAAGTTTGCGATGGATCCCGACAAATGGGCGAATATGGTGGAGGAAACTCGTCTATTGGAACGTGCCCTAGGCTCGCCTGATAAATTTATTGCTGGGAATGAGCAAGATACCCAGGTGGTGCAGCGTCGCTGTTTGCGAGCGGCGCGCGACATCAAGGCTGGCGAAGCTTTTACCCGCGAGATGATCGATGTGCTGCGCCCCGCCACGCCGGGTGCGATCAAACCGGATCAAATTCCGAATGTGATCGGCACAAAAGCCTTGCACGATATGCCACTGGGTAAGGAATTGCGCTGGACAGACCTCGGAGCATGAGGTTTCAAGTGTTCCAGTGTCAGGTGTCAAGACTACTTTTGATGCCTGCACATGGTACATGACACGTGGTATTTGGAACTTGACACTTGACACATGGCACGTATTTTATATTTTTCGAATGATTATTGCCCCCACGACCACCGCTTTCTTACCGCGATTCGAGAGGGCGGGCATGATGTATTTCACGTGCGGTTGGAAGGTAATCTTCGGCAAACGGAAGATCGTCCTGTGCCCGAGGGCGTGGAAATCGTTCAATGGGCAGGCGGAAAGGACAAATTTCGTTGGCTTGATTTACCAAAGTATGTACTCAGTTTGAGGCGTGCTATAAAGCGGATCAAGCCCGATTTGATCCATGCCGGGCCCATCCAAACCTGTGCCTTTATTGCCGTACTGACTGGTTTTCGACCGATTCTGACTATGTCTTGGGGTTTTGACCTGATGCAGGATGTGCACCACAACCGCTGGTGGGAGTGGGTAACAGGCTATGTGCTCAAACGCAGCACCTATTTCACCAGCGATGCGATGGTCACGCGCGACAAAGCCGTCGCTTACGGCATGAACCCCGACCATACCGTCGTCTTCCCCTGGGGTGTGGATTTAGACCATTACACCCCAAAAAACTGGAAAGCTGGGAAACGAGGAAACGGCTTCACGTTATTTTGTAACCGCTCCTGGGAACCACGCTACGGGGTGGACGTTTTAGCACGGGCATTTGTCAAGGCGGCACAGAGCAGGCCCAAGCTGAGTCTGATCCTGTTGGCAGGTGGCTCGCAAGGCGCGCACATCCGTCAAATCCTGCTCAATGGCGGCATGCTCGACCACGTCACGTTCGGCGGGCAAATCTCACAAACCGAACTACCGCGCTGGTATCATTGGGCTGACGTCTACATCAGCCCGTCACACGTGGACGGTTCGTCGGTCTCGTTGATGGAAGCATTGGCTTGTGGCCTGCCCTGCTTGGTTTCGGATATCCCTGCCAACCAGGAATGGGTGACCGAAGGCGAGAACGGCTGGTTGTTCCCCGATGGTGATGTGGACGCGCTGGCGACGAAGATCTTGCAGGCAGTGGACCAGCACAAGTCTTTGTCCAAAATAGGCAGCGTAGCGCGCGCCGTGGCAGAAGAGCGCGCCGATTGGAAGAAGAACTCTGCCAAATTGATGCAGGCCTACCAACAGGCTTTGCAAATAAAGTAGATTCAGGAGGTTCCTATGGTATTCGCCTTGATTCTAGCTTTGGTCATCGCCATCGTTGCAGTCTTTTTTGCGCTCGAAAACACTATGATGGTCACTGTCTCGTTTTTCGGCTACGCGGTGGACGGCTCGTTGGCGTTGTTCCTTTTGATTGCTATGGGCATCGGTGTACTGGTTGGCGTGCTTATGATGGCTCCGGGCCGCATCAAGAGCAGTCTGTCCAATGCGCGCAACCGCAAGAAGATAAGTTCGTTGGAATCAAGTCTGGACGAGCATAAGGCTAAATTAGCTCAGGCGGAGAAACCGAAACCAGTCACACCAGAAGAAGTCGAATAGCCTTATGTTGCCTCGTGTGATCGCCATCATCCAGGCGCGAATGAGTTCATCGCGCCTGCCGGGAAAAGTGTTGTTGGACATTGCCGGAGAGCCGATGTTGGCGCGCGTAGTGGTGCGGGCTTCGCGGGCGACGGCCATTCATCATGTGCTTGTGGCAACGACTACAGACGCATCAGACGACCCCATAGCTGCTTACTGCGATTCGATGGGTATTTCCTACACCCGTGGTAGTCTGCACGACGTGCTTGACCGCTATTATCAAACTGCATCCTCCGAAGCGGATATAGTCGTGCGCATTACCGCCGATTGCCCCGTGATCGATCCGGTTTTGATCGACGATTGCATCAACACGTTGTTGGAGGGTTCTTTTGACTTCACCTGCAATCGCCTCCCACCGCCTTTTACGCGGACCTATCCGATAGGCCTCGATACTGAAGTGTGTACCTTTGCTGCATTGGAAAAAGCCTGGAATGAGGCTAAAGAAACTTACCATCGCGAGCACGTGATGCCCTATCTCTACGAAGGAGTGGAGCTGGAAGCTGTCAGCAGTCAGCTTTCAGCAGGGATTTCACCTCGTGGGTTTAAGATCGCTCAATTGCATCACTCTGTTGATTATGGCACTTATCGCTGGACGGTGGACACGCCCGAAGACCTGGAATTCATGCGCCAGGTTTATACTCGCTTTGACGGCCGCGATGACTTTTCATGGAAGGAAGTTTTGGATTTGGTCTGTGCTGAGCCCGATCTGAGGAAGATCAACGCAAGCGTCAAACACAAAACACTCAAAGACATAGACGGGCGTGCTACTGGCACTTCTTGCTGAACACTGATGACACTGATCACTCTATTTTCCGCCCCCAAATCTTTCACTGACGCGCACATTGCAACCATCCAGCGCAATGCCATTAAATCTTGGACGCTGTTGCCAGATGTCGAAGTTTTGCTCATCGGCGATGAAAAGGGCGTGGCAGAAGCAGCGAGTGAGCTCGGTGTAAAACATTTACCTGGTGTGAAATGTACCGAAAACGGCACACCACTGATCTCGTCTATGTTCCAACTGGCGCGAGAAAATAGCGATAGCGACCTGCTCTGCATCGTCAACGCGGACATGATCCTGACGCCCGATTTCATCGAAGCGGCGAGGCAAGTCCAAAAACAAAAAACAAAATTTGTACTCCTCAGCCAGCGCTGGGATCTGGATGTGACCGAGTCAATTGACTTCAGCGATGGTTGGCAAGATCGTCAATCGTTAATCGTCAATCGTCGAGGCCAACTCCATCGTCCCGTTGGAAGCGATTTCTTCCTCTTCCCCCGCACCTGCTACACCGAAATCCCTGACTTCGCCATCGGCCGCGCGGGCTGGGACAACTGGATGATCTACAAAGCCCGCCAGGAGAAATGGCCGGTGATCGACTGTACGCCCTCGGTCATGATTATTCATCAAAATCATGATTACAGTCATTTGCCGGACGGCAAGTCCCATTACACCCACCCCGAAACGGACAAGAACATCCGCCTGGCAGGCGGCCCCGCCGTTGTGCGTTACACCGTTTTGGATGCCACGCATCGCTTGATGGACGGGAAACTCGTCCGCCCGGCGTTCTCCAGCTTGCGTTTTTGGCGCAAAGTGGAATTATTCTTGCGCAAGGCATTCTTCATCTTGCCGGAAAATTCAATCGAAAATATTGCCCGTCCAAAACGGTGGAAGAAGCGATTTAAGAAATTATTCAAATAAGAAGAAACCCTGCTGGTTGAGTAGACGACGGTGTTCGTTCCGCCGTCGTATCGAAACCAGCTTATTTTGTAGAAATATTTTATTTTCAAGTTATATGTTGGTTTCGATGCGGCCTCGACCATCACTCGGCCTACTCAACCAACGGAGTTCATCAAAAAACAATCTGTGTAATCTGCGTTCATCTGTGGATGGAAATTATGAGAAAAGGCCAAAACCCCGCCAAATTCGTCAAAGACGTTGCCAAACCCGAGCGCATCACTGCCGCTATGCTGACCTATATCCCGTTCCTGAGCGGATTCTACGCTGAGACTCTCGACGTGCTCAAAGTCAGCCTGGATTCGATGCGAAAAGATGCCGGTCTGCCCTTTGACCTGCTGGTCTTCGACAATGGCTCCTGTCCCGAAGCGCGCGATTACTTGATCCAGGAAAAAGAAGCAGGCCGCATCCAGTATCTGATTTTGTCCGAGAAGAACGTTGGCAAAGGCGGTGCCTGGAACGTGATCCTGGCAGGTGCACCGGGTGAGATCATCGCCTATGCCGATAGCGACGTGCTGTTCTCGCCAAACTGGTTGGCGCGCTCAGTCGAAATCCTGGAAACCTTTCCCAACGTCGGCATGGTGACCGCGCGTCCCTTCCGCACGCCGCCGGAGTTCTACAGCGCCACGCTGGGTTGGGCGCGTAAAAACGCCACGCTTGAAGATGGGCAATTCATCCCCTGGGAGACGTTTCTGGAATTCAATCTTTCGTTAGGGCAGACGGAAGAAGAGAATGTAAAAATTTATAAAGAGACTAGAGATTGGAGAGTAGTTTATAAGGGTGTGACAGCGATGGCTGGGGCATCGCATTGGCAATTTACCGCGTATAAATCTACATTGCAACAATTCCTGCCCTTCGAAATGGACAAGCCCATGGGCCAGGTCCGCCAACTGGACCAGCGCATGAACGATGCCGGTCTGCTGCGGCTGATGGTCTCCGACCCGCTGGCGATGAATATGTCCAATACGCTGGGGTATTTGCGTGGGGAATTGGGAAAGGAAGGACCGAAAAGGAAACCATCATTTGAAAAACGTGTGCTGGAACTTGCGCCGGTCAAAAAGATTTTGTTGGCCGCCTATAATAAGATATTTAATTGGTATTATTCGTAGATACTCCGCTGGTTGAGTAGACGGCGGTGTTCTTTCCGCCGTCGTATCGAAACCTGCAGGTAACATGAATATTTTATGTTTGTTGGTTTCGATACGGCCTCTACAAACACTCGGCCTACTCAACCAACGGACATATTTATAATAACAATGACCAAACGCATCTTCATTTCCGCCGACCACGGCATGGCCATCATCTACTTCCTGCAAAGCGACCTCGTCCCGACGCTGCTGGAGGCGGGTGTCGAAGTCGTCCTGCTCACCGACGATGAAACCAAAGATCGCATTGCCGAACGCTTTGCACGCCCTGGTTTAACCTTCGAAGGGCTGCGGCTCAAGCAAGCCGATCGTTACGCCAAATCCGTCCGCCCGCGCTGGCAGTGGCTGCTGGCCTACCTGCGGCGCGTCGGCGGCTCGTGGCGCATCAACACCGAAGCCATGGACAGCCACATCTGGGAAGTCTGGGTCGAGAACTCGTGGAAGTTCCGCCTGGGCATCTGGCTCCCTGCTGCGCTGTGGACCCTGCTGCTGCGGAGCTCGTCTGCCGCGCGCAAGTCCCTGGTGCGGATGCAGACCCGCTTCACGCCGAACCCGGGCCTGTACACCGATCTATTCGAGAAATACCAGCCTGACCTGGTGGTCGCTTCGACAGCCGGCTGGAGGCTGGACCGTTATCTTTTAAGGGAAGCAGCCCAAAAGGGAGTCCCGACACTGGCCGCCATCGTCGGCTGGGACAACCCGTCCAGTTACGCCATCCCCGGCGCGCTCATGGACTACGCCACCTGCTGGTCCGAGCTGCAAAAGGACGAGCTGGTCTACAGCTCCGACTGGTCGCCCGAACGCGTCCACGTGGGTGGCATCCCCTCGTATGACGGTTACTTTCGTAAGACCTGGCTGGTGCCAAAAGACGAGTATTTCAAGCTGCACGGCCTCGATCCATCTCGCAAGCTGATTTCGTACGCCTGCTCGTTCGTTCATTTTGCACCGAATTATCCCAACGTCGAGGCGCTGGCGAAACTGGTCTCGTCCGATGCGCTGGCGGAACCGTCGCAACTGCTGGTGCGCCTGCATCCCAGCCACTTCCAGGACAGGCCGAAGATGTTTGCTGAAGAGCGCGAGAAGATCCACGCGCTGGAGACCCAGTACCCGCACGTCCACGTGGTGCGAC
The DNA here is from genome assembly GCA_016928525.1 of Anaerolineales bacterium. The sequence goes on along the minus strand of JAFGKO010000321.1, from coordinate 513 downwards.
CGGTCGCCCTGGGCGGCTCGCTCGGCTACTACAGCGGCGAAGACATGGACGAGAAATCCTCTATGATGGCACACTCGGATGTCTTTGTGACCGTCTACTCCACCATGGTGGTTGAGACCGCCGTCCACGATACGCCGATTGTGGCCGCTGTGATCGACACGCCCGGCGGCTGGAAGGTGCCCAAGAAATTCTCGCTCTCGTTGAAAGAGATTGGAAACTGGCCCACGCACCAGCGTTTCCGCGAAGCCAAAGCGGGGCGCGTGGCACAGAATGAAACCGAACTGCGCGAAATCCTCAATGCCTACCTGAAAGATCCCACGCTGGATGCGGCCGAACGCAAAGCATTTGTCGAGCATGAAATCACCTACACCGATGCAACGGCTGGCAAGCGAACGGCGGAATATATTTTGAAGGTATTAAATTCCTGATGTCATTGCGAATACTATGACTTTGTCAAGCCTTTTTTAGGGACAAAGGATTGACCGAGACATAGTTTGAAATGTATGGTTTTTG
>JAFGKO010000320.1 GCA_016928525.1 Anaerolineales bacterium | reverse complement strand
GAGTAAGCCTGCGTGGTCAATCCACAGCAACCATGACGTTGGATGCCTTGATCACAGCGTAAGCTTCCTTGCCTTCTTCGAGTCCCAGATTTTCGACAGAACTGTTGGTGATGATCGAAACGACCTGGGCGCCGCCGGAGAGTTCAAGCGTAACTTCCGAGTTAACAGCCCCCTTGATGACCTTTAAGACTTTGCCTTTCAAAACATTGCGCGCGCTTAGTTTCATCTTTATCTCCTTATAGTGTGATTTGTTCACCGCTGTGAGATGTGTTGTAGCCGGTTAATGTATTCAGGTCACGGCGGAACGCAGCAGTTTGGATATGCTCCAGCAGGGGAGCCAGGATGTCTTCCTGCTCGCGTGGCAGGACGAGATCATAGCGTTCTTCGAAGAGTGGGATGAAGTCCAGGTTGTACTGGCGGGCGGAGGCTTGCAGTCCCAGCGCAACATCGGCTTCCCCACTGGCAATGGCACGGGCGCATTCGGTGTGCGTGTTGACGACGCGCTGGTAACCGTCGATCGTTTCGGGGGGGATGCCCAGCCGTTCGAGTTCGCCGTCCAGCCAGAGACGGGTACCAGAGCCAGGATTGCGGTTGATGAAACGGAGGCCAGCCTGGTTCAGGTCGGATGCGCCCCGGACTCCCTTCGAGTTGCCCGGCGTGAGCATCAGTCCCTGCGTGCGATAGGCCAGCGTGACCATGTCCATCGCGCGGTCCGGGAAAAGATGGCGGACGAAGGGCGCGTTGTATTCGCCGCTCTTGTCGAGCAGGTGCGCGCCGCTGATCTGGCACAATCCCTGGCGCAGGTTGACCAGACCGTCCAGGCTGCCGACAGGCAGGGTCAGCAGGGTGAGATGATCGGCGATCTGTGCGCTGATCTTTTCGAGGGCCAGGTCGTGGCTGCCCGAGAAGACGATAGCGGGCTTGCCGCCTTCGGGCAGGATCAGTTCCTGCAATAGGAAGGCGCCTGCTTTGGCGCGATAGAACTTTTCGGTGACCTTACCGGTAATGCGCACTTCGCTCAATTCGATCAGGTTAGCGCTTTCGAGCGCCAGGATGTGGTGCCGCACCCAGGCGGGGGACTGGTGCAGGGTTTTCGCAAGCTGTGTAAGACTGGCGGGGGAGGCCATCAACAGGCGCAGGATTTGCAATCTTCTTGAGTCCGACAGAAGTTTGATCTGTTCAAAGGCGTGGAGGGATTCAACTTTATCCATAAGTCACCACTTTCAATTAAGGAAAAACTTATTCGTTAAGAGTCTATCATAGATGGTAAATGTTCGTCAAATTTCCTTTGCGAATTTTTGATACAATCGAATCATCATTTAGTTGGAGTCAAGGACAGCAGCTTGAAGCATCCAGAATCATGGCAAAAAGAAGCACTTCACCGCAACAGTTGACGAAAGAGATGGACGTTCTGCGAGAGAACGAGGAAAAGTTGCAGGCGTTAATGCGAGTGTTACCTGTGGGCGTTTCTATTCTGGGGGAAGACAGAAAACCGATCTATACTAACCCGGCTTTGGAGAAGGTGTTAGGGCTTTCAGAGAATAAATTAAAGAAGGGGGAATATGGGCGGCGCAAATATTTGCGTTCCGATGGCAGCGAGATGCCGGTTGATGAATTTCCCAGTGCGCGTGCTTTCAATGAGCAACGGGCTATCAGAAATGTTGAGATTGGTATTGTCAAAGAGGATGGGGACATTATCTGGACAATGGTAAGCGCGGTGCCTTTTGAGCGTGGGGATTGGCGTGTGCTCCTGACCGTTGCAGATATTACGCGTCAGAAGTATGCCGAAAATTCGCTTCAAAAACGGACCGATGAACTACTCGAGCGCATCAAAGAGTTGAACTGTCTCTATGGCATTGCCGACCTGGTCGAACAGCCGGGAATTACACTGGATGAAATCTTGCAGGGGACGGCGGAACTGATGCCTCCATCCTGGCGTTATCCGGGGATGACCTCTGCGCGAATTGTGTATGATGGGCGCGAGTACGTCTCAAAGGGTTTCAAAACATCAGAGTGGAAAGGAAGTAGCGAAATTTTTGTCCATGCGCATCCCAGCGGCTCAGTTGAAGTTTTCTATACGGGGGACGTCCCGGTAGATGACGATAATCCATTCTTGGAAGAAGAATATAGTCTGCTGCGTGCGATTGCCGAGCGTTTGGGCCGTATCATCGAACGACTACGCGCTGAACAGCTCCTGGTGAAATTAGCGACGACTGATCCTTTGACAGGCTTGTTTAACCGCCGTCACTTTTTCGATCTCGCTGAGATGGAAATCGCGCGTTCAAAACGCTATGGGCACCCATTGGCCTGCATTATGTTCGATATTGACTTTTTTAAGCGCATCAATGATTCCTTTGGACATTTGTTTGGTGACAGAGTGCTGAAAGGAATGGTTTGGCGCTGCCGGGAGACCATCCGGCAGGTTGATATCTTTGCACGCTATGGTGGCGATGAGTTTGTCATCCTGCTTCCCGAAACTGGAAGGCGTCGTAGCAAGCAACTGGCTGACCGCTTATGTACTGGTTTTAAGAACCGGCCTTTGAAAATCGACGAACGTGAGATTCCCATTACACTCAGTATGGGAGTAGCAAGCGTGCCCGGAAGCGATGACTTGGCGCTGGATATATTACTCAACCGCGCAGACCAGGCTTTATACATTGCCAAAGAGAAAGGACGAAATCAGGTCTTTGTCTGGCAGGAAATTAAATAGGATATTATCGGTCGGGTTTACATGATATTGACCCTGTGGTAAACTCATGCCCAACAATTGACCGGGATGGAATAATCCGTCCACTCATCCAGAGAGGCTGAGGGACCGGCCCTGTGAAGCCTCGGCAACCTGTTAGCGGTTAGCTATCAGCGGTCAGCTTTTAGCCTTTGGCGAAATGCTGATTGCTAAAAGTTGAAAGCTAAAACCGGTGCCAACTCCGGCAGACGTACGTCTGGAAGATGAGAGTTGACTTTAGTTTTAATGGCGCCTCTCATTTTCGGGAGGCGGTTTTGTTGTGTAAAGCTTGAACCGCGAAGACGCGAAGTACGCAAAGATGGTTTTGGTCTTTCTTCGCGAGCCTAGCGCTCTTAGAGGTTCAAAGTGATAGAAATCTTTGGAGAGGTATGACCTGTCCCGAATGCAGCGCGCCTGAAGGCGCTTGCGAAACCCGCTTCTACGAATGCCTGGCGCTTGAATTCAGCGATGCGGCTTATGGCGCTGTCCATCATCTAACCGTTGCGGCCTACATGCTCCAGCACTCCAGCAAGCTGACCTGTGACGGCTGGCTGCACGAGCGCGAATTGCTGCGAGAATTTCTCCTGGAAAATAAACCGCCCGCTTTCATCAGAAAGCAAAACAAGGATTTGGTAGACAGCGGCAAGCGGAAGTTCAAAATTAAATCGAAAGATGGCAAGTCTGTAATCAACAAAACAAAATGGATGAAGATAATTCTGGATGTACGGAGGGAGAACGCGGAGGTCTATTGTGAAGATGTGGCTGCGTGGGCGAGGTCGGTGCTGGAGGAGGCGGAGGCGATTGCGGTATGAGCGTGCCACGTCATCGTGCCCGCCCGACGATGAACCGTCGGGCTATACCTGCAAAGTCCGCTGAAGCGGACTAGCCGACTTGAGTCGGCTTCGGACGAATAGCACGGGGATGAACCCCCGTGCGGGTAAAATCGCCACCGAATCCCGCTGGGCAAAGTCCGTGCCGGTAGTATTGGAAAAGATTAAGTCGGATGGAGGAAGTAATGAAAGATTACAATGCAATCTTTGAAAGTATTGAAGAAGTACTGCTGAAAGCAGGCTCAAAAAATCTTCCGAAAAAATTGGATGGGTTTAAACACCTTCACGGTCAAACTTTTTCCGATAATGAATATTTTTCAAAGTTGATTGATGTAATTTTTTATTCAGGTTTCAGGGCTTCGACAGTCACTGAAAAGATAGATGTTATTCACAAGCATTTTCCCAATTTTGAAATTGTAGCAAGATATGATGAACAGGCTATCAAAAATATCTTAGCAGACGAAAAGATGATCCGTAATCGTCTCAAAATAAAGGCATGTGTTGAAAACGCTAAAACCTTCAATGCTATTCTTTTTGAAAGTGGCTCATTTCAAAACTATATAGATTCTTTTTCGGCATTATCATCGTTTGAAAACTTAATTCTTCTTAAAGAAGAATTAGAGTACAGGTTTGCAGGTTTAGGAAGGATCACCACATATCATTACCTCACTGATATTGGTATGCCTGTTCTGAAACCTGATAGAGTAATTTGTCGCATCTTTAAACGATTGGGCTTGATTGAAAATGAACAACAGCTTCTCAAAACGGTCATCCAAGGCAGGAAATTTGCGGAAGCGACGGGTCTTCCAATTCGATACATTGACGTTGTTTTTGTAGTCTACGGACAAGTCCAATCAAAAGAATTTGGAATTGAACGCGGCATCTGTTTGGAAACAAATCCATCATGTCAAGTGTGTGGAGCAAGAGATTACTGCAATTATTACTCGCAACAATCCGGATAAATTCATGAAATCTGTAGCTGAAACATTAGGAGCAACATGACCGAAAGAAAATATACAAACAGAAAATACCTCGATGCCCTTGAAAACAAAGTCCTCGTCTTCGATGGCGCGATGGGCACCAGCTTACAAACCCAGGACCTGACTGCCGAGCACTTCGGCGGCGAACAGTATAACGGCTGCAACGACTACCTCGTTATCTCGTACCCCGAGGCCGTGGAAAAAGTCCACCGCTCGTTCCTCGAAGTCGGCGTGGACGTGATCGAGACGGACACCTTCCGCTCCAACCGCATCACCATGGCAGAATACGGCTTGGGCGACCGCGTCATCGAAATCAACGAAGCAGCAGCCTCTTTGGCCAGACGCTTAGCCGACGAATATTCAAAAATCAAAAATCAAAAATCGGAAATCCAAAATCGCTTCGTTGCCGGTTCCATCGGTCCCTCTGGTAAACTCCCCTCCGCTAACGATCCCGAACTGTCCAACGTCGGGTTCGACGAACTGGCCGACGTATTCCGGGAGCAGGCTGTCGGTCTGATTCGAGGCGGGGTCGACCTGCTGCTGATCGAAACCTCGCAGGACATCCTCGAAGTCAAGGCCGCCATCACCGGCATTCACCAGGCCTTCGACGAGACCGGCATCTATTTACCGGTCCAGGCCCAGGTCACGCTCGACACAACCGGCCGCATGCTGCTCGGCACCGACGTCAATGCGGCCCTGGCCATCCTCGAAGGCCTTGGCATCGACGTCATCGGCCTGAACTGCTCCACCGGTCCCGAGCACATGCGCGAACCCATCCGCGTGCTCGGCGAAAACGCCACCCTGCCCGTCTCCTGCATCCCCAACGCCGGCCTGCCGCTCAACGTGGATGGCCAGGCCGTCTACCCGCTCGAGCCCGAACCGTTCGCGAACGACATGTACGAGTTCGTGACGAAACACAACATCTCGGTTGTGGGCGGATGCTGTGGGACGACGCCCGAGCACCTGAAATTGTTGGTAGACAAATTGAACGGACATCCGCATCCGGTCCGCCCGCATCAGTCGGAGCCCAAATTTGCCTCCGCTATGTCGGCCATTGCCATGCGACAGGATCCCCCGCCGACCCTGATCGGCGAGCGCTGCAATGCCCAAGGATCGCGCAAGTTCAAGCGCTTGCTGCTAGAAGAAGATTACGATTCGATTTTGGAAATCGCCCGTGAGCAGGTTGAATACGGCGCGCACGCCCTCGACATCTCCACCGCCGTCACCGAGCGCCCCGACGAGGTCGAGCTGATGCGCAAGGTGGTCAAGAAACTCGAAATGGGCGTGGACGTCCCGCTGGTGATCGACACCACCGAGCTGGACGTGCTCGAGACCGCGCTCAAAACCGCTCCCGGTCGCTGTCTGATCAACTCCACCCACCTGGAAGCCGGGCGCACCAAGGCCGACAAAGTCTTTGCGCTGGCCAAAACCCACAACGCCGCCGTCATCGTGCTAACCATTGATGAGAATGGCATGGCCAAAACGGCCGAGAAGAAACTCGAAGTTGCCAAACGTATCTACGACATCGCCGTGGACGAGCACGGGCTCAAGCCTGAAGACCTGGTCTACGACACATTGACTTTCACCCTGGCCACCGGCGACCCGGAATTTGCCGAGTCCGCGATTGCAACCATCGAAGGCATCCGACTGATCAAACAGGCGCTTCCCGGCGTGCTGGCGTCGCTGGGCGTGAGTAACCTGTCGTTCGGGTTATCAGCCCAGGCCCGCCCGGTGCTGAACTCGATCATGCTTTATCACTGCATCCAGGCCGGTCTCGACATGGCCATCATCAACCCGGCGCATGTCACCCCCTACGCTGACATCCCCGAAGAAGAAAAAGAACTGGCCGAAGACCTGATCTTCAACCGCCGCCCGGATGCATTGCAAAGGTATATTGAACATTATGAAAACGTCACACCTACTGACCAGGCCACCCAGATTGATCCCACCGAAGGCATGACCCCCGAACAGCGCTTGCACTGGCGCATCGTCCACCGCCACAAGGAAGGTGTGGAGGCTGATATTGACTCCCTTATCCCTTATCCCCTGTCCGCAGGCGAGAAAATGAAAGATGATGGGAAACGGGGCAAGAACCACGTCCGGGCTGTTGAAGTCCTCAACACCGTCCTGCTCCCCGCCATGAAGGAAGTCGGCGACAAATTCGGCGCGGGCGAACTGATTCTGCCCTTCGTGCTGCAATCCGCCGAAGTGATGAAGAAATCCGTCAGCCACCTCGAAAATTACCTCGAAAAGGTTGAAGGCGTCAGCAAGGGACTGGTCGTGATCGCCACCGTCTACGGCGATGTGCATGACATTGGCAAGAACCTGGTCAAGACCATCCTCGCCAACAACGGCTACGATGTGATCGACCTGGGCAAACAGGTTCCGGCGGAGACGATCATCAGCAAAGCTGCCGAAGCCAATGCGACCGCGATTGGTCTGTCGGCGCTGTTGGTCTCCACTTCCAAGCAGATGCCGCTGATCGTCAACGAGTTGCAGCGCCGGGGGCACAAGATTCCCGTCCTGGTGGGCGGTGCAGCCATCAACCGTCGCTTTGGTCGCCGCATCCTGTTCACCGAAGACGGTGAAGCCTATGAACCGGGCGTCTTCTACTGCAAGGATGCCTTCGAAGGTCTGGAAACAATGGACCAGCTCATCGTCCCCGAGAAGCGCGAGGAACTGCTTGCCCGAACCCGCCGCGATGCAGATATGGAAATGGGCCGCGCCTCTCAAAAACGGGCAGAAGATACACCGGGACAGCGCAGCGCTATCGTCCCAGCTCCAATCAAAGCGCCAGTCAAATTCGGCCAACAAATCGTCAAGAGAATGCCGCTGGAAATCGTCTTCCAAAATCTGGGCATTAATGAACTCTACCGCCTGTCGTGGGGCGCGAAAAACGCCCACGGCGCGGAATGGGAAAAGCTGCAAAAGGAATTCGACACCCGCCTGGACAAGATGAAGCGCGAAGCCCTCAAAACTGGCTGGCTCAAACCGCAAGCCGTCTATGGTTATTTCCCCTGCCAGGCGGATGGCGATGACTTGATAGTCTACGATCCCGAATCGGTAAGGGCGAAGCATGCTTCGCCCCTACAATTGACCCGCTTCTCCTTCCCCCGCCAGCCGTATGGCGATTTCTTGGCTCTCTCCGATTACTTCGCCAGCGTCGACTCCGGCCAGATGGACGTGGTTGCTTTCCAGGTCGTGACCGTCGGCCAGGAAGCCACCGAGCGCTTCGATGCTTTACAGGCCAAAGGTGACTACTCTGAAGCCTACTTCACCCACGGACTGGCTGTCCAGACCGCCGAAGCGACCGCCGAATACTTGCACCGTCACATCTGCCGTGAACTCGGTCTCGCCGAAGGCCAGGGTAAACGCTACTCGTGGGGTTATCCTGCCATCCCCGAACTGGAAGACCATCGCAAAGTTTTCGACCTGTTACCCGCCGTTGAATCCGAACTGGGGATGACACTCTCTCCTGCCTTCCAATTGATTCCCGAGCAGTCCACCGCCGCGATCATCGTCCACCACAAGGATGCCAAGTATTACAGTGTCGGCGAATCCCGTGTGGAGCAGCTTATGAGATAGCATTGTAGGACAAATTGCCAATTTGTCCTACGAGAGACGCAATGAACCAATTTTCTTACAAAAAATTCTATCGTCGGAATCTTCCACATATCCAGCCTGAAGGTGCAACGCTTTTTATCACCTTCAGGTTGGCAAATTCACTCCCAAAAGAAGTTGTCGAAAGACTTTTGGCAGAGAAAGAACAGGCAGAGGAGAACATCAATAGGATTACCGACAAAGTGAAACGAGAGGAACAACTTCAAATGGAGCATCGTCGTTTCTTCGGGAAATGGGACGATGCGCTTGACTCACTTGCTTGTGGTGAAAATTATCTGTCCAACCCTCAGGTTGCGGATCTCATCGCAGAAAGCTTGTTTTATCGGGATGACAAAGTTTATAGCTTGGAAGCTTTTTGTATAATGCCGAACCATGGCCATCTTGTTTGCATCCCTCTTGAAGATGCAGATGGAAAATACTACTCGCTTTCCAAAATTATGCATTCTCTAAAAAGATATACAGCTCGCGAGTCGAATTTGATTCTGGGTCGAACAGGCGCATTCTGGCAACATGAAAACTACGATCACTTTGTCCGCGATCCCGCCGAACTGGAACGTATTATCAAATACGTGCTCAACAACCCAGTCAAGGCCGGGCTGGTTGATGATTGGACCAAATGGAAATGGTCATACTGTAAATATGACATGTAGAGCAAATTGCCAATTTGCTCTACAAAAAATATTATGCCCTACAAATTCTGCCCCCAGTGTGCAACGCCCCTTGTTACAGCCGAGATCGATGGCATTCTCCGCCAGAAATGTCCAGCCTGCGATTTTGTCTTTTGGGATAATCCCATTCCGGTGGTGGCCGCTATCGTCGAACACGAAGGCAAAGTCATCCTGACCCGCAACAAGGGCTGGCCGGAGAAATGGCTCGGCATCGTGGCGGGATTCCTCGAGAAGGGCGAATCGCCTGAAAACGGGGCCCTGCGCGAGGTCCAGGAAGAACTGGGACTCGAAGGGGAGATTGTCAGCTTTGTGGGTCACTATCCATTCGAATTGCGTAACCAGATCATCTTCGCTTATCACGTCCGGGCAGAGGGCGAGATCACGCTTGGCGATGAATTGGAGTCGATCAAAGCTGTGCCGCCCGAAGAAGTCCGTCCCTGGGACATTGGTACAGGTCCGGCGCTGAAAGATTGGCTGGCTGCCAGAGTCAAAAGCGCAAATAAGTTTTGAGAAGAAGTAAAATTGTCCCATTGGAGTAGATTGTGAAAGCTTCATTGCGCGCCACATTCATTGCATGGATCGGGATTTCTGCGTTGGTCATCGCCAGCGTTCTCATCATTTATTTGCGAAACGGCGTCGCTGGTTTGAATCTGTATATCCAGCAATGGCCTTTGTCCAACCTGGCAATTACCCTGGCTTCGACAGCCCTGACCTGGATCAGTGTTGGCGTAATCCTTTATTTGCTTGTCAATGAAAAAATCAATGCAAAGAATGTGTTTTTTGTGGCAGGTTTCTTCCTGGTGATCTTGGTTTATTTGAACATTCTTCGCGAGAGATTCCGCTATGGGGATTATGCTTACTATATAGAAGCCGCCACTGCATTGTTGAAGAATCAATCCCTACCCGACACTTACTTTTATTTGCCTCTCTGGGCGACGATTTTGCAGGTCATCCTCCCGTTGGGGGATCAAGGTGTGCTGTTAATTTTATGGATATTGAATATCCTCGCGTTTGGACTGTTTTATGTATTGCTGGTGCAACTCCTTGAACGATACGGATTTTCCAATCGTTTCGCGGTCAGTATTACAGTGATTTTTATGCTGATCAATACCCCCTTGCATAGGACGCTTGGTTATGTACAGGTGAATTTGCTGGTCATGGTGCTGGCGATGTTCAGCGCTCTGTATTTTTCGAAGAAACCCTTTCTTTCTGCGCTGGCCCTTGCACTTGCCGTTCATTTGAAGACATCGCCCGCCGCGCTGGTGCTCGCTTTCTTGCTGGAGCGTAACTGGCGTTGGACAGCCTGGTTTGCAGTGAGTTTTCTGTTGTTGGCCTTGATCCCCCTTGCATTGGAAGGTCCTTCCCCTTATTTCGATTTTGTTACTAATATTGGCCTCCTGTCGCAGAGTCTCAACACGAACTTCCACGATACATCCTTTGATTCCTTCTTCCGTTTCCTGAATCCATTTTTTGGCATCGATATCGCCGCAACGCGTGTCATCATTATAGTGGTCAAGGCTATCTTTGGAGTTACAACGATCTACGTTATGGCGCAAAATGTCCGCCACAATACCTTTTTGAACCGCGAAGCTGAGAATAATGCCTTGCTGAATGCCATGCCTTCGTTGTTTATTTTTATGACCCTTGCTTCTCCCGTCGTTTGGGACCATCATGGCATTTTTGTCACCCTGCCGTTTTTGTTGATGCTCAAATGCATCGCTTCACCCGCTTTGTGGATGTGGTTTGGTTTTGCCTATATTCAGGAATTTATCCTGCCGTCATTCGATTTCTTCCCGTGGTCATTTGGCCGCCTGCTTGCCCCTTTGATCGTTTTGTGGCTGATGTGGGTTGTTACCAGGGAGATACAGAAGACGAAATTCTTTCCTGCCGCCAATCGCTGGTTCGAAAAATTGGCGATTTGAGATTTCCAAAAGAATGCGACAAAATCGTTCTATTTTCATCCTGCTTGCCCTGAGCCTGCTCATCGGCATTTTTACCCTTCACCGATATGGGGAGAGTTGGGATGACCTGTCGCTTCAAAAATACGCTGCCAGATCACTGGATGCCTATCGCTCATGGTTATTGGAAGGTGAGGTGCAGATTACGCAAGCAGACCTGGGGAATTATGGTCCTTCCTATGTCATGGGAGTTTCGTTGGTGTCGCGTTTCCTGGGCGCCTTTCTTCCATTAAGTCTTCCGGACGTTCGCCACCTGATCTATTTCATTACATTCCTTGCTGGCATGTGGGCGTTCTATGCGCTGAGTCTGCGCTGGTTGAGCCGGACGGCTGCCATGGCTGCAACGCTTTTGTTGATGACCCAACCTGTCTTTTGGGGACACGCTTTCATCAATCCGAAAGACACCAATTTTCTTGCTTTTTTTCTTTTGTCTCTTTATTTTGGATTCAGGCTTTTTGACTCGCCCAAGCCATTTCAGCTTAATAACATTGACCCTCGAAATAAGCGGTCTCTTGCGCTTCTTTCCGGGCTCTGGCTTGCTACCGTCTGCGGACTGTTTCTCTTCACCGATGCCTTTCACACATTCATTACAACCCTGGTCCAATCTGCCAAAGCGGGGAATACCAATATCCTCTCGTGGATCGCATCTGACCTGGCTAGCACGGATGCCGAAGTTTATATCCGGCGTTATTTTTTGTTCTTCATCCAACTCCGCTTTGTCTACTTTATACTTTCTACGCTTATCCTTATCTTTCTTTACCGCAAACTTTCTCCCTCTACTCTCTCATCACTGTTCTCTATTCTCTTACCAGCCAGCTTTCTTGGATTTGCCACCTCCATGCGCATCCTCGGCCCGTTTGCAGGATTGCTGGTTGGGATATATGCAGTCTACAAAAAAGGGAAGCAAGCTATCCCGGCGCTTTTCGTCTACGCTGTCATCGCCTTGATCGTGATGTACGTTACCTGGCCCTATTTATGGCCGGATCCCATAGGTCGGTTTATCGAAAGTATCCAAATCATGTCGCAATATCCCTGGCAGGGACAGGTGCTCTTCGACGGCGTGCAGTACTCCTCAGCGGACATTCCGCGCTCGTATGTGCCGGTGCTGCTGGGCATCCAGTTGACGGAACCAGCCTGGGCTCTGTTTTTTGCCGGTTTGACGGTGGCAATCATTGGCCTGGTCAAGAGGCGGGAGTACGTCGAGCTGCTGGCCTTGACCGCCGTCTGGTTCATCCTGCCGCTGGCGGGATTCATCGTCACACGCGCTCCGCTGTACGATAATTTTCGCCAGATTTTCTTCATCCTGCCGCCGGTCTTCATGTTGGCAAGCGTCGCCTTCGAGAAAATCAAGCAAAAGACACTGCAAATAGCCCTAATTGCGCTGGTCCTCCTGCCCGGCTTGATAGGCATTGTCCGCCTGTATCCGTACGAGTATATGTATTACAACACCTTCATCGGCGGGGAGGCGGGCGCGTTCCGCCGCTTCGAACTGGATTACTGGGGCACGTCATATCGCGAGGCCGCGGGTTGGATGAATGAGTTCGCAACGCCAGGTGCAAATGTATGGGTAGATGGCCCGTCGCATTTGTTGGAGCTGTATCTGCGGGATGGTTTTCATGTGTTCTCGGGACATGAGGCAGACCGCGTGGAACATTATGATTATGTGGTTTCCATGACGCGCTATGATTTTGATTTGACCTCCTATCCCGATGCGGAAGTGGTATATCGGGTTGAAAAGGATGGGGTTCTTTTGGCGGTGATAAAGCAGCCTTGATTTTTTCAAAGGCGAACCGTTGGTTGAGTAGGCGGCGTTCGTCCGCCGTATTGAAACCAACAGGCATTTGAAAGTTTAAATTTGTGGTTTCGATACTCCGCTTCGCGGTACTCAACCACCGTTGTAGCATTAATGGAGAAACTTTATGAGTAATTTCCTTAACCTTTTATCTACTAACACCCCTCTGCTCGCTGACGGCGCGATGGGGACGGTACTGCACGGGCGCGGGATTGGCTTCGACCAGTGCTTCGACGAGTTGAACCTCACCAACCCTGCCGCGGTGGCCGAAGTGCACCGTGAGTACATCGAGGCGGGCGCGCAGTTGATCTTGACCAACACCTTCGGCGCCAACCGCTACAAGCTGGCGCGTCACGGGTTGGAAGACAAAGTAGCCGAGATCAACAAGGCCAGTGTGGAGCTAGCGAAGCGCGTGGTGGCGGCGTCGTTCAAGGATGTCTTCATGGCGGGTGATGTTGGTCCGCTAGGGGTGCGTATCGCGCCGTACGGCCGGGTCTCGCTGGAGGGTGCACGCGCGGCTTTTGCCGAGCAGATCAGCGCGCTGGCCGAAGCAGGCGCGGACCTGATCGTGATCGAGACCATCAGCGACCTGTACGAGATCAAGGAAGCGGTGCGCGCGGCACGCGAGGTGACGAAAAAAATGGGCATCGAATTGCCGGTG
>JAFGKO010000319.1 GCA_016928525.1 Anaerolineales bacterium | reverse complement strand
GGCGCGGACTGGCGCAACGTGCAGCGCTTCGAGCAGGACTTTCCCGATGCGCAAGTCATCCTCTTGGAACAGAATTACCGTTCGCGGCAGAACATCCTGGACGCGGCCATGTCGGTCATCGACCGCGCCCGCAACCGCCGCCGCAAACAACTCTTCACCAAGCGCGGCGAAGGTGAGAAACTCTTTTATTATGAAGCACCCGACGACTACGCTGAGGCCTCTTTTGTGGTAGACACCATCGCCCAACTGGTCGCCGGCCAGCAGTTCGAACCGGGCGAATGCGCCGTGATGTACCGCACCAACGCCCAGTCCCGTCTGCTGGAAGAAGCTTTCCTGCAAGCGCGCCTGCCCTACCGCCTGGTCGGAGCACAGCGCTTTTATGGGCGGCGCGAGGTCAAGGATATGATCGCCTTCCTGCGCCTGGTCTACAACGCCAATGACGAAGCCAGCCTGAATCGTATCATCAATGTTCCACCACGAAATATTGGCAGCAAGACCCTCACAACGCTGTACAGCGCTGCGAGTGCAGTTGGTATCACGCCCGGCGCGATGGTGCTCGACCTGGCGCGCGGTTCCAACTCCCCCTACTGGGAGCAGTTCAGCAATCGCGCAGCCATCTCGCTTGCAGACTTTGGTGTGTCGCTTGCCAATTGGAGAGCCGCCGCCCAGACCCTGACTGTCACCGAGCTTTTCGACCGCATCGCCAGCGACATCGGTTACAAGGAATATCTGGATGACGGCACCGAAGAAGGCGTTGAGCGCTGGGAGAACATCACCGAGTTGCGCCGCCTGACGCAGGAATACATCACCCGCACGCTCGACGAATTCCTGCAAGACGTGGCCCTCATCTCCGACCAGGACACCATGACCGAAACCGTCAACGCGCCCACCCTGCTAACCCTGCACGCAGCCAAAGGCCTGGAGTTCGGCGCGGTTTTCATCGTCGGACTCGACGATGGCCTGCTCCCGCACAGCCGTTCCTTCGACGAGCCCGAAGAGATGGAAGAAGAACGCCGCCTGTTCTACGTCGGCATCACGCGCGCCAAAGACAAACTTTACCTGATCCGTTCCGTACGGCGCGGCGGAAGAGGCTACGCCGAGGAGACCTATCCATCCCGTTTTCTGGATGATATCCCACCAGACTTGCTGATCGGAAAGTCGCGCACAGGACGCAGTCTGAAAGGATCTGCCCCTGAGACGCTCTGGGCGCAACATAACAAACCCAGGTCTGCTACCGTCATTGAAAGCAAATTCCACGCCGGGACTCGCGTCCGTCACCCCCTGTGGGACGAGGGCATCGTGCTCGACAGTCGCATCCAGGATGACGATGAGATCGTGGACGTAGTCTTCGAGAGCGTCGGCATCAAGCGGTTGGCGGCCTCCCTCGCCAACTTGACGATCATCGCATGATGCGCCTGCTTTTCTTAGGGTATCGTATATATTGCTTTATCTTCCGGCCTACGGTGCTGGGCGTGCGTGTGATGCTCATCCAAAACGGAGGGGTGCTGCTTGTCCGCCAGACATATTTGCCCGGCTGGTTCATGCCAGGCGGCGGTGTCAAACGCAGTGAAACGCTGGAAGAAGCCGTCCGTCGTGAAGCACGCGAGGAAGTCGGTGCGGAGATGAAAACGTTGGAATTGGTGGGAGCCTATACAAACTTCCAGGGTTTCAAAAGCGATCACAACGTCCTCTTCCTGTGCACAGATTTCACCTTGAATGGAAAGTCGGATCGGGAAATTGCCGAAGTGCGTTTCTTTCCATTAGACGCCCTTCCAGAAACCACCTGGCCGGGCCACCGCCTTCGATTGGAGGAATATCGCGTCGGAGCGAAGATCACACAATACGGAGAGTGGTAGGATTATTGGGGAAAGGAGAGAGCATGCAATACGTCAATCTCGGTAGAAGTGGACTGAAAGTCTCACGCCTGTGCCTGGGCATGATGAGCTATGGTACATCCCAGTGGCGACCCTGGGTTTTGGATGAAGATCAGGCGTACCCCTTTGTCAAAAAAGCTCTGGATGCGGGCATCAACTTTTTCGATACCGCGGACATGTATTCTAAAGGCGCCAGCGAGGAAGTGTTGGGCAAATCTTTGCAACGCTTCGGTGTCAGCAGGAAAAGCGTGGTCATTGCCACAAAAGTTTATTTCCCGATGACGGACGATCCCAACGGCGGCGGACTTTCCCGCAAGCACATCATGGATGCAATTGATGCTTCATTACAACGGCTGGGGATGGAATACGTGGACCTTTATCAAATCCACCGCTGGGATTACGATACGCCTATCGAAGAGACAATGGAAGCCCTGCACGATGTGGTCAAAGCGGGCAAGGCGCGTTACATCGGCGCTTCGTCCATGTACGTTTGGCAGTTTATCAAAGCGCAACACGCCGCTGACCTGCGCAGTTGGACGCGCTTCGTCTCCATGCAAAACCACTACAACCTGGTCTATCGCGAAGAAGAGCGCGAGATGATCCCGTATTGCATCGATCAGGGAGTCGGGCTAATCCCCTGGAGCCCGCTGGCGCGCGGATTCTTTGCAGGAAACCGCAAACGCACAGGCAGTGGGGAAACCCTGCGGGCACAGCATGACGATTACGCCGATCGTCTATATTTCCGCGAAGATGATTTTGTCGTTGCCGAGCGCGTTCAGGAGGTAGCCCAAAAACGTGATGTAACAAGTTCACAAATCGCGCTGGCCTGGCTGCTCAATAAGCCGCACATCACGGCACCGATCATTGGAGCTACCAAGCTCGAGCATCTGGAACAATCCATCGCTGCGCTGAAAATCGAATTATCGGAAGAAGAAATCGCTGCGCTGGAAGAAGCGTACCGGCCTCACCCCGTCTTAGAACACACGTAACACATGTTTCACGACATTCCCGAACCCATTCTGAAACGTATGCGCGAACTAGAAGCGCAAGATGCAGTCGACCGGGAGGACGGCACCCCTCGCTTGCAACGACTGCGCCAGATCCCGCCTGGGACGGGGAAGTTCCTGGCACTGATGTGCGCCAGCGCGCCGAAAGGCGGCGTGCTGGAGGTGGGCACCAGCGGCGGATATTCATCACTATGGCTCTCGTTAGCCTGTAAGGAGCGCGGAGACCATTTGACTACTTTTGAGATTCTTGAAGAAAAGGTCAATCGCGCCCATGAAACTTTCGTGGCTGCCCAGGTAAGTGGGCAAATCCAACTCATCCATGGCGATGCACGTGATGTAATCTCCGGATATACTGATATAGCATTCTGCTTCCTGGACGCTGAAAGAAATATTTACATCGATGTATATGAATTCGAGTTTAGACAAAATGCGATTTTCCCGTATATGTGGCGGTTAAATCATTGTTAAAACCACCATATATGGCGTTAAAGTCAAT
>JAFGKO010000318.1 GCA_016928525.1 Anaerolineales bacterium | reverse complement strand
GGTGCCAGACCAGCAGGCCAATTGTCCCCGCCAGAATGCCCAGGAAGACGATCCAAAATGCAACGTAGTTGATTGGCTGCGCCCAGCGCCAGATCGGCAGGATCGCGCCAAAGTAGCAGATGACCAAGACCACGAAGCTCCAGATGAACTGCGCCCTGGTGACCGAGCCGAAGAGCAAGGGAGATTCTGCTCCACCATTGATACCCAGGAAGAGATTCTTGACCGCAGGGAGCGTACCCAACCAGATACCAATGAAAGCCAGCACGACGGTCAGGAGGCTGGTCATGATGATGTCCATCTTCCATTTGTATGTCATCTGACCTGCCAGCAAACCAACACCTATAACCAGCAACACTCCGAGCGGAACTGCCGGGTTGGTCATCAGGTCGTAACCGACGATCTTGCCAAAAGCGCCCATGATGAGCAGTAGATAGAAGTAGATGAAGGTCAGCAGGATGTTGCGCGCGCGGGGCGAGACGAAGCGGTAGCTCAAGGCGCCGAAGGATTGTCCATCTTCGCGCACGCCCAGGATAATGCTGGAATAATCCTGTACCCAGCCGATGAAGAACGTACCAAAGATGATCCATAACAGCGCCGGCAGCCAGCCCCATTGGATCGCGACAATTGGGCCGGTGATAGGACCCAGGGCTGCGATCGACTTGAATTGATAGCCAAATAACACATTACGATTGGCAGGTGTGAAGTCCACACCGTCCATGTACATTTTGGCGGGGGTAGCCTTCTTTGCATCGGGTTGAATAATGTTTTTGTTGATCGTTTTGGCATAGAACCCATAACCAACGGCAATCCCCACAAACCCGAGGATAAGTGTTAGAACGGCATTCATAGTTGTCTCCTCATTTGACTAACTGATGATCAGGGTGATTGGCAAATCACTTGTATTTCTCAAATGACTGCCACGACGGGTGAGATACATGCAACACTTTTCTCCAATAACGCACCTCCTCAGTCTATTGAATTGACATTGACATGCTTCATAAGGCGGGTATACTATTTTTTATGTTCTGTACAATAAAGAAATGAAGGCTATATGTTGAGCTTACCTGTAATTTTGTTGTTAGAAGGCTGCTCTTATATCGTCTTGTTTGGGGCCGTATCCTTGCTCAAACGAGAGGGGTTATCCAGCCGCTTTGCATTCGAGGCGTTGATCTTTACGTTAGCCGTAAGTGGATTAACAGCCTTGACGGGCATCCAAACCCATCCGGTATTGTTCCTGATCCTGATCTATCTCCTTACGATGCGTGTGCGCATCCTGGTTGACCTGGGCAATATCTTTGCCAGACGGGGTCAGTTTGAGTTGGCCGATAA
This sequence comes from Anaerolineales bacterium, assembly GCA_016928525.1. The sequence goes on along the minus strand of JAFGKO010000318.1, from coordinate 2,901 downwards.
ACTTTATCATCTGGCCGCTAAATTCTGGCCTGATGCAACTAACCGTTTGATCCTACAAGTCAATCAGGGCACCTCATTACTGCAACAAAAGAAACTTGACGAAGCCATTGCTATTTTCAACGATGTTCTGGAACAAGCCGGGCAAGGTTACCTGGGTGTCAAGTACGAAGCCGCAACGCACTACAATCTGGGTGTCGCCTATCTTCGTAAGAATATGGACGCCAAAGCCTCCATCGCTTTCAATGCGGTTATCGATACTTGGCCTGCTTCTTTGTATGCCCGCCGCGCGGAGGTTGCTCTAGAAAAGCACCGCCGCAAGAACAATCCCTCGACCTCTAAAGAAGATATGTAACGTTCCTCGCGGCTACACTGCTTCGATGGATGGTACAGGTTTATACTAAAAATAAGAAAAGCGCCATGGAGAAATAATTCTCTGTGGCGCATTTACATACGATATCCTTTGGATTGGACTTTCCCGTTTACCAATCCGGATCTATTAATTTCAGTCGTTGAACAAATCTCTCTGATGTTGTATTCCATTTTTGCCAGTTATTGTATGAAGTGAAGGTTCATCAATAACAACACCTAGCATTTTTGTTAGTTGTTCCTTTAATATTATACAAATTAGGGCTTGTGATACAAGGGGGTCATGTAAAAGAAGTGACTTTAATCACCTTCCCGCACTGCAACTTCGCCCGGTAATAAGGATGCATAAACCGTATCGGCGACAGGTGTGGGGACGCCCAGTTCACGACCTTTGCGCCCGATCACACCGATCATCGCTTCAAGCTCGGACCTCCGGCCTGCTTCCACGTCAAGTTGCATGGACGGTTTGATCTGGGGAGCTGCATTATCGATGAAGTCCAGCGATTTTTGGATGACATCTTTATCGAGTTCCACTCCCTGTGCTCCCGCCACTGCTTCTACCTCCCGCATCAAACTGGTCATCATGGCGCGCGTTTCGGGGATAGAACGGTACTCGCCGATTGGCAGGCGCGTCAGCGCTCCTAGACTGCTGGCCGTGGAGATGAAGACAAACTTTGTCCATAAGATTTTTAATATATTCTCAGACAATTCGGCAGTGATCCCGGTTTCCTCGAATGCCCTATGAATAGCCTGGACGCGGGACGTCACCCGTCCATCCAATTCGCCCAAAACTACTCTTCTGAACTGTGATATCTGCTTGATGATTCCAGGTGCTTCCACCGCGGATGAGATCCACGTCACGCCACCGATCAAATGTTTCATGCCAAGGACTGCCCCGATACGGTCGGCTGCATCAATCCCGTTTTGCAAGGGTAAAACCGTTGTATCGAGAGCAATCAGCGGCCTGATCTGTCCCGCAGCCTTGTCTGTGGAATAGGTCTTGGTGCAAAAGATCACCAGGTCGACCGGCCCGATTTGACCAGTGTCGTCCGTGGCCTGCGCTGGCTTGACGTGAAAATCCCCATGGATGCTCTTGACCTGCAAACCGTTCTCCTGGATGGCTTTCAGGTGCGGGCCACGCGCAATGAAGGTCACATCGTGCCCTTGTTGCGCCAGCAAGCCGCCGTAATATCCGCCTACGCCGCCGGTTCCCATGATCGCAATTTTCATCGTTTGCTCCTTCCTTCTAGATTATTTCAATTTTCTCATTGATCACATCCCCATCCGTCCAATTGCCTTCCACCCACTTTGCCACCGCTTGCAATGAACGTTGCACCTGCGCCGCATCTGAATTGACCAACGCACAGGCAATGACCGCATCCTGCCACATGTCCTGCCAGTCCATCTCCGCTACTGAGACGTTGAACTTCTTGTGCAGTTGGTTGAGCAATGGCTTAAGCCGTCCGCGCTTTTCTTTCAATGAAGCACAGCCTGGCAGGTGCAGATGGATGGTGAGGATGCCGATCATAAAATTATCGGTGGTGGTTGAGTAGCCCGAAGCGACAGCGGAGGGCGTATCGAAACAGCAGATTCTTATTCCTAAGCTACCTATTGGTTTCGATACGTTCTTTCAGGACTACTCAACCAAATAATTTCCTTTCTTCATAGTTTGCAGTTGCATCAGTTGCATCGTCTACATTTCCAAGGATTTCTCGTAATTTACCAGCCAATTCTTCTGCCTCCCCCAGCTCACAAACGATACCCTTTGCAAGGAAAGGCACGCCCTTTTCATCGCCTTTCCTGCGCGGGACCAGCCAGGTATGGAAGTGGGGTATGCCATCCACAAAGACGACCTGGTACACACGCTCCGCCCCGGTCGGGGACTTGAGCGCCGCGTAGACCTTTTTCAGCAGCGGCCCGTAGCTTGCCAATTCCTCCTCATTGGCTTCGGCGAAATCCAGGAAATGCCGCCGGGACTCGATGAACAGCGTCCCCAGCGGACCCTTGTCCACAGGCGCGTGGCAGACCAGCCAGTGTTCGCCCTCGTAGATGTATCCGCCCGGCGGTGGGGCGACCTGGCCCTTGTGTTTTTGGCAGAGAAAACAATTTTTCATAACTATGGGAGTTAATATCTGTGTAAATGGAAAGATTACCCATCAAAGAAAGAAATTGTTGCTATTACAATAAGACAGATGAGCATAATAAGAACCATTATTGAGTGAAAAACATTGTTTTTCTTATTTTCAAACACATCTTGCATTAGATTGTATGCAACAAAAGAATTGAATGGAATGCCAGACCAAAACCAGGGAAACTGTTTTCGACGGGCAAAAAGAAAAAATGCAATTGCTAAGAGTGATAGCGGGATAACTATCAACAGCCAAGACGCCAATCTGGGTAACGGCTTTTGGAATGCGAAATAGTCTACAACGAAGAAAAAAACAGCTGCCACATCTGTCATAACTTAAGCGCTCGACAGGGCAAGAGCGGGTATCTGCTTCTTGCGAAGCCGTTTGACCACACCCAAGTCCTGGT
>JAFGKO010000317.1 GCA_016928525.1 Anaerolineales bacterium | reverse complement strand
GCACTTCCACCCATCACCTCGGTTGCTTTGCCTTTGCCCTGCCTCCGCTACTCTAACCCGAAAGTTATTCTTTTTCGAACCCTTAGGTGAAACGTGCAGTGCTGGACCGGATCAGTTTGCGGGGCATCGAGAGCTTGTTCGGTCTCTCGCGGCGCACCGTCGCGGATTGGATTGAGTCCTGGGCGGAGTACTTGCCCCCACTGGAAACAACGTTGGCGGCTGCTCAGGCGGAAGATGTCCTGGAGTTGGATGAAGTGTGGTCGTTCGTGCTCAAGAAGGCCCATCAACGCTGGGTGTGGGTCGCCTTGTGCCGCCGCACGCGTCAGATTGTGGCCTACTTCATCGGTGCCCGCACCGAAACCAGTTGTCTGCAACTCTGGCGATGCATTCCACGCGCCTACACCAGATGCCACTCGTTCAGCGATTTCTGGGAGGCGTATCAACGCGTGTTTGCCACTGATCGTCATCAATCGGTCGGCAAAGACAGCGGCCAAACCAACCATATCGAGCGCTGGTTCAACACCTTGCGTCAACGGCTGGCCCGCTTTGTGCGCAAATCTCTGTCGTCTTCCAAGTCCGACCGTTTTCATGAGTTTGTTTTTCGGCTATTCGTTCATCGCTACAATCAGACGTGCATCAGTCAATAGTTCGCCACTACCCGGACAAGAATGCTGGAAGAGATGATGTGACTGACATCTGTTGACGCGTGTATTGAGCAACGATTTAATGCTCATAGCACCAATTCGAAGCCGTGTCCGCGAGAGGTCTGGATATATTTCGGCTTAGAAGGATCGGGTTCGATCTTGCGCCGAATCCGACGGATGATATTGTTAATACGATTTTCTTCCAGTGCACTGTCATATTCTTCTTTTATCGCTTCGCGAACGAGTTCCTCACGCGAAATCACCCGATTTGGATGTCTGAAAAAATATTCCATAATATCGAATTCTTGTGGAGTCAGATCTATGGACCTTCCATCCACGACAACCGTTCGCGTGCTCAGATTCAACCAGGAATTTGCGTTTCCAAGGGTTTCTGTCGTTGGCGGTTGTACCGTCGTGGATCCACGGAGAGCCAATCCTTTGCGAAGAGCCGTCAACAGCGCTTGTGGTCCATCCCCTTTAGCGACGATATCTATGGCTGGCTGTAATCCGTCGACCTGGGGTGCAAGGGCGCTACGGGCATGTTCGTACGTCGGAAACCCGGTAAGCACAATTTTGGGGACATGAGGAGCTGTATGCTTTGCCAGTTCAAGCCCGCTGATATCGTCTCCATCCTCATCATTTAAAAGACGAATGTCGATAATGGCAAGATCAATACCCCCCTGGTTGAGAATATCTCGGGCTTCGATGGGAGTAAAAACAACCTGTACCTCGAAGCCTTCTTCCTCCAGGAACCAGACAAGACTTTCGGCATAGGGTTTGTTGTTCTCAACGAGCAAAATACTCGTCTTAGTGGTCATGGTCTCCTCATCGTGAGTGTTTTTCGTGGATCACTCGGTTTCAACAGATTCTTTGTCCGGCTTGTTGTTTCGTAACCTCTCCAATCGGTCTTCTGCCTGCTTATACTGCCTGCCGAAGAGCATAGCGATGGCATTGATGACCACGGCAGCGATGCTGCCTGCACCTGCCGCCTGAATTACACCTGCGATGGCGGCAATTACCGCCACGAATATCAGTCCGATTCCCAATGCCGCCATGAAGTTCCGGCACCGGAAAAGGAATTGCGCCTGCTTCTCAGCAGTAACCAAGATTGGATCTGGGTCCTCGTTGCTATCCTTCAGGCACGTTTTGATCGCGAGCAGAATCGCTCCTGATCCCTCAGCTCTCGCTACGTAATTTACCGCAAGCGGGGGGCGTTCTACCCCTGGACGCAGTGCTCTTATCGCGGATTGATAACCGGAATAACGGGTGAGTAAGATGACCGGAGTCTTAATGCCATTTCTTCTTGCCCACTCAACGAGATCCAGTCCACTTTCATCAGTGTCGTCCGTTTCGTGTTTAAGACGTAGATCGACGATGACTAAGTTCGAGCTGCCCTGTTTGAAAACCTTTCGGCCCGCTCTTGGGTTTGAAGCCGTTATAACCTTGAAGCCCTCAGACTCAAGGAGATTGCACAAACTATCACGAGAGTCTTTGGTGTTGTCAATCACAGCAATAGTCGGAGTTTGTTCGGACATGGAATTATTCCTCAGTGTAATTATGGGCCCCGTAAGGCGGTAACATCCTATGCATTGCGGTCTCCAGTTCGGTCTGCAGCCGCTCTTCGTCAAGAATACGAGGGAGATAATCAACTACGCCAGATTTGAAGGCTTCACGTGCCCGTGTCCAGGTGGGCGAGGCGGTAACGATCACGATGCGGGCATCCGACTTTATGCATCGGAGCGTTTTCGCCAGCTTGTTTTCATCCTCGATATGAACCGCATCTTCGATGATTAGCACGTAGTCGTGTTCCCTCACTCGTTCCTCAGCTTCTTCCGCTGTCGCAACCTCAAGCACGCCCAGGGACTTGGTTGCTTTCTGCAACACCTGTTGCCAATAGTCGCAGGTCCCTATCAGAAGCAGACGAGGTGATGTAGACATGGCTCTATCCTCAGCTAAGGTACAGTGATGGCTCCAAGGGTAATTGGATCACAATTTCTGCCCCAAGTTCAGGAGAGCCAATGTCCATTTTACCACCGTAGGTCTCGATGATGTTTTGAGCAATGAGTAAGTTGAGACCGGCTCCCCTTGCACCACGTTCCTTAGATATCACTGTTTTGAGAAGATAAGGACGTAAATCGGGCGAAATGCCAGGGCCCGTATCAGCGAAGATGATTTTCGCTAACTGATTTTCCTGAGTTGTGGTGATTGTGATCCGTTTTACCGGCGAGGACTGCATAGCGTCAGCCGCATTTTTCACGAGAATATCGATGACGCGCCGGAACCAATTCGGGCTTACACGGACTGAAGCACCATTGGCTAGCAGCGGGATAAACTGCTTCTCGATCTTTCTATATGTTTCATCTTGCCATAACTGCTTAAGGCGTTCCCTCAATAAGTCATTGATCAAGACCGACTCGACTTCCTCTTCATTAGAAATCGGTAGCGTCATTGGTTGGTCTTTTATCTGTTGGGCTAGCGACTCAATCTTGTTCAGTCTTGCCATAATGGCGTCGTTGTGTTTTTTGCCCAGGATATTGCGCAGTGCTTGAACATCAGCCTGGATCGTGATCGCGTGTTTGCCTACTTCATGCCCCCAGGCACTACTCACATACTTCAGCCACTGTTGGGTACGGACGCGATATGTACGAGATTGGGTTTCAAGTTGTGCGTACAAGCGACCCGTCTCAATAGCCATTACAGCCGTTTCCGCAAAGAGTTCAAGGATCGACTGGTCGTCTGGCCCAAAACGTATTGTGGGATGAATTTGTCCAGAGCGATCCTTCTTATTATCGGCTCGAATCCAGCCAATGATGCAGGTTTGATCGTGCTCCCTTTTGGCCAGAGGCAGCATGATGAGAGAATAACACTTTCCTGAGGGTGTATGGGGGGGATCGCCTTTGACGGCAGGATGGTTCACTAACTCTTCACCATTGAGAATGACAGGTTGTTGTCGAAAAGCAATACAACCCGTCAACCCCGACCTGGGTCCACACCGTATGGCTATTCTTTTACCTCGTTCAAATCCACCATCGCGGTGGCCGTAACTGGCTTCTAATACCAAATAATGCTCATCTGGTTGAAGAAAGATGCCGCAAGTTTCTGCATTAATGATGATAGCCATCCAGCGCGCGATGAGTTCCAAACGTTTGTCCAGGGTCATCGCCGCCATGATTTCGCTGCTTGCCTGCGCAATCAACTTTAGCTGCTCTATTCTGGTAGCATTTGCCTCGGCTAATTCTGCGTTGATGAGGGCAATAGCGGCATGATCCGCAAACAGTTGTATCTTGGCTGCATCTTCCGGTGTAAATATACGACCAATTTCGTCATCGACATGTAATACGCCAAGAATACGTTCTTTCCACCTGAGAGGAACTTCAACAACCGCTCGTCCGGGCCAATTCACATGATCGTCTATAATCAGGAATGGGATATTGCTTTGCACCAAACGCCCAGCCATTCCCTCCCCCATCCGGAGTACCTGGCCAAGCCTTGATTCGGTTTGTGATCGTCCATAATCAACAATTACCGTCAACTCACCGCGTTCACGATTGTATTCGTATATACTTCCGCATTCAGCCCCTAATAGCGTAACGCCGTCCCGAGTAATGGCGGATAATAATCCCTGGCGGTCCAGTGTCTGAGAAGTAATAGTCAAGGTTGTCTGTCGTATCGATTCCAGTTGATCGACTCGTCGAGCGGCTTTGACTGCCGCGGCTACTTGGGCAGCGAGGATCTCACATTGCCGCCGTTCAGTGCTTTCGAAAGTGCGCTGTTTGTGAACTGAATCTAAGCTGAAAGAGCCAATCACCCAATCCGCAATAACAATGGGAACAATCAAGTTCGAATGAATTCCAAAACTGCTGAAGATTTCTCGAACTGGCCCCAATGCTGTTGAGTTGTCACTTTCATCCTGGAAAACAATGGGGCGTTTGGAGGCGATAAGGTCTTCTTCCGCAGAAACACCGCGTACCGGAATTATCGTTCCAACGGTTTGCCATGCCGGGGGATACTCTGCCACGACACGCCCGCGTTCAAAATCCGAATCAAAAAAAACGATAGCGCTGTGATCGACCCCAAAAACCTCGACCGCCATGTGACAGGTAGACGTCACAATCTTGAGTAGATCAGGTGAAAGATGCATAGCAGCTCCCTTTTGAGAAGTCTGCATTCAACCACATAAGGCCCCCTTAAATGAAGTTAAAATGCCGGGAAAAGTTCTTGGGAGGAATCGTTGCGATATAATTAACGACAGATCGTTGATGGCTAGCATTGTTACCATTTTACCCTTCTTTGCTCGCCAATCTGCGTGATCAACTTCATCACAACTTCATCACAATTTGCCGCTATTGGTCGAATTCCGCCAGTCAGTGAAGGATGTGCGGTCCGTCATCCGACATCCTTTTCCTGCTAAGGGTTCGAAAAAGAATAACTTTCTGAATCATGGCACGGAACCGGGCCGGGGCCGGATGGTGTAGTTCCACTGGGGGCAGAGATCAT
>JAFGKO010000316.1 GCA_016928525.1 Anaerolineales bacterium | reverse complement strand
GAATTCTGGTGGCTCATTTTGCCAAGCCCCGTTTCCCCTTTTCGCCTGCTGACATCCCTACTTCTCCCATATTGAGAATTGCTGGCTTATAATATGACAACTTATATCCAAACGCGATGACCGGGACGAGTAAGCGGTCCGTGAGCCGACAGAGAGAGCAAGGCCAATGGTTGAGAGCCTGCTCCGGCAAACCCCGATGAAAACCACCCGCGAGCGGAAATCCCAAAGCTGTTAGCAGTCAGCTTTCAGCGAGTAAGATGAACGACTGGCCCCGTTAGAGGCCGCGAATGAGGAGCCATCTGGCATCCTTGCGAAGGTTCGGAACCTTCGCAAGGGTCAAGACGGCAAATCGGGTGGAACCGCGTGAGCATCACTCTCGCCCCGTGTCGGGTGAGAGTTTTTTTATTTGCAGGAGGCTGCCATGAAAACCACTACTCCACGGCGGCCCGGAGGTTGTGTACCGCTTAGCTCCGGGACCGCTTAAATCCCGGCGAAGCGGTAGCAAACACAACTTAAGAAAGGAAGCGAAAATGGCTAAACAAGCTGAAGAAAAATACGCAGAGTCCAAACTCTATAAAATCCGTCACTCGGCGGCGCATGTCATGGCGCAAGCCGTCTTGGAACGATTCCCCGAGGCCAAATACACGATCGGTCCGCCCGTGGAGAACGGGTTCTACTACGATTTCGATCTGCCCGAGCCCATCTCGCAAGATGACCTGCCCCAACTCGAAAAACGGATGCGCCAGATCATCGCCGGTCAACATGATTTCGTGAAGGAGATTCTGCCTGGTGACAAGGCCCGCGAGATCTTCAAAGACCAGCCTTACAAGTTGGAGTTGATTGACGGACTGGAACAGGGCGGCTTCGACGAATACGGAGAACCGCTGGATGAGAAACCCGAAATTTCGATCTACAAGCATGATTCGTTTGTGGATCTGTGCCGCGGGCCGCACGTGGACAATACCAAGCAGATCAATCCATCTGCCGTTAAATTGATGTCGATCGCCGGGGCCTACTGGCGCGGCGACGAAAACAACAAGATGCTTACGCGCATTTATGGAACGGCATGGGAAACAGCTGATCAACTCGAGCAGTACCTGTGGAAATTGGAAGAGGCCAAGCGAAGAGACCACCGCAAATTGGGAAGAGAACTGGATCTGTTCAGCATCTCGGAGGATGTGGGGCCGGGTTTGATCCTGTGGCACCCAAAGGGTGCCATGATTCGTGTGTTAGTTGAAGATTTCAGCCGCCAGGCGCATCTGGACAATGGCTACGATTGGGTCTTCTCACCGCACATTGGTCGCGCCCATTTGTGGGAAACATCCGGCCATCTGGATTTCTATCAGGAGAATATGTATTCTCCCATGGATATCGAAGGCGAGGCGTATTATGCCAAGCCGATGAATTGTCCCTTTCACATCCAGATCTACAAGAGCCACATCCGCTCCTATCGTGATTTACCTCAACGTTATGCGGAATACGGCACGGTGTATCGCTACGAGCGCAGCGGTGTGTTGCATGGTCTGACGCGGGTACGCGGCTTCACGCAGGACGATGCACACATCTTCTGCCGTCCAGACCAGGTTGAGGATGAGATCAGCCGCGCTTTGGAATTCTCACTCTATATCCTCCGGTCCGTTGGCCTGAAGGATTTCAAGGCCTATCTCTCGACCATGCCTGAAAAATACGTGGGCGATCCTGCAGATTGGGACAAAGCTACAGAAGCATTACAACGCGCCATCGAGGCGCATGATCTGCCCTATGTAGTAGACGAGGGCGGTGGCGCCTTCTACGGGCCGAAGATCGACTTGAAAGTCAACGACGCCCTGGACCGCGAATGGCAATTGAGTACGATCCAATTCGACTTCAACTTATCGGAGCGCTTCGGGATGGAGTTCATCGGCGAGGATGGCCAGCCACACCGACCTTACATGGTCCACCGGGCATTGCTGGGAAGCATGGAACGCTTCTTTGGCGTCCTGATCGAACATTTCGCCGGAGCCTTCCCGGTCTGGCTATCACCAGTACAGGCGGTGGTCATTCCGATTGCAGATCGCCATCTTGAATACGCCCACGAGGTCGCCAAAAAACTCAAAGCCGAGGGCCTGCGCGTGGAGGTGGATGAACGCAACGAACGCATGAATGCCAAGATCCGCGATGCGCAGAATCAAAAGATCCCTTACATGCTGGTGGTAGGCGACAAAGAGGCCGAATCCGGTCAGGTCGCGTTGCGCCTGCGCAATGGCGAAAACCCCGGACCGATCCCGTTGGCCGACTTCATTACCCAAGCAAAGGATCAGGTTGCCAGAAAGGCAAGCGAAATATAGGTTCGAGCGCGGATAGCGGACGATAGACCATTATGAGAGACTGAGGGCAGAAAGCTGCTCTCAGTCTTTTTAAGTTGAAACGTGCAGTTTTGTTGACGATTCCCCTACGTTCATGGTATCATCTGTCCGCGAAAAAGCCAGCCATAGGCTGGCCGTCTGTTCTTGATTGAAGGAGAAACTTATCAGCGCCAACGATTTTCGAGTGAACGAAGGTATCCGCGTTGCGGAAGTCCGCCTGATCGGTCCCACTGGTGACAATGTCGGTGTGGTGCCCATCAAAAAAGCCCTGGAGATTGCCCGTGATGCCGAGCTTGACCTGGTCGAGGTCTCGCCCAACGCCGACCCACCTGTCTGCCGTGTGATGGATTTTGGAAAATTCATTTACGAGCGAGCCAAGAAGGAGCGTGAGGCCAAGAAAGCCCAGACCAAGATCGAGATGAAAGAAATCCGCCTGCGGCCCAAGACCAATGAGCATCACCGCGGCTTCAAAGTAAAAGATGCTCGCCGCTGGCTGGAAGACGGGATGAAGGTCAAAGTGACCATCCGCTTCCGTGGGCGTGAAATGGATTACCCTGAAATTGCGCTCGAAGACTTGAAAGAGATTGCCCTCGACCTGGCAGACGTCAGCACGATTGAGCAGGCCCCACAAATGGAAGGCCGCACGATGCTGGTCATTCTGGCCCCCGCCAAGGGCGGCGTAAAAAAGAAAGAAAAGGACGAGCAGCCCCAGGCTGCGTCCGAAGCGAAATAGTAGTCCCGAAAGATGCTAAATCTCCGCGGGAGAATGTCTGGGCCTGCGGTATTTTTTTTGTGAAAGGAGTAAGTTGCTGTGCCTCGCAAAGCGAAAAAAGGCAAATTCAAGCTGAAGACCCATAAGGCTACTTCCAAGCGGTTCCGCTTGACCGGGTCTGGCAAGCTGGTGCGGACCAAAGGTGGTAAGAGCCATCTGCGCCGCCGCACATCCAAGCGCACCAAGGTGTTATTGAGCGAAATGCTGCCCGTGCAGGGTCGCGGTTTTGTCAAACGCATCAAGCGCCTGGCGCCCAATATGGAAGAATAACCCCAAAAGGATTGTTTTCCGGATATCGAATTCTTTATTTGCAGCTTCTGGGTGTACGCAACTGGCGATCCTGAGCCTGTCGAAGGACGCTGACGCCCTGGGGTTTGCAGGAGGTAAAAAATGGCTCGTGTAAAAAGCGGCCCGCAAGGGTACCGACGTCATAAGAAAGTCTTGAAACTCACCAAAGGGCAGAAGGGCTCGAAGCACCTGCTCTTCCGGCGTGCCAATGAGGCCATGCTGAAGAGTCTGTGGTATTCATTCCGTGACCGCCGCGTGCGCAAGCGCGACCTGCGCAAACTGTGGATCGCGCGCATCAATGCAGCCGCCCGCCTGAACGGCACAACCTACAGTCGCCTGATGCATAGTATCAAGAAGGCCAATATCGAGATCAACCGCAAGATGCTGGCCGATCTGGCTGTCCGCGACCCGGGGGCATTTGCTGCGGTGGTGGCACAGGCCAATCAATAACCAATGACTTCGGTCGGGGTCTGAGACCCCGACCAAGCTTTTTAAAAGGGGTAAAATAACTGCATGAACACAGTTCTGAAAGAACGTCATCTCTCCACAGGCCAGACCATACAAATCGTACAAGGCGACATTACCGCCGAAGAAGTGGACGCCATCGTCAACGCGGCCAACGAGCATTTGCAGCATGGCGGCGGGGTAGCCTGGGCGATTTCCAAACGGGGCGGGCCGGCCATCCAGCAGGAATCGGACGAATGGGTGCGGACGATGGGCACTGTCAGCCACGCGCATCCGGCCTGGACCTCGGGCGGGCTGCTGCCTGCGAGATACGTGATCCATTCTGTGGGCCCCGTCTGGGGAGAAGGCGATGAGGATTCCAAATTAGCGGCGGCAGTGACCGGGGCCCTGAACGTGGCGGATGAGTTGAAGTTAAAATCCATTGCCTTTCCAGCCATATCGACTGGTATCTTCGGCTTTCCAAAAGAACGGGCGGCAAAAATCATTCTCGATTCCATCGCCAAGTATTTTTCCGAAAAAGGGTCATCCTCGTTAAAAACAGTACGCCTGGTGTTATTTGATAATGGAACAGTTGAGACGTTTTTGGAGACACTGAGAATGGAGGGTGGATAATGGATGAGTTTCCATTAACCGTGCTCTATTAACCATATGATTACTTCCTCCCAAAATCCAAAGCTCAAACTCGTCCGCGCGTTACAGGGACGCTCAAAAGAAAGGCGTGAAGAAGGTGCGTTCCTGGTCGAGGGCGTGCGGCTGGTTGAAGAAGCCCTATCCGCAGAGTGGCCCATCCGCTATGTCCTGTATTCGGACGGTTTAAGTGAACGCGGGAAAGAGCTCGTTGAAAAGTTGAAGGTTGCAAGTTTGGATGTCGAAGAGGCCGCAGGTGACCTGTTGCAGGCTGCCAGCGGGACAGAGACATCGCAGGGTATCCTGGCTGTCCTTGAACTGAGCAGCTTGCCGCTCCCCGATTCCCCCAACTTTATCCTGATTCCCGACCAAATCCGCGACCCCGGCAACCTGGGGACGCTGATCCGCACGGCAGCAGCGGCAGGTGTGCAGGCGGTGTTGCTGCCGCCCGAAACGACGGATGCATTCGCGCCGAAAGTCGTCCGCGCGGGGATGGGAGCGCATTTCTGGCTTCCGATTCACACCGTGGAATGGAGCGAGATCGAGCGGGTTTGCAAGGGAGCAAATCTGCAGATGCTCCTGGCAGATATGTTCGGTCAATCCTGCTGGGAGACGGATTTCAGTAGACCGCTGGCCCTGATCGTGGGCGGCGAAGCGGAAGGGGCCAGCGAGCAGGCGCGCAAACTGGCTAACCAGACCATCAGCATTCCAATCTCTGAGAAGGTTGAATCGTTGAATGCGGGCGTGGCGGGGGCGATATTGATGTTTGAAATTGTGCGACAAAGGATCTAACCACTAAAACACAAAGGCACAAAATCACACGCCCCTTTTGTGTCGTTGCGATAAACAGGCAAAAATGAAAATCCGCTCTATCACCTACTTCTTCAATCCCGGCTGGCCGCTCGATGAAAACAAGTTCCAATTGGCGGGCAGGTTTCTCGCTGATGCCAAATCCGCTTTCGAAGCCGCGCGTTATGAAGTCCAGACCATGCGGCTGGCAACGGTACCGTTCCCCCATTTGCTGGATAACCATATCGAAGAAACGCCCAAGCTGGCAGAAGCCATCGAGGGCTTAATGCCCTCTATCGGGGTGGAATATGCGGCGCTTGGCCCGGCTTTTCCAAACATGCCTGGCAGCTATGAAATCATCCCGGAAGCCATTTCCCACACGCAAAACGTCTTCTTCTCGGGCGTGATGGCTGACAAGCAAAATGGCATCTCGTTGGAGGCCGTCCGCGCCTGTGCGGGAGTGATCGTCAAGTGCGCGCCACTCACGCCGAACGGTTTCGCCAACCTGCGTTTTGCGGCGCTGGCCAATGTTTTACCCGGCGCGCCTTTCTTCCCAGCTGCTTACCATCGAGGGGATGCGCCTGCCTTTTCCATCGCCGCCGAAGCGGCAGATTTGGCTGTGGAGGCTTTTAGCGGACAACGGACTCTAGACGATGGACGACAAACATTGATCGCTGAAATAACCAAGCACGGCAAGGCAATTGCTCGCGTCGCGCAGGAACTTACCCGCTTCCCGTTTCCCGCTTCCCAATCTCCGCTCTTTGGCGGCATTGATTTCTCGCTGGCCCCCTTCCCTATCGATGAAAAATCATTAGGAGGGGCCGTCGAAGGAATGGGCGTCCCAATGATCGGACTGCACGGTTCGTTAGCCGCCGCCGCTATCCTGACCGAGGCGGTCGACCGCGCAGATTTTCCGCACACCGGCTTCAGCGGATTCATGCAACCCGTGCTGGAAGATTCAGTGCTGGCGAAACGCGCCGCCGAAGGCACATTGACCATCAAGGATCTACTACTCTATTCGGCTGTATGCGGTACAGGCCTGGATACCGTCCCCCTGCCCGGTGATGTCAGCGCGGACCAGATCGCCGCCCTGCTGCTCGACCTATCCGCGCTGGCGCTGCGGCTGGACAAGCCCCTGACCGCACGATTGATGCCGATCCCAGGCAAAAGGGCAGGCGACCCGACTAAATTTGATTTTGCCTATTTCGCCAACAGCAAAGTGATGACACTAGAGGCTGGAACCTTGGGTAGAGTATTATCAGGAAATGAGGTTTTCCAACTGCAACGGCTCAAACAAGGAAATTTATGACTACTTATGATATAATGTAGTCACAAAGGAGCCAAAATGGAACAGACAAAGGTTGGCATCCGAGAATTAAAAGAAAACCTGAGTAAATACATGGCCAAGGTTAAAAGTGGTCAGAGTATTGTAATCACCGAGCACGGCAAACCGGTTGGGCGTATCATCCCGGAAGGGCAATGTCTTGAAGAGCGCGTCGAAGCGTTGGTCCAAGCCGGAGTGATTGCATGGAGTGGAAAGAAACTCAAACGCATTAAACCACCAGCAGTCAATCGCAGCGACAAACTGGTTTCGGACATTGTCATCGAGATGCGTGAATGAACCTGTATCTAGATACAAGTGCTCTCGCCAAGCGTTATGTGGAAGAGTCAGGCAGTGAGGATGTTTTAGATTGGATGGACCTTGCTGATACGATTGGTACAGGCTTAATCACACGCGCTGAAGTAGCTGCTGCAATTACGCGCGCAACGAGCATGAGCCATCTGACAGAGCAGGTTTCTGTCAAGGCATTAAGCAAATTTCGCCAGGAATGGGTAGATTTCCATCGTATTCCCATTAACGAAGAACTGGTTGCCCGCGCTGATTTCCTGGCTTGCCAGCACGGGCTGCGGGGATATGATGCCGTCCATCTGGCAGCTGCCTTGATCTGGCAGGAGGCGCTTATGCTGCCGGTTACGTTGGCGACTTATGATCAGGAACTTGCTAGCGCCTGCAAAAAGTCTGGTCTGCAGGTCTTACCAGAAATCGATTAAGCTCTCAACGTTCATTCAGCAATTTAGCTGTTGAATGAATTATTTTTCTCGCCAGTACTCTCCCCCATCTGAAGTTCGGTTCATCAGGCCGTTGCCGATCAGTTCGCGCCGTAGGCTAGCTGTGTCATCATAGTAGCGAAACAAAATTTCATTGACCTGTTTTTCCGTATAATACTTCTCCGATTCAAACGCCCGGACAACATACTTCAGCACCGCTTCCAGTTTCTTGCGCTGGGCCGGGATGGTTTTCAAGCGCCCATCAGGGAGGGAGTAATCTTCGACCACCTTGCGGTCGTAAGCATCCAGGTCCACATCTTCGACGACAGCAGCCAGGTCTTGTTGCGAGAACAACAGGCGCGTTTTCTGCAAGGTTTCTTCTTCAAGCTGGTAGACATTGTAGTAGCTATCGGCTCTGGCACTGACCAATCCCACTTCCGCCAATTTCGACAGGTGGTGCGAGACAGTCGAGGGACGCAGGTGCAGGATGGCAGCCAGTTGCTCGACCGAGTAGGGCTGCTGGGCCAGCAACCCTACGATTTTCAGCCGATTGGCATCCGCCAGGGCTTTGAAGAAGGCGACTAACTCCTCACTCATTTTGCCCTCGCTCATCCTTTTTGGAACCGCCAAGCTCGCTAAGACTATTATTTTTCCCCTTTGCGTCTTTTGCGTTCACTTCGGCTTCGCTCAACGCAGGCTTTGCGGCATCTTTTTGAGTCTGACCCAGAGGGGTAACCCTCCAATACCTGGAACCATCGCGCTCCCGATCCAATAACCCGGCGTCCACCAGGTCACGGCGCAGACCGGATACGTCTACATGGAAACGGCGGATGATGGTGTTGACCTCCTTTTCGGTGTAATTCACACCTGGAGTAAAGGCTTGCACCAGATAATCAAGCACAACCTTAAGCTTTGCCGGTTGAGGCGGCAAATTCTTGACCGTGCCATCCGGGTTCAGGCAGGAGGCCAACACCTTACGGGACTTTTCATCCAGGTCAGGAGCAGGAACATAGACAGGCCTTTCCTCGCGCAATTGGCTGCGAGCCAACCCTTCTACTTTGTCTGTGTTCAGTTCGTAGAGATTATCCTTCAAGCTGATCACACCAACATGTTCGAGAAAGGCCAGATGATCGACGGCATCGCGCAGGGGCATATTCAACCGCCCGGCGATTTCGGACCGATTGGCACGTCGCCTGGCCAACACACCGATGATGCGCAAGCGATCTACGTCAGCCATCGCTTTGACAAAATCAAGGAATTCATGTGAGTCGTTCATATTTCACTTCCATAGAATTATTTCGATATATATCGAATTGAATTTTAACGGATTTTTACTGTTTGTCAAGGTGGATCAAACAAACGGTGGCAGGCAGGGACACGGGGAAGATGCGAAAAAAGGTCATCGGTTATAATACGTCACCGAAAGTAATCCCCCATCCCAATCAGGAGGTGTGTTTCATGGATCTTCCGAAACACGTATTTTTCGAGGGAAAAATCGTCCCTTTCGAAGAGGCAAAGGTCAGTGTGGCTACGCATGCGTTTCATTACGGTACGGCGGTTTTTGGCGGCATCCGCGGGTATTGGAACGAAGAGAAGAAAAAGCTATATGTGTTTCGCCCCTATGACCACTATCACCGTTTACTGAATTCGGGACGCATGATGAATATGCAGATCCCTTACGATGAGGAGAGCCTGATCCAATTGACACTGGACCTATTGCGGACGGAGGGATGGCAAACTGATGTTTATATCCGCCCTTTAATATACAAAGCCGACCTGGGCATCGGCGTGCGCCTGCACGACCTGAAAGATGAATTGACGATTTTCTCGATGCCGTTCAAGCAATACGTCAAAAATGACACCAACGCGCACGTAACGATCTCTTCGTGGAGGCGTATCGATGACAATGTAATCCCTGCGCGCGGCAAGGTCAGTGGTGCGTATGCCAATTCGGCGCTGGTCAAGACCGACGCTGTACGTTTCGGGTTCGACGAGGCCTTAGTGTTAAATCAAAACGGCCACGTTTCGGAGGGCAGCGCCATGAACATCTTCATGGTGCGAGATGGTGTGGTCATCACGCCGCCCATCACAGACAATATCCTGGAGGGCATCACCCGGAAAACAGCCATGGAACTGGCCAGGAACGAACTTGGGCTGCCGGTGATGGAGCGCTCGATCGACCGGACCGAACTGTTCATCTGTGACGAATTGTTCATGACCGGTTCTGCCGCACAAATTGTGGCGATCACCAAAGTGGATTACCGCCAGGTTGGCAAGGGAGAGATGGGGCCAACTACAGGAAAACTTAGAGAGCTATTAGACAGGATTGTGCGCGCCAAGCATCCAAAATATGCGCATTGGAATGTAGAAGTGTAACCACAACCACAGATAAATCAGATAAACACAAATAGACAAAAAAGCGCCCTTGTAGAAGTAATAGCAAGGGTGCTTTCGAATTCACAAAAATTCGTGCTCTTCGTGTCCTGAGTGGATGTTAGCGATTTTTCTTGAACCTCACCAACACCAGGTTTTTCTCGCAATCACTGAATGTATCAATATAGATTTGATCTGAAAGCGGCAAACCGGCCTGATCCAGCAATTGCACATAGAGCGTATCGCGCGAGTCGACCGGCGTTTCGCCAAGCACGAACTCGAAGCCCGATTTGCCGTATTCCGGGCTGACACCGCTGACTGTAGTCAACTCGATGGTCTTACCATCCAACTTGCCAGCCAAGCGGACCACAATACCAATGATCGGGCTGCTATTCTGATCATCTACCGTCCCGCCTACGCCCTGCCAGTTACAGCTTGCATTAGCTAAATGAGGAATCAACACACTCTCTATCGCATTGACTGAAGCAGCGGAGAACGGCGCCTTTGGCGTGGGGGTAAAGGTAGGTGTAACCGTAGGAACTGGCGTATCGGTGGCCGGAACAAGATTGGCAGGTGTTGTAGTAGCAGGGGGAGTGATGGAGGGTAATAAGGTAGCGGTTGGCGAGAGAAAAACCGTCGGTGTAGGCGTCCAGGTAGGTTCCATTTGCAAAGGCGTGATCGTCGCTGTTGGGGTCCTAAAAGACGCCGGCTTGAGCGGGTTCAGCGAAGAACCCGGGTTAAGGAACACCATCACGAAATAAACGCCCAGGCAAACCGTGATCAATAACACAATGATTGTGAAAATATCCCACATGCCAATCGCTGGCGCAGAAAAACCCGAGGGCTTTGGTTCAGGTTCATCGAAGTTGAATTCGCTCATCAAGGTCTCCGTGCGTAATCTCGATCAAGGGGCCAGTACAATGTCGCTCTCGGTGCGTTTTTGCACCAACCAATCACTCAAGGCTTTTTCTTGCATTACCAGATAGGCATCTGGCGAAAGCGGATGTTGGGCATCCCGTTCCACAACCAAAAGGATATGGTAGCCTACCTCAGATGCGATCACATCGCTGTATTGTTCAGGCTCCAGGCTGAAAGCGGCTTCTTCCAATTCGGGTTCTAACAAGTATCCACGCGGGAACCAACCCAATTCGCCGCCCGTATTCGGGTCATAGAGCACAGCCAGGTCCGCAAAACTAGCTCCGGCATCCAATTGGTCGGCCACTTTACGCGCCGTGTCTTCATTATAGAGCAGAATTTGCCGCGCGTGTACCTGTTCCGCGGTACCAGGCACAGCCGTAATGATTTTGTCACGCATCCAGGCAGCTTCGGCAGCGCGTTTCAACGCGAACTGGAACGAATCATCCGTGTAGCCGTGTTCGGACTGCCATGCCGCAAGCGCATCTACGCCTCCCACATCGGAGGCCAACGCATCCAGCCTGGACTTCAAATCTGCTTCCGTTATCTCAAACCCATCGGCGCGAGCAGCCTGCGCCAGCAAAGCCTGCGCGATCAGGTCATCCAAAACGATCTGGGCTACATCGTCCGCAGTGACCTCGTTCTCCAAAGCCCCTTGAGCAGCGCGATAGCGGTCCACTTCGGCCAGGAACTCTTCCTCCGTGATCCACTCATCGTTGACGATAGCAGCCAGGGGCGGCGGGGTGGGGGTGGGTGGGATCGGCGTCTGTGTAGGTAAGGCCGGGGTTGCGGTAGCGGGCGTTTCGGTAAATGACGCGCAGGCAGAAAGGCTCAGGGCCAGGAGAAGGAGCAATCGGAACAGAATGTGACGGGAGTGGGAAAACATCGCGTCGATTATACCAATTAAACACCGTAGGGGCGGTTCGCGAACCGCCCCTACGAAGGGTCACAAATTTACGGTTTAGTACATACCGTCCATGCCGCCCGGAGGCATGGCAGGAGCCTTGCTCTCTTCAGGCATGTCGGTGATGAGCACGTCGGTAGTCAGGATCATAGCTGCGATAGAGGCAGCATTTTCCAGTGCTCCACGCACAACCTTGACCGGGTCGATCACGCCAGCTTTGATCATGTCGACATACTCACTGGTCAATACATTGAAGCCGATATTGGGGTTCTTCTTCTCGGCAGCCGTGCGGCGGACAGTATCGATGATGACCGAGCCATCCTCGCCAGCGTTGGAAGCCAGTTTGCGAATGGGGGCTTCCAGCGCTTTGCGGACGATGTTTACGCCAACTTTGGTCTCATCATCCTTAGCCTTGATCTTATCTAAAGCAACTCCAGCGTTGATAAGAGAGATCTCACCGCCGGGCACGATACCTTCTTCAACAGCCGCGCGGGCTGCAGAGAGCGCATCTTCAACACGGTGCTTCTTTTCCTTGAGCTCGGTCTCGGTAGCAGCGCCAACACGGACGATGGCCACGCCGCCGGAGAGTTTCGCCAGGCGCTCCTGGAGTTTCTCGCGGTCGTAATCGCTGGTGCTCTTGTCGATCTCAGTGCGGATTTCCTTGATGCGGCCTTCGATGCCGCTCTTCTCGCCCTTGCCGCCGATGATGGTAGTGTTCTCTTTGTCAGAAACGACCTTCTCGGCACGTCCCAAATCCTGCACAGTAGCAGTTTCGAGTTTGCGGCCGGTTTCTTCGGCGATGACGGTGCCACCGGTCAGGATGGCGATATCCTGCAGCATGGCCTTGCGGCGGTCGCCAAAGCCGGGGGCTTTGATAGCCAGCACGTTGAGCATGCCGCGCAGTTTGTTCAGGACAAGGGTAGCCAGGGCTTCGCCATCGATATCTTCGGCAATGATGACCAGTTCGCGCTTGCCAACCTGGACGAGTTTCTCCAGCAGCGGGACAATATCCTGCGCAGCGGAGATTTTCTTCTCGTGGATCAGCACATAGGGTTCGGTTATGACAGCTTCCATGTGCTCGGCTTCAGTAATGAAGTAGGGCGACAGGTAACCACGATCAAACTGCATGCCTTCGACGTATTCGGTCTCGAACTGCATGGACTTGGACTCTTCCACGGTGATGACACCGTCTTTGCCGACCTTGTCCATCACATCGGCGATCAGGTTGCCAATCTCGGCATCCGCAGCGGAGTTGGTAGCAACATAACCAATCTCTTCCTTGGTGTCAATCTTAACAGCCACCTTACGCAGTTCTTCACTAACAGCATCGGTCGCCATCTCGATACCGCGCTTGAGCAGCATTGGGTTGTAACCGGCCTCGAGCGCCTTCAAGCCTTCATTAACTATCGCATGCGCCAGAATAGTCGAGGTGGTGGTACCGTCGCCAGCGATATCATTGGTCTTGGTGGCAGCTTCTTTGAGCAACTGCGCGCCCATGTTCTCGAAGGGATCCTCGAGTTCGATTTCCTTGGCAACAGAAACGCCGTCGTGGGTGATTGTGGGGGAGCCAAATTTGCGGTCAATCGCAACATTGCGGCCCTTGGGGCCCAGTGTCGCCGAAACAGCGTTGGCGACAACATTAATACCATTCCTAAGTTTACGGCGTGCGTCCTCAGAGAAGACAAGTTGTTTAGCAGCCATTTTGCATTCCTCCTAAAATTAACCTTCGAGAATCGCGAGCAGATCGCTCTCGCGCAGGATGAGCAGTTTTTTGCCATCCATCTTGAATTCGGTACCGGCGTATTTGGCGTACAGAACTTTGTCGCCAACTTTAACGTCCATTGCAATGCGTTTGCCGTCTTCGTCACGGGCGCCGGGGCCCGCTGCTAAAACCTTGCCCTGTTGGGGCTTTTCCTTGGCGGTTTCGGGCAACACGATACCGCCTGCGGTCACCTCTTCTTGCTCTATGGGTTCGACCACAACGCGGTCGCCGAGGGGTTTGAGGGAAAGTGCCATCTGATCCTCCTGATAAAATGATTAATTTATGAGCACTCAAATTTTTAGCACTCATCTACGCAGAGTGCTAAAATGCGACCGTATGATACTGTCCTTTCGGACGATAGTCAAGAGGGGATTTAAAACTCTTACAAAATTCTGACAATTTATGGTGATGGAGTTGCAGTCATGTCTATCATTACTTCCGGTGTTATTGCCGGAGCAGAGGAGGCCGTACTCCCCAGCGACGCACAAATTATTTCCCCCGACGAAACAATACCAGCGATATCCGGATCGCTGCCATAAGCTGCCTTCACTTGCGCCAAAACATCCATCGCTTCAGAACAGTAATTCTCCTGCGGGCGGCTTAAGGCTGCCAACACAGAACCATAAGTATAGTAATACACCACCGTACTGGGTGAGAGCGGCATCCCTACTACTTGTGCAGGTGTATCATTTGGGCCACACCCACCGCGTCCATCGCAGGATTCCTCCGCCGTGCAGCCAGAAATGGCACATTTCAAAGCCAGGATGGATCCTTCATAATTGCGAGATTTGAAATAAATTATCCCTAACTGTCCGTAAACATCAGGGTTATCCGGCTGAAATTCCAGCGCTCTTTGCACATTCCGCGCGGCGATGAAAAATTCACCCATCTGCGAATAGGTCCTTGATATGGACAGGTAAGGAATAGGATCCTCAACCCCCAACTGCTCATTGATACTCGCAGCCTTCGCAAAGTACTCCAACGAACGCTCATACAGCGATCGCGCAGTTTCCTCGTTGGGGCTTCCAAACGCCAGGCGACGATAGTTTGCTCCAGCGCGCAGGTACAGGAACGTCAGGTTGGGCGTGATCGAGATAGCCGTATCGTACTCTTGAATGGCCTGATTATATTGCCCAAACGACTCGAGCACATACGCATAGACACGATGCACATCCATCAGGGACGGATCGCGTTCCAGCGCCTGTTGAATGTTCTCCTCGGCCTGCGTCCACTTTTGCTGATCGACCAGGATTTCGGCATAGAAGGCCAGCGCCAGTGTATTGGTATTATCCAACAACAAAGCGCGATTGGCCACCTGCTCGGCCTGGGTCAGCAATCTCTGCCCCTCTGCTTGCTGTTCGGGATCAGGATCGATCAAATACGGAGAGGCGTTCCAATCCAATGCGAAGGCAAGAATAGCATGGGCAAAGCTATCATCAGGCGCAAGCTCAACCGCCTTTTCAGCCGATGCAAGCGCATCCTGTAAACGCGCCCGCTGGTCATCATCAGTGGTTTTCAACGCGGAAGAGTACGTTTGGATGCGCGCCAGTTTGGCCCACACCTCCGCGTTGTTCGGGTCGACCTGCAGAGCCTCCTGATAAGCAAGGATGGCCGCATCCATGTCCCCGGCTGTGAATTGGGCATCGCCCTCCATCACATAGGATTCAGCCATGCGCGTGGGAATCGGCGTTGGCAGGAACAAAGGCTTGACTTCACCTTGCTCCATTTGGCGAATAAACCAGACCCCCCCTAGGATCATCACGACCAGGAAGAACAAGCGATAGATATTGGGTCCCTGCTTTCGATAAAACAGAGGACGGCGCGGATTAATATTCATGGGGCGGGGGTGACAGTTAACACTTCAGGCAAGCTCGTTTCTGTCGGCAATGGGAGCAGTTCAGGGGTCGGGGTAGCAGCGAGGTTCTGCTGGCAAATATTGATCATTTCCTGGGCATTTGCCACCGCAATCTCGTCCGTTGGGATACGCGCCTGGATCTGTTGTGCAATCTGCAAAGCTTCGCCGCAGCGGTTCAGACGAGCCAACACCAGCCCGTAGGTGAAGTAGTACTCGGCGATGCGCGTATCGTTAGCCAATGGGATCGGCTCAATGGGCTGGTTATCTTCCGTTGCACCGCCAGCTACAACAATTTTAAGTTGTTCTATAGCCTTTGGCCATTCCAGGTTTCGGTAATACATAACGCCCAGATTGCCCCGCAAGTTGGCATCCGTGGGGTTATCGGTGACCGCTGTTTCGGCATACTGGGTCGCTTTGGCATACTCTCCTACGGTTGCATAGGTACGAGAGATGTAGAGATCGGGCGTTGGGTCGCTGGGATTGAGCGCATTGGCACGCGTGAATTCTTCTACGGCTTTGTCATAGATATTCAGCACCCGGTAATTGGTTCCCAAAGACAAGTGCAGAACAGCGATATTGGGATTAATGGCAATGGCTGCTTCGAACTCACGGATGGCTTCCTCGTAGTTACCTGTAGCTTCCAGAATCAAACCGCGCGCGCGATGCGTCTCTAAAGAATTGGGAGCCAGGTTCTGCGCCACGCGAGATTCTTCTACCGCTAATTCAAGCCCTTCAAACGTACCAGTTCCCAGGAAATATGAGTCGATCAATATCTCTACATTCACAGCGTGCGCCAAGGCATTATCCGGGTCGAGTTCCAGCGCGCGCCTGATAGCCGATTCGGCCGCCAGGTAATCACCCTGGAAATCCAAGGCCCAGGCGCGCATCACATGCGCCATCGAGTTGTTGGGGTTCAATAATAAAGCATCTTCGGCGCTGGTCTGCGCATCCGCATATTGGCCAGCATAGATCTGCACGCGAGCGCGCGAAATAAACAGGGTTGGGTCATCAGGGCGTTGTTGAATGGCATCGGTATAGGTATCAATCGACTGTAAGAGTTTTCCTTCATTAAACAGAGCTTCGGCCTCCACCACATACGACTCCGGGGCGCGCGTAGGCGTAGCTGTCGGCACAAACGGCTGCGGAACCGCAGGGATGATGACACGGTCCAGGTAAATGCCTGCCGCGATTAAAAGCACCAGGATCGTGATCCGAAACCAGTTGGGCCGCTTGCGGCGGCGGTTCATGCTCCACTTGCTACCCTTCAAATACATACTGTCATCTTACCATTCTGCCTACAGGCATGCAAGACGAGCCTTAAATGGCTCTAATCTGTTTCTTATGCTAGAATCAGGTTATGCAGTTCGAGGTTTTCACCCTCCTGCCCGAAGTTTTCCCCCCATATCTCGAAAGTAGTATCCTCCTGCGTGCACGCCAGCGCGGGCTGGTCTCTGTCAACGTACACAATATCCGCGATTACACCTATGACAAGCATCACATGACGGACGATACGCCTTACGGCGGCGGTGGGGGCATGGTCATGAAACCGGGACCGGTCTTCGAGGCTGTCGAATCAATTCTAGGACGCTTCGACCCGTTCAGCGCGACGCCTCAGCCTGCTCCCCCTATCATCATGTTGACCCCGCAGGGACGGGTTTTCTCGCAAACCGTTGCCGAGGAGCTATCCCGCTACGAGAGAATTGCCCTGTTATGTGGCCGCTACGAGGGAATGGATGAACGTATCCGCGAACACCTGGTCACCGACGAAATCTCCATCGGGGACTATGTACTGACTGGCGGGGAATTGCCCGCTCTGATCCTGATCGACGCGATCTCCCGTCTCATCCCGGGTGTGTTAGGCGATCCCGACGGCGCTATAGACGATTCGCACGCCAGCGGACTGTTGGAATATCCGCACTACACCCGTCCGCCGGAGTTCCGCGGCTGGGAAGTACCCGAGATCCTGCTCTCCGGCGACCATGGCAAAATCGAGCGGTGGCGCAGGGAACAATCTTTGCTGAGGACACTGGCAAGAAGGCCAGATTTATTGGAAAAAACCGATTTAACAGAGAAAGAACGAATTTTTCTAGAAGAGCATGGCTGGCGAAGCCAGAAATAAGGAACCTGGGTTCTCCGAGAATCCCGGTTCCAAAAATTTTTAAGGAGATGGCAATGAAATTCAACTATGGAAAAATCTTCTTGCTCGGGTTCGGTTTCTTTGGCACCAGTGTGATTTGGAGTGTGTACAACGCATTTGTGCCCATTTTTCTGGCCAACAAATTCGGATTGTCCGCCGGGCTGATTGGCTTCTTCATGACGCTGGATAATATCGCTGCTTTGTTCATCCAGCCGCCGGTTGGCGCCTGGTCCGACCGCCTGCGTACGCCGATTGGACGACGCATGCCCTTCATCTTGATCGGCGCGCCGATTTCGGCGGTCGCGTTCGGGCTTGTCCCTATTGCGGCCATATTGCCCCTGTTCGTGGCCTGCACCAGTACACTGCTGCTCAGCATGGCGCTCTGGCGCACACCGGTTGTGGCGTTGATGCCCGATATAACGCCTTCTCCTTATCGCTCGCAGGCCAATGGCATTATCAATTTCATGGGCGGCATCGGCGCGATTATTGCCTTCCTGGTAGGTAGTTCGTTATACAGGTCAAATCCGGCCTTCCCATTCTGGATGGGCTCCGGGCTGGTTGTCCTTGCCGCCTTGCTGGTCCTCATCTTTATCAAAGAACCAAAGCATTATGAAGAAGGCAAAGAAGAACCGAATATGTTAAAAAGTTTGCGCGCAGTTATTGCGGACAAGGACAGGAGCGCCATCCGTTTGTTCGGCGCAATCTTCTTCTGGTTCATCGGTTATAACGCCATCGAAGCCTTCTTCACGCTGTATTCCGTCAACCAATTGGGGCTGGGCGAGGCGGATGGCGCAGGCTTGCTCGGTCATCTTTCCTTGTTCTTTGTACTGTTTGCACTTGTTTCAGGTTTCATTGGCGGGAAGTTTGGCCGCCGGGTAACGATTTCAACCGGCATCATTTTGTTGGCGATCCTGATCGCCGTCATGTTCGTGCTGCCGCCGGATGTGTTGGCCGCGCCGCTGGCAAAGCTGCCTGTGCTCGGCACAGTGCGTGTGGTCAGCCTGTTCCTAATGGGAGCGGGTATCGCCTGGGCGTTGATCAACATCAACTCCCTGCCCATGGTCGTGGATATGGTCGAGGATGCCCGCATCGGCACTTACACCGGTTTGTATTACCTGTTCTCCACGCTGGCGGCCATTGCAGGGCCGAACGTCAACGGCTGGGTCATTCAATTGACCGGGAACAACTACAATACGATCATGCTGGTCGCTCCCATTTTCATGGCCATGGCCCTATGGCTCATGCTCGGAGTCCGCCGTGGAGAGGCAAAAATAGACAGGTAAACAAAACACAAAATATGGTAGCAGGCCAAGGGTCCCGAATGTATCGAAAAGATGTAACTTTTTCATGAGAAAGCAACACAGTCCAACCGAGTTCAGATCATTATGAACCTTTGTCCCCTTGCCAACCTTGTTTTGATTGTTTCTATGCTACTTGTATCCGCCTGTGTACCGCAGCCAGCAGACTGTTCTCGGGAGGATATTTTTTGCGTTGGATTGGTAACAGCCTACGATGGCATTGAAGACCATGGCCTGAACCAGGCTGCCTGGGAAACCCTCCAGAACATTGAAACGCAGGCGCGGGTTGCGCGTCTGGACAAAATCGAAAGTATCGACGCGCGTGACTGGCAAAAGAACATCATTTTCTTTGCAGAGAATGGCTACGATGCAATTGTCACAGTGGGCGTAAATCTAAGCGAGGCAACGGTTGCCGTAGCAGCTGAATATCCCCATATCCAGTTCATCGGCGTAGACCAAAAGTTGGAGGAAAGCTATGCCAATATTGCAACAATCTATTTTGCTGAGGAGCAGAGCGGCTTTTTAGCCGGTGTTCTGGCTACACTGGTTACAGAATCGGGCAGGGTGGGCGCAGTGTGCGAAACCAGCGGAATCGATGCAGTATGGCGGTATTGCGAGGGCTTTCGTCAGGGTGTGACTTATGGGAATGAGGAAGTACGCGCCTATATGGATTACCGGGATGATGGCAGCCGGGATAAAACCTTTAACGATCCGGAATGGGGAGAGCAGAGCGTGTTGAGCCTCATTGACGACGGAGTAGATATCGTGACCGCGTTCGGCGGCGATACAGCAATAGGTGCCTTCCTGGCAGCGTCGAAAAACGGCATCCTGGTGATTGCGAATGAGGGAGACCAGTACTTCCGCCTGCCTGAGTTGCGACCTGTCTTGGTGACCAGCGTCATCGAAGATCCACGCGTGGAACTATCTCGCTTAGTGCTGATGGCCTCCCGCGGAGAAATATCCACCGGTCCGCATGCAGGCCAGATTGGACTTGCGCCCTTTCGAGCGCCGCAATTTGAGTCGGCGACAGAAATCAAATCGAAAATAGAAGGGGTGCTCCAAGAAATCAGGAATAGTGAAATCAAAATCAATTTACCCGAAAGAAAGTAACGACACATTATCTTCACATGACTTTTCAAGGTAACATGCCCGACCTTTTTAATGTTAACATCCTGGTCTACCCAATTGTACAGACTTGCACAATGGCTAAATGGATTGTATACTTGTTCAGAAGTTCCCTATAGCATACGGAGGTGAACGTTCACGATAAAAAACATATATTCCCCCTTATATAAAGAAAAATAGTCTTCAATAAAAAATGAGGAGAAGAAAAAATGCTTAAGAAACTATATCTCGTGCTCGCTTTGGTTATGGTCGCTGTGCTTTCACTATCAGCCTGTGCCCCTGCAGCTAGCGAATCAACTGCCTTTAAGGTTGGTCAGGTGACCGACCTTGGTGGTATTGATGATAAATCCTTCAATGCTACCGCGTACAAAGGTATTGAGCAGGCAGTGAGTGAACTCGGTGTCGAGGGCAAATACCTTGAGTCACAACAGCAATCCGATTACGCCAAGAACATCCAGCAGTACTTGGATGAGGATACTGATCTGATCGTTACCGTTGGCTTCCTGTTAGGCGTTGACACCGCTACTACAGCCAAAGCCAATCCCGAACAGAAGTTTGCCATCGTAGACTATGCCTATCCCGACTGCTGGCCCGGCGCTGTAGAGGGCAAGGATTGCGGTTCCTCCACAGAATTGCCTAACGTATTGGGCCTGACCTTCGCCACCGACCAGGCTGCTTTTCTTGCCGGTTATGCCGCGGCGGCCTCTACCAAAACTGGAACAGTTGCCACCTTCGGTGGCATCAACCTCCCCACTGTGTCCATTTTCATGAAGGGTTTCGAGGCCGGCGTGAAGTATTACAACCAGCAGAAGGGGACCACTGTGGAAGTGCTTGGTTGGAACACTGCCGCCAATGACGGCTCGTTCACCGGCAACTTCGAATCCACCGATGATGGCCGTGCTTTTGCTGAGTCCTTCGTCCAGGAAGGCGCTGACATCGTCATGCCCGTGGCTGGACCTGTGGGTCTCGGTTCTGCTGCTTACTGCAAGGAAAGCGGCGCATGCAAGATCGTTGGTGTGGATACCGACTGGACCGTTTCGGCCAGTGAATATAGCGATGTGATTTTGACCAGCGTTCTAAAGAATATGGATGTTGCCGTGTTTGAGGCGATCAAAGCTGCCAAGGATGGCACTTTCAAGGGCGGTACCTATCTCGGCACGCTTCCCAACGACGGTGTTGGCATTGCCCCTGTAGCAGGCGCATCAAGCGAATTAATGTCTGAGTTGGATACCATTAAAGCCGCTTTGATCGACGGTTCCCTGACCGTAGACGGCGTTCTCGGACAGTAGTTTATACCCACACTGTTTCAGGCCGGGGGAATCTTTTCCCCGGCCTTTTTTATCCCACCGTGCATTTTACACGGTTTCCTGTAATGCAAGCTTATTCCGGAGAAAGACATGGCCAACGTTCTTGAATTACATGGAATCACCAAGCGCTTCCCTGGTGTTATCGCAAACAGTAATGTCGATATTACATTAAGAGAAGGGGATATCCTCGCCCTGTTGGGGGAAAACGGCGCAGGCAAGACCACCCTCATGAACATCCTGTACGGGTTATATAATCCGGATGAGGGCAAGATCGTGGTACGTGGGCAGGAAGTGGAAATCCATGGCCCAAACGACGCCATCGCACGCGGCATTGGCATGGTTCACCAGCATTTTATGCTCATCCCGGTGATGACTGTGACCGAAAACGTGATGCTCGGTGTAGAACCCACTCGAAATGGTATGTTCCTCGACCGCGCCAAAGTGGCTGGGCGCATCCATGAGATTTCTGAACAATATGGCCTCGATGTGGATCCCGACTCGTACATAAAAGACCTGCCTGTCGGTATCCAGCAACGCGTTGAAATTATCAAAGTTCTTTATCGCGAAGCAGATATCCTGATCCTCGATGAGCCGACCGCCGTACTTACCCCTCAGGAAGTGGAAGGTTTGTTCAAAATCCTGCAAACGCTCATCGAAAAAGGTAAATCTATTATTTTCATTACCCATAAACTTAAGGAAGTGATGTCCATCGCAGATCAAATTACCGTACTGCGCAGTGGGCGGGTTGTGGGCACTGTTTCACCTGATGAAGTCGACCCCGAAAAACTGGCGTCCATGATGGTCGGGCGGGATGTGAACCTGGTTGTAGATAAGAAGGCTGCGGATCCAAAAGAAATAGTGATCGAAGTCAAAGACTTGTCCGTGCGCGATGAGCGCGGGAACATGACGGTAAAGGGGTTGTCGTTTGATGTCCGCAAAGGAGAAGTGCTGGGCATCGCTGGTGTGCAAGGCAACGGGCAGACAGAATTGGTCTACGCGCTGACCGGTCTGACACAACCGGTGAGCGGTGAGATCCACATCATGGGCAAATCACTGCACCGCACTTCGCCGCGCAACATCCTTGAACGCGGCGTGGCACACATCCCGGAGGATCGTCAAAAGCATGGCCTGATTTTGTCTTTCCCGATCCATGATAATCTGATGCTATGCACCTATTACCAGGCACCTTTCGCGCGCGGTATCACCTTGCAGGAAAAGACCATCTTCAGCAATGCAGAGAATCTTGTCAACCAGTTTGATGTACGCACCCCAAGCATTTTCATCAATGCATCCTCGCTTTCGGGTGGCAACCAGCAAAAGGTGATTGTGGCGCGCGAATTCTCGCGCCCGATCGAATTGCTGATTGCATCGCAACCGACTCGCGGCCTGGATGTTGGCTCCATTGAATACATCCACAACCGCATCATTGAAAAACGTGACGAGGGGACGGGCGTCCTGTTGGTCTCCTCTGAGCTAGATGAGATCCTGGCACTTTCCGACCGTATCGCGGTGATGTACCACGGTCAGATCGTGGACATCATCCTCGCTGAGGACGCTTCCAAGGAATATCTTGGTCTGCTGATGGCGGGTATCAAACCATCTGAGGCAGCTTCGGCCGCACCCGCGAAAAAACGCCGGGAAGTGGAACGTGTCTTTTAAGGGAGGGCCTCGTGAGTGACAAAGAAATTAAACCAACTGAGATCGTGCAGTCCAGTAAAACGTCGAAACGCGACCGCTCCACATTGATACAGACTCTGCTGGTGCCGGCTTTGGCCGTGTTCACCGGACTGGTCATTGGCGCCATTGCCATCATCGCCAGCGGTGAGAATGCGTTCAAGGCTTACGGCGCGTTGTTCAGCGGTTCCTTCGGCTCACCACAGCAAATCATCGAAGGTATTCGTGTCTATTTCGAAACCGGCGAAACCAGGCAATTGTTGCGAGGCATCTATCCAATCACCGAGAGTCTGGTGGCGGCAACGCCTTACATTTTTGCTGCCCTGTCGGTTGCACTTGGGTTCCGTTGCGGATTATTCAACATCGGCGCAGAGGGACAAGTGCTCATGGGCGCGCTCAGCTCGGCGTTCGTGGGTTACAGTATCACTGGCCTGCCCGCCTTTATCCACTTACCGCTCGCTCTGCTGGCTGGCGCACTGGGCGGCGCGGTCTGGGGCATGATCCCCGGTTACCTCAAGGCGCGTTTCGGCGCGCACGAGGTGGTCAACACCATCATGATGAACTGGATCGCCTTCAAGTTGAGCGACTGGTTGTTGAACGGCCCAATGAAAGCCTCCGGATTCCGCCCTGTGACGCCGAACATTGAAGCAACTGCGGAACTGCCGCGCTTCTTTTCCGATCCCCTGCGTTTCAATTGGGGCTTTGTGTTAGCTTTGGCAGTGGCATATTTCGTCTATTGGTTCCTGTTCAAGACCACACTTGGGTTCGAGATTCGCTCGGTGGGTGCAAACCCAGATGCAGCCAAGTATGCCGGTATGAACGTTACACGTAATTTTGTGCTTGTGATGTCTATGGCGGGCGCATTGGCCGGGCTGGCTGGATCTGCTCAAGTGCTGGGCGTGGATCGTTGGGTCGGTCAAGGTTTCTCCGCTGGCTATGGATTTGATGCCATCGCATTGGCCCTGCTCGGCAAGAGTCACCCGCTGGGAGTGGTGCTGGCGTCTCTGTTGTTCGGCTTCCTGCGTAGCGGCGCTACCCGCATGCAATCCATTGCTGGCATCCCGATTGACATCATTTCCATCATCCAGGGACTGGTGGTTATCTTCGTTGCCGCTCCTGCCATCATTCGTTGGATCTATCGTATCCGCATCCAGTCCACGGACGAAACTGTATTGACCCGCGGCTGGGGCAGCTAATTCAGAGAGGTTTGCATGGCTACCGCAACTAGAGAGATCGAAAATATCACCTTCAATCGCACGCGCACTGCCTATGGCGTCACCCTGATTGCCTTCGGCCTGCTCATCTTTTTGGCCTTTGGGCTAAACACCCAGGCGGGAGTGCAAACCAAATTCGGGATGAACCTGGCCGGGTCACAGGCTATCACTGTACCAGATCTCATCGTACCATCCCAAGCGGTGGTTTACGTCTGCGCCCTCATCCCTGTCTTCCTTGGAACTTTTCAATTGGCGCGGGGCATTCGCTCTACTGGCCTGCTAGTGGGCATCATTGCTCTCACGTTTGTGACTGCCTTCCTCACCTGGGCGGCTGCGGATAAATCATTCAACCTTGTAGGTATGTTGAACACTTCACTCGTTCGAGCCACACCTATCGCGCTGGCCGCCTTGTGTGGTGTGATCAGTGAACGTTCAGCCGTCATCAACATTGGCATCGAAGGCATGATGCTCCTCGCTGCCCAAGCAGCTGTTGTTGTAGGGACGATCAGCGGCAACCTTTACCTTGGCTTACTGGCTGCCCTGCTCACAGGTGGGCTAGTCGCCGCTTTACACGCCTTCCTCGTTATCCGCTTCAAGGTGGACCAGATCGTCAGCGGCGTGGCCATTAACATCATCGGTGCTGGGGTCACATCCTTCGTCAGTTCACGCTTCCTTGAAAAGAATACCAATGCACTCAACAACTCTGGTACCTTTCCCGTTGTTTCCATTCCCATCCTCTCAAAGATTCCGGTGATCGGGCCCGTCTTGTTCGAGAACAACATTATCATCTACCTGACCATCATATTGGTTATCGTCTTGCATATCATGTTGTTCTACACCCCGTGGGGATTGCGCACCCGCGCAGTCGGTGAACACCCCAAAGCCGCTGACACCTTGGGTGTTAATGTGTATCTCACCCGCTATGTCAATGTCATCCTCGGCGGCGTTATCGCAGGACTAGGTGGCGCTTACTTCACTATCGGCTCGGTCGGCCGCTTCGACGAGATCATGACTGCTGGCAAAGGTTTCATCGGACTGGCTGCCATGATTTTTGGAAAGTGGAATCCGATTGGAGCTTACTCATCCTCCATGATCTTCGGTTTTGCCGACTCGCTCCAGGTTAAGCTCCAGATCTTACGCACACCCATCCCTTCGGAATTTCTTCTTATGGCCCCCTACATTGTAACGATGATCGTGCTGACCGGGGTTGTGGGGCGTGCAATTCCTCCGGCTGCAGATGGTCAAGCATACGAGAAATAGGGTAATTTCCATGCTCGAGATGACAACGTCCTCGCAGCTAAGAGAGTTAGCAAGCGGATAGATACCGGATTTCGGGAACAAAAACAGGAACCTGTGCGGGCTCCTGTTTTGATTCACCGTTTTGGGGGGCATAAAAGAACAAGACGTTTTCTCCAGCCTGCGATACAATAAGAATAATAATATTTTGTATCTTTTCAATAAATCGGGGTGTGGGTGTTTCGGGCGGGCGTAACCCGCCCGAAACACCCCACTTCCCCATCATTTTGAGCTGATACAATATTTTGCATTTGATGGAGGAAGAGAGAATGTCTAAAACTACCCGGCTCGTTTCGATTCTTTTAATCCTTGTGTTAGGAATATCCGCCTGTAACTTACCTTCAAACGCCGATGTTACCCCAACCCAAGGCGCTGATGCTGTTTTGACCGCCGCCGCGCAAACGGTGGAAGCCAACCTGACCCAGGCTGCTATCCTTAACCCGCCCACAGTACCGGTCATACCGACCAGCACCCCAGGCCCGCCGACGGTTACATTGGCTGTTTCCACCAACACGCAAGCCGTTGCCACAAATACTCAGATCTGTGATCTGGCGCTATTTATCAAGGATGTAAACATCCCCGATGGCACAGAGTTCGAACCCAACAAGACTTTCACAAAGACCTGGCGTCTCAAAAACATTGGCACATGCACCTGGAGCGGGTACACGCTTGTGTTCGACTCCGGCGACGCAATGGGTGGCCCGGCTTCCACACCGATTGGCTCTGTTTCGCCCGGTCAGGAAGTTGACCTATCAGTCGATCTGAAATCCCCTGGCTCCGATGGGTCGTACAAGGGCTATTGGCGCATCAAGAACAACGCGGGAGTGCTGATCCCCGTTTCCAGCGGTTACCAGAGCAAATCCTTCTATGTGGAGATCAAAGTAAAATCTCCCGCTCCCACCGCAACAAACACTGTTGCGCCTAAAGCTGATTTGATCATAAACTTGCTCGAATTGACCCCTTCGACGCCAACGCAGGGAAGTCCTGTTGCAGTCAAGGTTCAGGTTTACAACCAGGGGAACGCAGCCGCCGGGGCTTTCAAGGTGGCCTGGTGGCCTGGAGAAAATTACCCATCTCCAGCTTGCGAATGGGATGTCCCCTCACTGGTTGCAATCGGCGGGCTTGTGCTGAACTGCAATTACGCGGGATACCCAAGTCCATATGGCTCAATCGTAACCAAAGCCAGCGCTGACACCGGCAATGCCATTTCTGAAAGCAATGAAGGCAACAACGATGCCAAGATGACAATCAGCGTTAATAGTCCTTAGCCTCTATTTTATAGATTCTACGAGCGCCCGGCAGGCGACCGGGCGCTTTTCATGAGTATTTTCTAATGTCCAGGCAGTATAATATTTCGCTGGCAAATCTCTATAATTGCCGAAAGGACACAGAATGAAAAGAAATCGAAAGTACAACTTTCTATCCATTCTCATACTCTTTACCCTGCTTTTGAGTTCCTGCGGCAGTGCTGCTGTAGAAACCGACACGATTTCTACAGCAGTCGCCATGACGGTGGCTGCGCAGGAAACAGAAAGGGCGCAGGCCACGGCCACGCCGATAGCGACGGAAGCAGGCCGGACGTCCACGCCTGAGGCGGCTGATGTCATATCCACACCGACGAAAGCGCCTACGTTCGCTCCGCCAACCGCTCCCGGTCCAATTGGTTCAGGGGATCCCTGCCTGCTCGCTAACCTGGTCAGCGAAACCATTCCTGACGGTATGATTATGCAGCCGGGCGAAACCTTTTGGAAGACCTGGCGCCTAAAGAACAACGGCACTTGCACCTGGAACTCTGCCTACAAGATCGTCTACTGGAGCGGCGACTTGATGGGCGGCCTGCTCGAATACCAGCTTCCAGAAGAGGTCGGCCCTGGAGAAGAAGTGGATATTACGCTTTATATGAAAGCGCCAACATCGAACGGGAACTATACCAGTTCTTGGAAACTCCAGTCGGAATGGGGAGGCCAATTTGGTGTGGGCCAATATGACACACCCTTTTGGGTTAAAGTGAATGTCAACGATGAATCGAATCCCGATTACGGCGTTACGAACGTGACCTATACCGTTGTCCGCGACCCCGCTGCGGGGTGCGCAACCAACGTGTGGTACTACGTGCATGCGACCATCACGACCAATGGTCCGGCAGTTGTCAAATATCAATGGCTGCAAAGTGACGGGAACAATTCTAGCCCCGACCCTGGCCCTAACTATACGCTAAAATTCACGCAGGCAGAATCCAAAACCGTAACACGCTCCTGGTCATTCCATCTGGGTGCCACGCCCGGCACAAAATGGATGCAAATCATCATCCGTGAACCCAATTACCAGGAATACCCACAGCAAACCTTTGTTTACGATTGCAAGTAAATTGTGAAGGCTTCAGACACAGCCGGGGTTCCTACCTCGGCTGTTTTTTATGGGAACCTTGATGAATGGAATAACGTCTTTAACCAATGAGAATATGCTATTCTATTCCTGAAAGGATACAGAGGTTCTTATGAAAAAGAGTCTCGTAAAAATTCCATGGATTGCTCTTCTGGCGCTCATCCCTCTGGCCTGCAACCTGGGTACACAGGCCCCTACGGACGCATTTGCTACCTTGAATCCGCTCTACACAGCCGCCGCGCAGACCCTGGAAGCGATGGCAACGCAAGCCAATACCACAGACAGTGTGCTTGCCACTGCAACACTATCTCCTGGAGAAAGTCTAACAGCAACGCCAACGTCCACATTGTCCTTTGCAACCTCTACCCTGGATTTGTCGCCTGTGCCTGTCAAACGCTGTGATGCCGCAGCCTTCGTCAAAGATGTGACTATCACTGATGGCACCCTCATCAGCCCGGGAACCACATTTGCAAAAACATGGCGCTTACAAAACGCGGGGACATGCACCTGGACTTCATCCTACGCGTTGGTCTTCATCAGCGGTGATAGTTTGAATGGGCCCAGCACTGTAAGCCTGTCTGGGAATGTAAACCCGGGTGAAAGTGTGGATTTGACCGTCAATCTGGTTGCGCCTTCTCAAAAGGGGCATTATCGCGGCAACTGGAAATTGCGCAATGCATCCGGCATCTTGTTTGGAATTGGTACGCAAGCCGACACGGCGTTCTGGGTAGATATCAACGTCAGCGGGCCTGAATTCGTAGCGTATGACTTCGTCGCCAACGCCTGTAATGCAGACTGGAGAAACAACGGCGGGCCCCTTCCCTGCCCTGGTTCTGATGATGACGATGAAGGATATGTGCTTAAACTGTCCGCGCCCTGCATGGAAAACGGAACAACCGAAAATCAACCCGGTTTGTTGACAACACCCAAGCACACAGCCAAAGGGTATATCCAAGGCAGATACCCAACCTTCAAGGTGCAGCGGGGCGATCATTTCATGGCAAAGGTTAATTGCCAGTACAATGCCAATACCTGCGATGTCCTCTTCCGCTTGGAATACAAGATTGACGATGGCGAGATAAAAACTTTAAGAGAATGGCATGAAGTAAACGAAGGTGAGTATTATTTGGTTGACCTGGATTTGAGTTTCCTGGCAGGAAAAAGCGTCAAGTTTTACCTGACAGCGCTGGCGAACGGCTCGAAAGGTAAGGATTATGCGCTCTGGTTGGCCCCGCGCATCGTGCGCCAGGGCACACCACCACCGACGCCAACGCAAACTGCAACATACACGGCAACAACCACGCCAACTTCAACACCAACGGAAACACCGACAGCTACAACTGCGCCATAAATATAACTATTTTCGAGTTATCCTGGCTGCCATCCTACCTTTTGGGGATAAGCGGCCAGGAATAAGGTTTTCTAGGATTTGTCGTGAAGAGGTCCGGATTTTAGGGTACGCGCGTGCGTACCCTAAAATCCGGGAACCTACCACGGAAATTCCCAAAGAACAAGGAATAATTTGCATGAGCAAGGTGCGTTATAATGAAAAGGCGAGATAAATTCTCCGCTTGTCATGTCAGGAATTATGCGGTCAAGGGAGAAGCCCGAAAATAAGGGGGACGGGCTACGCCTGTCCCCCTTATTTTCGGTATCATTTTGCGAACTACTTAAGCTCTAAATGTATCACTACATGGAGGCATCGAATGCGAGAAAGAATAAAATTTTGGCTGGCCAGCCTGCTTGCACTTTCGCTTTTCCTGTCAGCCTGTACCTTCGGGCAAGAACCAGAACCCACACCTGATGTTGGCGCCATTTTCACGGCAGCGGCGGAGACCGTCCAGGCGCAATTCGCCCTACAACTTACGCAGACAGCCCTGGCTGCACCCACAGCCACCCTCCCGCCGCCCCCACTCCCGCCAACTGCAACCCTCATGCCCACGTTTGCGCTTGACGGTTCTAACAACGCTCCAGCAACCACTCCAATTGCAACACTCGGAGTTGGTACACAGCCATCCATACTCCCCAGCCTGGCATCACCCACACCCCTGGCAGCTTTAGCCACACAAGCCGAGCAATGTAATAACTCTGCCTTTATTCAAGATGTAACTTACCCAGATGGTACTGAAGTCAAAGCTGAAGCGCGCATTCAAAAAGTCTGGCGAATTCAAAACACAGGTACCTGCACCTGGGACGATGGCTATATTTTGGTACAGTACAGTGGCGATAATATGAACGCATCAAAATGGCAGATCATTTACAAGAAGGAATTTGTTGAGCCCGAAGAAATTGTTGATATATCGGTCGAGATGACCGTCCCATCCACCTCAGGGGAACACGGCGGCTGTTGGAGATTGCAAGGAGACGACGGTTACTATTTTGGGACGCCAATGTGCATACTCATAAAGGTTAAGTAACCACCAGGTTTTACTTGATATATCCGGGAGACCCTATGATCAAAAAGATAGTTTTTTTTCTTGCTCTAGCGAGTCTTCTTTACGCCTGTGGGCCAACCGCGCCGGTCGCGCCCACCATCGATGTCAACGCAATCCACACCGCTGCTGCAGAGACTGTTATCGCTGAATTTACACAAACAGCAAAAGCTGTTCCCCCAACATCGGCGGCCACAGCCACGGAGGCCGTCACCGACACACCGGCCGCTACAGTAGAACCGACCGAGACAGCGGTACCAACGAATAACCCATTCGAATCTACGCCGACCCAGATCACGTGCGACGACGCAATATGGGTGGCGGATGTCACTGTGCCAGATGGTACTGAAATGACGCCAGGGCAGGATTTCGTCAAAACCTGGAAAATTCGCAATACTGGCTCCTGCACCTGGGGAACAGGGTATTCCGCTATCTTTGCCTATGGTGAAAAAATGAGTGGTGTTGCCGAACCGATGACTGGGGCGGTTGCTCCGGGTGAAGAGGTCGAAATATCTGTCCGCTTCAAGGCGCCCGAAACGACCGGCGAATACTCCACCTACTGGCGTATGGCAAATGCCAGTAGCGTCCCATTTGGTGAAAACATCTTCATGCTCATCGTCGTCCGTTGAAGTATGAGCCTCAAGAAAGTCGTCAAAGATCAGGCGCGCCGGCTGGGGTTCACCCTGGCCGGCGTTACTACTCCTGAGCCGCCTGCTCATCTATCCACATTCGAACGCTGGCTGGACGCCGGACGCCACGGGGATATGCATTACCTGGCGGATGAGAGAGCCCGCGCACGCCGTGGGGACCCGCGCCTGATCCTGCCTGAATGCAAATCCATCCTCGTGCTGGCCGCACCTTACGCGGACCCTAAGTCTGCTGAGGCCTCCGAGAGGCCTGATCCAAGCGGGCGTGTGGCTGCCTACGCCTGGGGCGACGATTACCATAACGTCTTCCCCGCCAAGCTAAAGGAACTGGTTGTTTTTATCGAAGAACAGGTCGGGCATCCTGTGCCAAACCGCTATTACACTGACACAGGCCCCATCCTCGAACGCGACCTGGCGCAACGCGCCGGGCTGGGCTGGATCGGAAAAAACACCTGCCTGATCAACCCCAAGTATGGTTCATATTTTTTGCTAGCTGAAATATTGCTGGGAATCGAACTGGAACCGGATACCCCGCTCACTACCGACCATTGTGGCACCTGCGCGCGCTGCATCGAGGCCTGCCCTACAGAGTGCATCCTGCCCGACCGCACCATCGACGCGCGGCGCTGCATCTCCTATCTCACCATCGAATTGAAAGGCGATATCCCGGAAGAACTGCGTCCGCTGCTTGGGAATTGGGTCTTCGGCTGCGACGTTTGCCAGATGGTTTGTCCCTGGAACCGCTTTGCCACGAATACGTTCGATGAGGCCTTTGCCCCCCGGCCCGATGTCCCCCGCCCGAACCTGATCCGCGAACTGGAACTGACCCCCGAAGCCTTCAACCGCAAATTCAAGAACAACCCGGTCAAACGCGCCAAACGACGAGGCTATCTGCGCAATGTGGCAATTGCTTTGGGGAATTCCGGGGATAAAAGCACAATCCCGACGCTCGAAAACGCCAGGAAAGATGCCGAGCCGCTGGTGCTGGAACATGTGGATTGGGCGCTTAAAAATTTAGGGCGATAATAAATATCACCTTTCTCTCTTGTTCCCTTTATAGGGCTAACATGTTGGTGCTTCAAGCATATCATCCCCGAATGGGGAGACAATGACTTTCAGGACACACCCACGCTTTGTTTGGCGGCTTATTCATTAAGAAGAATTTTTGTATAAATTCGAGTTTAGACAAAATGCAATTTTCCCGTATATGTGGCGGTTAAGTCGCTAATGAAACCACCATATATGGCGTTAAAGTCAAT
>JAFGKO010000315.1 GCA_016928525.1 Anaerolineales bacterium | reverse complement strand
CGGTTTCTTTGTATGAGCCATGCTCCAAGCATACCCGACTGCAGACTACAATGTCCAGCGCTTTTGGCTTAAGTTATGACCAATGATTTGGAGTATTGTTCTTGCACGACGGAATCAAAATCTTAGACAAAGGTGCAGAGCCGGAATTTCCCGTCAGGAAACCTTGGCTTTTCAGTGAGGAAACTTGTGCTTTTCAATCTGGAAACCTTGGTCTTTCAGTGAGGAAACCTGCACAGTAGCTCCGCACTTAGCGCATAAAAACCATAACCGTGCTTAAGTGCAGTCCTACCGGCAAGCCGTTTTTAGATATTTCACCTTTTGCAGTTGTATAAAATATTGTAGCGTGTAAAATAATGTCAGATTAGCGGTAGTGTCTTTGAACAGGCAGCAAGTCTTATACAACAGCCTCCAACGGGGAGTGGTTGCATTTAGGGATAAGTGGTTATGGGTCTCAGGGCGAGAAAATTGATCGGTCCACCCGCGCGATTTTGTGCAATAATATCAGGGAGTATCGTAAAACCGCCCGGTCGCCGAAACCATCGGCGCTCTAGTGATGAATCGGCAATGAAATTACCTTCCAAGGAATTGCTTTTCCTGTATCATGCTACCCTGATCGGGGCCTCCCCTTTGATCCCCATCCCTTTCCTGGATGAGCTGATCGCGGCTTATCTCCGGCGGCGTATGGTAGCTGAGATCGCCAAAATCCACCATCTCGAACTGTCGAAAAAAGAAATCCGCCAACTGGCAAACCAACACGATACAGGTTGTCTCAACAGTTGCAGCACGATTATCATCCTGCCGCTGAAAGAGATATTTCGCGAGATATTCTTCTGGCTGGAATGGAGGCGAGGCATCGATCTGGCGACCAAAGCGTACTACTTCGGCTATCTTCTGGATCTTACTTTCGAACAGGTGGACTTCCATTCTGAAGACATTCCTAAATACCGATATGCAATCCAACATTCGCTCTCCGGGGCAAACACCAGGCTGGTGCGGGACATCATTGCGAACAGCTTCTATTCGAGCAAAGGATTGGTGCGAACGATAACTGGATGGTTATTTCAATTCAGCCGGTATTATCTGAAACTGATGTTTCAGTTCCTTCTGCAGAAAGCGAAATACATACTGACACGGATACGTAAACTGGGATTTCGCAAAAAAGTACAGGCTGAGCCTCCTCAACAAAACAACTACGATGGCAAGCTCGATGACTTTTTCGAAGAAGCCCCGCCAAAGATAAGCGATCTGGCCCTAAAGCTGGCTGAGAGCTTGAGTAACGGAATTGGAAAGATACCAAGAGAGCATTTCGACAACTTGAGCAAAAAACTGATCCTTGAATTGCAGCGCTGATCGATCAGGGGCAAGCAGGCCAAAGGAGCGATGATTATGGAAGCAATTTTGACAAGATGCGGCTATCGCTGTGACTTATGCCTGGCGTATAAGCCCAATGTCGAGAAAAACCCAACCAACCGGCAAAAGCTGAGCGATGGCTGGCATAAATATTTCGGCTTTCGGCTGCCGCCGGAAAGGATTATCTGTGATGGATGCATGTCAGAGCATCCTGAGCTCATCGATAAAGGCTGCCCGGTGAGGCCTTGCGTGATCGAAAAAGGCCTGGACAACTGCTCACAATGCGAGCGTTATGTCTGCGAGAAACTGACGGAACGGATCGTGGTGTATGAGCAGGTCAAGAGTCGCATCGATGCAGAAATCCCCGAAGATGATTATCTTTGCTTCATTCGACCCTACGAGAACAAAAAGCGCCTTAACAGGATAAAGGCTGCCAAATAGGAGGGACGCGATGGGGTATACAG
Source organism: Anaerolineales bacterium (assembly GCA_016928525.1). The sequence continues at coordinate 14,874 of JAFGKO010000315.1, read as the reverse complement.
CCTGGCAGCCGGGATCGACATTGATTTCGATTGGTGCAAGCTTGCTCTCCCCGAAATACGATAGTCTCCCCCTAAGGTGCAGTTTTCTTTTGAACCGCACACCGTCCCGGTATCCCCGTTCGGGCCGAGAGCCCGCCGGGGCGAGACGGCCTTCGGGAAAGCACGCGAAGTTTGCAAAGATTCTAAAGGGTTTTCTTCGCGCTCTTTGCGGTCTTCGCGGTAAATTTGCAGCCTGAAGGATCAACTGCACCCGACAGGGAGACCACCCGAAATACAAAGGCGCAATTTGAAACGCACAGCGTTGGCGCAAATGGACGCAGGAAAAGCGGCAGTTTTCGTGCTCGGCCCAACGCATGATCCTTATGCTGAGATTGACAGTCTCCTTGTTTCTTACATCACCGCATCCAACATCAAAGCCAGGAAGATAAAGGCCAGGTACATGCTGGAATAGCGGTACATCTTCCAGGCGATCTTGTTCCCTTCCACCCGCCAGACCTGCCAGGCGGTGTGGATCAACCAAAGCCCCAATGCCACGGCAGAAACCAGGTAGATCGTTCCGGTAAATTTGAAGACCGGCATCAGCAGTGTAACAGCTACCAATTCCAGCGTATAAATCAGGATCTGCCAGCGGGTCTCTTTTTCACCGCGCACCACCGGCATCATCGGCACGCCCGCACGGGCATAATCGTTTTTACGGACAATCGCCAGCGCCCAGAAGTGCGGCGGCGTCCACATGAAGACGATGGCAAACAGGAACAACGCCGGGATGTTCACCCCCCCGGTTGCAGCCGCCCAACCTACCAGGGGCGGGATGGCGCCCGCGCCCCCACCGATCACGATGTTCTGCACAGTGGCTTTTTTAAGCAGAATGCTATAAAGCACCACGTAATAGATAATCCCCGCCAGTGACAGGAAAGCCGCCAACAGGTTGACAAATCCCGCGTAGATATAAAAGCTCAAGACTGACAGCGCCAGCCCGAAGGCCAGCCCTTCGGCAGGTGTCATGCGCCCGGCTGCCAGCGGGCGCCTGGATGTGCGCTGCATGTGCTTGTCCAGGTCACGGTCGATGTACTGGTTCAAGGCCGAGGAGCCGCCCGCGGCCATGAAACCGCCCAGCAGCGTCCAGAAGGTCAGCGAGAGGGAAGGCCAGGCTTGGCCGCCCACTACCATCCCGGCATAGGTTGTCACCAGCAGGAGCAACACCACGATGGGTTTGGTCAGCGTCAGAAAGTCGCCCATACGTTGTTTGAAATCCAAAGGCGGAAACGCCACCGTCTCGCGCGCCAGGAAGCCGGAGGCCAACACCAATCCTAATAAACCTGCCCACAAAGCCACCGCCGTCAGATCGTGTAAAACCATGAGAGAGAGTGGGAAGCCGCGCGTGACTTCCATCGCGCCTACGAACGCCTGCGCAAAGAACAGGACGACGGTCAACGTGGTCAGCGGCAGCAATACGCGGTGATCGCGCACATCCCGCCAGGCGCGGTAGAGCAGGTAGAGCATCAAGGCGCTGGCAAAACCCACCGAGGCGCGGTGGAACAATTGCATCCAACCTAAAATTCCTTGAGGCTGGCAGAGCGGCCAGCCCATGCAAGCTTCGGTGGCGTCACTCAATGTCACCAGGCGACCGCCAATCGTCACAAGAAAGACAGCCACTAACACGAACAGTGTCAGGCGGGCAAAGGATGAGGAGAGCGAAAATTTCATAAAAAACTCCATCAACCTTGCGAAGAGCCTGCCCTGAGGCGTAGCCGAAGGGTCAAGCCTTCGCAAGGTTACTTCAACTGCTTACGAAGATAGAACGGATACCCAAATACAAGAAGCGTCGCAAAGATAAACCACTGCCCGGCATACCCCCGGTGCGGCCCTTCGGTCAGCTCGACCTCAGGCTGGTATGGGACAGGCGGGGTCACATCCGCAGGGTCGAAATCCGGTTGAACAAACACATCCAGTAACGGATACGGCAACTGCTGGCCGATGCGTTCAAGATTGACGATATTCCAGAATTCGAGCTTGGTCTGCCCCGGGGCGAGCGTCGGATCGGGGACGCCGCCCAGGTCTGGTTTGCTTTGCCCCAGCCGTATCTGTCCCTGAAGCGTGACCCGGCCGGGCTGGTCATACTTGCGCCAATCGGGGGGCGAGTCGTTCCCCTCAGCCGGGATCCAACCCCGTTCGACCAGCACCGCAGACCCATCGTCCAGGAGAAGAGGCGTGAGCAAGTGATAACCGTAGACGTCCTGGAAGTAGCGGTTCCGCAACGCGAGCTGGTTCTCGAAGTCATAGGTCCCGCTAACCGTCACTGCGCGATATTCCATCGTCGTCAGGTCATCTGCGGGCTGTCCGGAAATAGTCAGCGGTTCAGCCGCCCACATCGCTTCGACATGCGCGTTGAAGGCGCGGCGCTGCTCGAGCCTATCCAACTGCCAGATGCCAAGACGGGCGCACAGCGCTCCCCCAGCCAGCACAAGCAGGGTGGTAAGGAACCATTGACGCGAAAACATAGCGCGAAAGATCATACAGTCTTCTTTTTTGGGTCTTTGCCAATCAGGATGCTGTAGACAGCAAAAAGCGCGCCCAGCGGGAAACCCGCAAACAGGATGCCGGTCAATCGCGTGCCGAGCGTAACAGGTTGAAGCACGTCGATGTCAAAGACCCTGGTAGGCTGGAAGGAACATTCCATGCTGTATTTTTGCTCGCTGTCAAGGAGCAAACTGGCCGATGTACCGGCGGGGATCCACAGCGGGCCAAGCTGGTGGTCAACGCCGTCCTGGTTGACCACTACCAGCGTATCGCCCACCACGAAGTTCATATCTTCGGGGATGCTGGGCGGCGCTTCGCCCCTGGCAATCCCGTCCGCAGTGCCCGCCGGGATGACCAGCTCGATGCGCTGCGGTTCGCGGTTCTCACGCTTGAGCAACTGATAAGCCACTTCTGTCGTGATGGCAGCCAGCAACACGCCTAACAACATGGAGATAACGATACGCTTGATAGTGGACGATTTCATGGAAGCCTTTCCACGAATTACACGAAGTTCACGAATTTTTTTCGTTTGAATTCAAACTACTGGACTTTGACCACAACGGCCAAAGTCCGTTCACCTGCCGTCTGAAAGGTAAGCGTGACACTGAACGTATCGCCAGCCTTCAGGTCGTTTTTCAAGCCGATCAGCATCACGTGCAGATCGCCAGGTTTGAAGACGGTTTCACCGGTTGGGATAGGAACATTCATCTGATGTACCATCTGCATGGCGCCATCTTGCATGATGGTCTTGTGTAGTTCCACCGCGTCAGCTACGTCGCTGGAGGCTGAAAGCAGGAGATCAGCCGCGCCAGGATTTTCGATCTTGAAAAAAACAGCGCCGTTACCGCCAGCCAATCCAGGTCGTGCCCAGACTTCAGTCACCTGAAACTTGCCGCTCCCGGCAGCGCCACAGGCGGCCAGAACCCCAGCAAGGATTGCAAAAACAAAAGACAAACGAACTTTGGACATTGTCCCTCCGTCACTTGAACAGGATTTTCAGATCATGCAGGATATCATCCGTCGGTGTGCCATAACTGTAGGATAAACGCAAATTCCCATCCCGGTCGATCAAATACACACGCGCCGTATGATTCACCAAATAACCAGCTGCGGAAGAAGGAACTTGTTCCACCTCGCGGTAAACACCATAGTTTTTCCAAACCGGTTCCAGTTCTTCCAACGAGCCGCTCAAACCGACAAAAGCTGGATTGAAAATCGAGACATATTTTTGAATTTGTTCCGGCGTATCCCGTTCCGGATCCACAGTCACAAAGACGACTTTAACCCGCCCGGCATTGCTACCTAATTCCATGTTCACTTTGCGCAATTCGGAAAGTGTCGTCGGACAGACATCCGGGCAGGAAGTATAGCCAAAGAACAGCAAGACGACATCCCCTCGCTGCTCGCTCAACCGGAAATTGCTCCCGTTATCTCGACTGAGGGCAATCTCAGGCGCGGGCAAGGCCGGATCGTACAGCGTCCCGCGGAAGGTGTCCGTTTTTGGAAATAACCATACTGCCACCATGACCAACCCGATCAAAACCAACAGTCCCAGCCCCACCCACAACAACTTCGTATTCATTTTCATCCTTCGTGCCACGGAGTGCGGACTTTAGTCCGCCTGCAATATGCAGACTGAAGTCTGCACTCCGCGCAAAAAATGGTATCTTCTACAAAGCTACACCGATCAAATACAACGCCGGGTAGAAGAAAATCCAGACCACGTCTACAAAATGCCAGTAGACAGCGGCAGCTTCCACAGCCCAATGCTTCTCTTGAGAATACAGGCCGCGCGCGCCATTGCGTAACACGATGATCAAGAAAATGACGCCGGTCAAGACGTGAAAAGCATGCATACCAGTCATCATGAAAAAGATCGCACCCGCAGCCCCTGACGATGGGGTGACGCCCTCATGAATAGCCTGCGGCCATTCCACGCCAACCACGCCCAGTAAAAAGCCAATACCCAAGATGAGCGTAAGGGTAGTGCCGATCAGAAAGCCTTTGCGGTCGCCGTGCTCCATCGAAGTCTCTGCGCGGTTCATGAAGAACGATGAAATCAGCAGCACCGCAGTCACCACCAGGCCGAGGCTCTGGTCCAGGTGCGGACGGGTAAGTCCCAGCAGGTTGAAACGCGCCACCGCCAACCCGCCGAAGACGAACGAATCCGAAAGCAGGAACAGCCATAAGCCCAGACGATTGGTACCGGTCTTGTAAACGTACGATTCATGCTCCCCATCGTCTTCGCGGTTCAAGCGATAGATATGCATGTAGTAATACCCTACCAGCCCAGCCTTGACCAGCGCAATGACGACCAGCAAGGCAACCGCATCCATCGCAATTGCAACGAAAAACTCCAGCGCTGTCAAAACCGCCAGGAAAACGAAGATGATTACACCCTGGTTGAGAGCGGTTTTCTTATCAGTATGTGCCATCGATTGATCTCCTCACCCTCTCTTTATTTACTTGCTTTATTTTTTATAAACTCGACGTACTTGGAGCCGGGCAATCCGTAATCATACGGTTCACCGACCACTTCGAAGGCCTGGTCATAGTTGTGGACGGGCATCGGGGAGGGCACCTGCCATTCCGGTGAGCGCGAGTTCCACAGGTTGTTTTCGGCCTTCTCGCCATGCTTCATGCTATGGAAGAAGTTGTACAGGAAGATGACCACTGAGGTGAAGATCAGGTAAGCGGTGATCGTCATAATCAAGTGTGACAGGTCAAAACCCAGAGCTGCATCGTAGTCCGCGATGCGGCGACGCATGCCCAGCAGGCCAACGCGCATCATAGCCAGGGTGAGCACCAGGAAGGAGGGCGTCATCATCCAGAAGTGTAGTTTACCCAGCTTCTCGCTCATGCGGCGACCGGTCGCTTTGGGGAACCAGTAATACAAGGCAGCGAAGAACGGGAAAATGTAGCCGCCAAACATCGTATCGTGGAAGTGGCCGACGATGAAATACGTATCGTGTAAATGAAGGTCTGTCGAAACGGTAGCATTCGGAGGCCCGGTCAGACCGCCCAACAAAAAGACGATGATCCCGCCCAACACAAAGAGCATCGGTGTTGGCGTATCGATCTTCCCCTTCCACAACGTCGCCACCCAGGAGAAAAATTTGACGCCGGTAGGGATAGCCACGAGCAGGGTGCTGTACATGAACGGAACACGCAGGTATTCGTTCATGCCGGAGGTAAACATGTGGTGCGCCCAGACCAGGAATCCCACCAGCGCAATCCCAAGTGACGACATGGCTACCCAGCGGTACCCGAACAACGGCTTACGCACAAAAACCGGTAACAGCTCAGAGATCACGCCCAACCCTGGAAGTACGAACACATATACCGCCGGGTGCGAGTAGAACCAGAATAAATGCTGGAAAAGCACCGGGTTGCCACCGCGCGCCGCATCGAAGAAACCCATATCAAACAGACGCTGGAACATGACCAACTGGAACGAGAGACCGATCAACTGAGTGGCGGTCAACGAAATCAACGAGGTGGCAATGGCTGCCCACGCGAAGATAGGCATGCGGAAGGCAGTCATGCCTCTGGCGCGCATGCGAACCACGGTGACGAGCAGATTGAGCGCGCCAAGGATGGAAGACCAGCCCGCCACGAACACACCCAGGAAGAACATCTGAATGCCCACAGGCGAGCGCGTGGAAAGCGGCGGGTAACCGGTCCAGCCGGTGTCGAAGCCGCCCAGGAAGAGCGCAGAGAGCAAAAGCACAGCCGCCGGGACTGCGATCCAAAACGAGAAGGCGTTCAAGCGCGGGAAGGCCATATCCTGCGCGCCGATCAGCAACGGCACCAAATAGTTGATAACGCCGGCGATACCAAGCAGGATCGAGACGATCATCACCATGCCGTGCAGACTCATCAGCGTGTTGTAGAACTGCAGACCGCTCTGATCAAACGCACGGAAGGTGTTGGTCAGGAACTGCAGTTGCGAGGCGGCCAACTCCGTGCGGAAGATCAACGCAAAGATGCCGCCGAAGCCCATCAAGGCAATGGCTGTAAGCGTATATTGCACACCGATGACTTTGTGGTCGAGCGATACGCCAAAATACTTTTGCCAGCCCGGTTCATCCGCATGATGATCGGATGTTTCCTCACCTTTAGCCCACTTGAACCAATCGGTTACAGCGCCAACCCCAGCGACGAAGGAGAGTGCTCCGACCAACCCACCGAAGACCCAGGCGGGTTCCGTAAAGAAGAAGCCGCCAAAGGTTGGCAATCCCATCAGCGCGCGGATGGCGGTCACAAAAAAACCGCCTGCCAGCGTACCGATGATCTGCCAGACCAGACCCCGTGTGATCCCGCGATACCTGACCAGGCCAAAGAAGAAAGCCGTTACAGAAACAAGCAGGGAAAACAGACCGGCCATGGGAGCGGTAAAGTCCAGACGCCCTGAAACCAAGACATCCAATCCCAAGCCAACCGCAAAGCCAACCAACCCGCCGATCAAAAGCAGCCATAAGCCGCGCCAAACAGGTTTCATCGATTTCATGTACGCTCCTCTACCTATTTCAAAGTTTCCAGGTATGCAATGATGTCTGCAATTTGATCATCCGAAAATTCATAGGCCGGCATGAGCACACCCTCGAACCCGGCTACAATTTTTGCCTGGGGGTCCAAAATGGATTCCCGGAGATAGGCATTATCTGCTATGATGACACTTCCATCTGCCATTTCTTCCTCTTTCCCATAGAGACCCAACCAGGTTGGGCCAGTGCCGGGACTGCCATCGATTGTGTGACATCCCTGGCAGCCGTTTTGCAATGCCAGCGTTTCACCGCGCCCTGCGGGAGTTTGCGCTGCTGCCGCAGCCTGCACTTGTAAGCCGGCAACCCACGCATCGAAATCATCCTGGGTCACCACTTGAACGTCAGAAAGCATATAGGCATGGGATGCGCCACATAATTCAGCACAACGCACCTTGAAGGGCTGATCGCCGGTCAAAAGCGTGGGAGTGATACGATATTCGGTAACGCGACCAGGCACAATGTCCTGCTTGATGCGGAACTCAGGCACCCAGAAAGAGTGGATCACATCCCGCGAGGTCATCTTGAGTATGGCTTGTTTGTTGACCGGCAGGTAAAGTTCATTGGAAACAATCCCGTAATCGGGATATTCAAAGGAAAAGGCAAACTGCTGAGCCGTCACATTGATTTCCATCGCCTGCGGGTCTACACGGCGTGTCTCGCCCAGGCTGTAAGCGCCCAGGTAAGCAAACCCCAGCACGATAAACAACGGGATCACAGTCCAGGTAATTTCCAGCGGTGTGTTGCCTTCAATATGTTCACCATCGCCCGTCTCGCCTTTCCGTCGTCTAAAAACAACCAAGCTATAAAACATGGGCACGATGATCAATGCAAACAAGAAGGAAATTGTGATTACTTCAAGGTTCCACAGCCAATCGATACTGGCTGCCTGAGCGCTGGCCTCAACGGGCATCAGGCCAGACGCATCCAGGCCAATATACGTCAGGACGGCCATGACCAGGACCAAAATTGCAACAATCACAAAATGACGCATAGAATTCTCCTGCTAGAATTTAAATTATTCATCCCACGGATTCGCCAACCAGTCTTCCGCCTGGGCCGCGGTCAAGTGCATGCGGTTATAGATCACGATCGGCTCGGAAGAGGCCAGGGAAACCAGAATTACCTTCATAGGCATCTCGCCCGTCACAAAACGGTTCAAAAACTCACCCCGATTGATGGTCTTGTCATCATGGTCTACGATCACAAGATCAGGTTGATAGCTTTCGAGAAACCTCAATGTATCTTCCATAGTTGTGGCCATATCCACACGCACGTTTTGTGCGTTCCAGTGAGGCGCATAGAGTTTATGCAAACCCTCACGAAATAAAGGATTTGCGGATGCAATTAGCAACCGACGCGATGATGCAGAGATTTCATTCACTTCAAAATACCCTATGAGCAAACGTACATAATTTACCAAATATTCTCTAGTTTGTCATGTATTTCACGCGTTCATTCGAGGGATTTTTAAAAACACAAGCGGGTGATATGGCTATCACCCGCCGTCATCACCCGTTTGTCACATCGATCTACAAAGTATTTATCACACCAATCAAATCAAACCAATTTGGGTTGCCTTTGCGACAGCCTCGGCCCGGTTGCTCACTTCCAACTTATAAAGGATATGGCGGACATGTGTCTTTACGGTATTTTCGGAAATGAACATTTCAGCGCCGGTTTGCGCCGTGGTCAAACCGCGAGACAGAAAGCGCAGAACTTCGACTTCACGATCAGTTAACAGATTTGCCGAATCCAATTGCCCGCTGCGCACCAGACGAAATACCTGCTCGGTGACCTCCGGGGAAAGCACCGATTTCCCGGCCACCACCTGCTTAATCGTCTGCCGCAGCGTTTCCGGCTCGGCGTTTTTCAGCAGGTACCCGCTGGCCCCGACACGAATGGCGCCAATCAAATCATCCTCATGCTGGGAGATCGTCAACATCAACACAGGAGAGGCCAGACCCTGCTTTCTCATAGCAGCCAGGGTCTGGATACCGCTCATCCCCGGCATATTGACATCCAACAAAACAATATCGGGCTTTTCCATTTCAATGATGCCCAACGCATCCTGTCCGTTAGCCGCCTCACCTACTACCCTGAAACCTTCCATTTCGGCCAGTAACCCGACCAGTCCGCGCCGGAATAGTGTGTGATCATCCACCACAACGATACGGACCTCAGCGTTCATGGATTAGTCTGCTCCCGGATCGGAATCTGCAATCGGACGGTCGTCCCGGCTCCCGGCGCACTGATGATCTGAAAATCAGCGCCAATAGACTCGGCCCGCTCGCGCATGCTGCGCAGGCCATACTGGGAAACTGGCTGTAGCTCTTCTGGCACAAACCCCCGCCCGTTATCATGGACTTCCAGGATAGCGTCCCCATTGCGCTCAAAGGCTGAAACCGTGACTGTGCAAGCCTGCGCATGCTTGCGGATATTGGTAAGCGCCTCCTGCACAATACGGATCAATTGCGCCTTCACATTCGGTGAAAAAACATGATCCAAATGGACATTCGAAACATCAATTTCCAGACCAGTCAGTGTCTTGAAATCGGCAGCAGTGCCTTCCAACCAATCGCCAAAACTTTCATCCGGGATACGGCGTAGGTTGTCGATGGCCTGGCGCGCATCCAGATAAGCATCCGACAGGGTCTGGTAGCAGGCCTGGAGCGTGCGAGTGACCGCGTCCACCTCCCCATTCGAAACGTATGTCTGCAAGCGCGCCGCTTCTAGTTTCAGGAAAGCCAGCGTCTGCGCCAACCCATCATGGATTTCGCGCGCCAGGCGGGTGCGCTCATCCAGGACGGCTTTGTACTCCAACTGTTCCAGGAGGGCTTCGCTTTTGGAATCCAGGATAAGCTGTGTTTCTTTTAAATCCACAAGTTTAAAGGCGCGACGTGCTGCTTCCACATCCTGCGTATGTACGCGCAAAGCATCCAGTGCAAGATCCGTCAGACGTACCATTTCAGCCAGGAACTGATGTTGGTCATTACTGATTTTTGGCGATGCGGAAAAGAAATAGCTGGTAACGCCAACCTCTCGCCCGCCACAGCGTAGGGCAACACAGAATACATTCTGGGCATCGGCCGGCTCCTGAAGCAAAACGCACTCCGAACCAGCCTGCCTCTTGTCACAGACACGACAAACATGCCGCGTGGCAGGCGCTGACAAACGCGTTTGCCAACCCGAATGTTCCAGAAAAGCTGCCTCACCATATTTCAAAGGCGGCACAGATTGCTTCCACTCGCTGAATGGAACGAAGGCAGAACCGATGGCACCCAGCAAATCCGTACTGACCCTCATCGCCGCCAGAATAGCCGCCTCTTCACTATGAGCTTCCAGCAAATACCCCGCGAGCGCAAAGCTGGCGCGCAGGTGCAGGTGAATACTCTCGCTCTCAGCTTCAGTCATCTGTTGTGGCATTCAATTCGTTGATCACGATACGCCCAATTCGGCCAGCAGTTCAGCACTGTGTTCGGCGGGCTTGACTTTTTCGAACACGCGCATAATCTTCCCTTCGGCATCGATCAGGAAGGTTGTACGCAAAACGCCCATATACTCGCGCCCCATGGCTTTTTTCAAGGCCCAGACGCCGTAGGTTTCACAGATTTCGTGATCTTCGTCCGCCAATAACGGGAAAGGCAAATCAAATTTCTGCTTGAATTTGACGTGTGATTTTACTGAGTCCGGGCTGACGCCCAGGATTGTCACACCAGCCTTCTGGTAGGCGGAGTAATCATTCCGGAAGTTACAGGCTTCCGTTGTACAGCCAGGCGTATCATCCTTGGGATAAAAATAGAGTACCACCGGCTGGCCCCGGAAATCGGATAATTTTCGTAATGCGCCGGTCTCATCAGGAAGTTCAAAGTCAGGAGCAGGAATATCACTTGGAATAGGCATAGATACCTCCGATCAATTATAACAAGTCCTGCAACATTAGACATTATTGGCAATAACATGCAAGCACCGTCCCGAAGGTTTTATTCAAGCAAGTTGGGTGTTTGGCGGCAACCTTCGGGACGTTTTCAACTATTACTGATAAAGTCTATTATATGTTGCGGGGCAAGCGAAACAAAAAATAAACCGGGCAAAACCCGGCTTATCGAAAATTTGCGTATAAGGGAACGCTCACAAAATATTAGCCCGCTTCAACGCGCCTTCCAGCGCATCCAGTGTGGCAGGCTTGACGAGAAGAGATGTGGCGCCGCCCTCCATGACACGTTTCTTAGTCTCCAACTGGTCATCGGACGTAATCACAACCACCGGCACCGCAGCCAGTCGCGGCTCCCTGCGTAAAAACGAAAGGATCTCTAACCCGTCCACTCCGGGCATGTTGATATCGAGCAAAATCAGGTAGGGCGTCATGGTCTGCAAAAGCGCAATCGCCGGGCTGGAACCATAAGCCACCCGCGCTTCCACGCCCAACACATCCAACATCTGGTGCAAGGCGTCCGCCGTCTGGCGGTTGTCATCGATGATAAGGGCCGTAGACATTCTTTAATCCTCCACGATCAATTTTCCCATCACACTCACATCGTAACCCGGCAGGGATGAAACCGCTGCGCGGAATTCCTTGTTTTCCAAGACAGAGAAGAGCGGCGCAAGCAGGTCACTCTCGGCGTATTCTTTCGGGATGACCAGATCGTAACGTTCCTGGAAAAGCGGGATGAAATCCAGCTCAAGCGCCTTTGCCGCGGCCGCTATCCCCAATCCGCAATCAGCTCTTCCAGAAGCGACCGCCGCGGCCACACCCAGGTGGGTATATTCTTCTTGATTGTAGCCAATTATACTATCAGGGACTATCCCCAATAGGTTCAATTGATAATCCAGCAGGACTCTTGTACCGGCTCCGCGTTGACGATTCACAAAACGGACACGCTCCGCCTCTGTCCCATCCCCCGGCCTGCCCAGATCCTCCAGGCTTTTGACGTTCTTCGGGTTGCCCCGTTCGACCAGTAAGCCCTGCTCGCGCCCCACCAGCGTCACGACTTTGACCTTCACTCCCGGCAGATACTGGCGGATGTAGGAAATATTGTATTCGCCTGTATCCGGGTCGAGCAGGTGTGAGCCAGCCAGATGCGCCTCACCACGCCGCAACGCTACCAGCCCGCCCTGCGAGCCGACATTGGCCGAGGCCAGGCGCCGGTCATACCCGGCCAGGAATTGCGCGATCAGATCGAGCGTCATATCGTGCGAGCCAATGCAGAAAATGGTTTTATCCAGTTCCGCTCGCGGACGGTACAGCCGTACCTGCACCTGTTCCCCCGCTTCCGCGCCTTGCATGCCGCGCGGCAGCAACACCAAACCGTCCGCGCGGACGAGCGAAGTGATAACCCCTGCCCCGCGCGAGAGCGGCGCGGCCAGCAGCTTCTCGCCCACGCGCCCAACCACCACGCGGACGAAGTCGTCATCGCCGCCGGGGGAGGTGATCTTGCGCGTCAGTTGCGCAGTTTCAGTTGGCAATTCGTTGGGTCGCCGCCCCAGCCATTTGGCGATCAGCGGCTCGACAAAAATTTCGATGGTCAAGGCGGCGGAGACGGGGTAGCCAGGAACGCCTATTACTGGGACTCGGGATTCGGAATTCGGGAGTTGTATTTCGGTTGAAGATTTCCCGTTTCCCGATTCCCGATTTACCATTCCCAATATGACCGGATGCCCCGGGCGGACAGCCACGCCATGCACCAGTAACTGCCCCAATCTTTCCACCACTTTGGCCGAGAAATCTTCTGCGCCGGCCGAGGAACCCGCATTAAGCAGGATAAGGTCATGATCCAGGGCGGCCTCCCGCACGCGCTTGCAAATCAGGTCGAAATCGTCCTTCGTGATCGGAAAACGTGTCGGTTCGCCGCCCATCGCCTTGACCTGCGCCGCCAGCACCAGCGAGTTGTATTCCAGAATGTCGCCCGGCTTGAGTTTAGAGCCAATAGGCACCAATTCCGTGCCGGTCGGCAGGATGGCCACGCGCGGTTTGCGCGCCACCTGGATTTCCGTGTGCCCGGCTGCCGCAATCGCGCCTAGGTCCGCCGGGCGCAGCACGTGACCGGCTGGTAAGACCAGTTCAGTGGCGACAATATCCTCCCCCAGCGGGCGGACGTGCGTCCACGGGGCCACGCTGGCGCGGATGCGAATGCTAGCCGGGTCGCGGATGGCCTCGGTCAGGTTCCCGTGTTCGTCGAGCGCTTCGGTGTTCTCGATGGGGATGACGGAATCAAAGCCGGGCGGCAAAGGATCGCCTGTGTCGAGGTAGCAGGTCTGGTCCGGGATTTGAAGCGTGACCGGTTTGGATGGCAACGCACCAGCCGTCTCCGCCGCACGGACAGCGAAGCCGTCCATCGCAGAGGCATGATAATGTGGCGAGGAAGTCTTTGCCCAGACCGGCTCGGCCAACGTGCGTCCAAGGACGTTTTCGTCCAGGGGGATGGTTTCAGAGCCCAACACGCGCCACAGATCGGCTTCGCGCAGGGCGGCTTCCAGGCGGGATTGGGCTTGAGGGAGGGGGATATCGTGAAGGTATAAGCTCATCTCGCGAATTATACCCAGAGCGGTCCCAAATTGCACTTTTTTGATTGTTGAATGTGCAATTTGTGACCGTGGGTATGATATAACAGCGAGACTGTTACCATAGGCGCGATCGTGAGTTGGACGCGCGCGCCGGGCAAGTTTTGTACGGCAATTTTATTTGCAGGAAATTTGGAGAGGGTGACCCAGACGATGCCGCTGGTGATCTATTTGGGATTTGAGCGGAGCTTGGGTGGCGATATGACGGTCATGCTGGCAGGAGTTTCGGTGTCATTGCACGGGGTGACCGAAGAACCAGAATAAGATGGATAAGAAATTCAATCCGTTTTTACCATCATAGAAGCTGCACCATCTTGTTTATTAAATCGTTTATGAAAATTCTCCACTAAATCAGGATTATCGTCTGACTTCATGATCAAATCGTATGAATACATTACCATAGCACGTCGTGTGTCTTCGATAAAGTGATGGATGGAAAAAATCACTTTACTATTTTTATGCTGTAAATGTAAATCCGATTCCTTTTCAAGCGTGAACGATGTAGTTGATGCAATTGATGGATTCATTAACGACAAATTATGAACCAAGCCATTTCTTATGTGAGTGTATATTTCATCGATGTATAGAAGATACTGGCTCGGAAAATATTGTTTCATAAATGCCTTAAATTTTTCTGCTTGATCACCTCTTCTGGCATAGAAGCCTGATAGATATTCAACTATTGAAAAAGTCAATAACAACCCTGCTAACTCCCCACCGTTTACAACGGCTCTGATAGCATCAGGAAAAATGACATCATGAAGATACCGGGTAACCCAACCAACCTTCATAATAAGAGGAGCATTAACAAGATATCCACTAAAATGGATATCTTCAAAATCCATTAGATAGTCATCAGCATTCCAATCAGATAAAGTCATTGAGTTAATTGAAACTTTTCTTGGTTTATGTGACATTTTTACAGAAAATTCTTTTGACGCGTCATTTTGTAATTTCCTCTAACTACATTATATGGTAGAGGAGATGAGTTTGAAGTCAAAACGTCATAGTATCAACATTATTCTGGTTGAAAACGGTTTTTCTCTCAAAAAGTTTCAATTAGTTCATTGTATTCCTACAATAAAATTACTTCTACCATCTCCCCCGCGCTCAGGCCGGTGGCGTCCGGCGGGACGCGCAACAGGCCGTCCGCAGCGGCCAGGGTGAAGATCAGGTTGGATTTGCCGAAGATGGGCTCGGCAAGATAGTTTGGACCCTCACCCCGGCCCTCTCCCTGCAAGGGAGAGGG
>JAFGKO010000314.1 GCA_016928525.1 Anaerolineales bacterium | reverse complement strand
GCCAGTGATTGTGCGTTGTAATCCACTCCCACTGAGGTTTGATTGGGGCATAACCGGAAGTGGGCATCCAAGAGTGTACCGATAACCTGTCCCTCACCACAGCCTAATTCAAGCAGTCGTATGGGGTGGTTGGCCTGTTGTGCCAGGAGTCGAATAAGTCTTGAAGCCGCCAAAATGGCAACCCGCTTGCCCAGGTTTTCCATAGGCAGCAGACGGTTTTCCCAGTAAAAATCCCAAAAGGCATCATTTTCAGGCATAGCAATTGATCAGCGTACTTTTTCCAATTGATTCAATATACCACACGAATGACGGTCAAAATTTCAACCCTGAGTGTCCCCGGCTTCACACATTTTACGGAATTGATACCCTTCCTCCACTCGCATTGGAATTGCAGACATTGCTTGTCTCGTCAAAGTGGATCCGCTGGCGAAAGGTAGCAGATGACTCGTCAAAATTTATTTACTCACCTCCGAAAACGCTTCCCGTGTTAAGAAAACGTGGGGAGCGCGGCATAATTTTGCATAGAAATGGTTATTACACAAAGATATTTATGGTGTTGAAGAACGAAGAATCGATCCCAAAAATGGATGATACTCTGCTCAAAAAAATCATATTTTTAGGTGTTGCAGTGATCTTTGAACCATTCAGCTATTCCCCCTGTATCCAATTCGGATTTTGCAACTTGCAGTGTAAACTTTTCCAGTTCTGAATTTTGTGCGGTAAAGGTCACGCCATTTTGCTTCAAAAAGAGTACGGCACAAGCAATCCCGGTGCGTTTGTTGCCATCCATAAATGGATGATTGTTGACCAGGGATTCCATCAACGCGGCTGCTTTTACAAAGATGTCCGTGTGCAACTCCTTATCATCAAAGGTAGCTTTAGGCCGTGCGACAGCCGATTCGAGTAATCCAACATCGCGAATGCCATGCTCACCACCTGTTTCACTGATAAGGCGATAGTGGATGAAAAGAACCTGTTCGGCCGTCAGATAAACCATTACTTTGCCAGGGCTTCCATCGCTGGTCGGTATTCTTCGATGAAATCGTTGATCTGTCTGGTAAATTCTTCGTTCACACTAACAGCAAGGGGCTTTTCAACAGGGGAGATAACGATCTGACGCTGTTCGCGATCCAGTTCTACAGAGACATCCTCACCTTCCGATAATTCAAGTTGTTCCAGGATATCTTTGGGGATGGATACTACAATACTATTGCCTGTTTTGAATATTTTTCTGAGCATAATTTTCTCCATAAATGTAATTACAGTGTAAGTATATCACTTTGTTGAATGGATTGTTACCATTTTTTGATCGCATTACTGTATTGGCTGCATTTGCAGTTTCTTCAAGGAAATTCCGATATATAACAAACCTTACCGTTTTGTAAGGCGTATGTTTGCCGTCTACGTTTGCATATTGCAATGTTCACTTACCATATCTGGAATAAAGTCAATGATTCCGACAATATCACCTACATATGCCATTTGATTTTTGCAAATTATCGCTAAATCTCTTGCCGCCTACGTGCGTTGACAATCCTCAACGGTGCTCTTAAACTGCCTTCCGTTATTCGTACAACAATTTGCTTAGCGACAGTGCTAAAACACCCCCCATGAGCGATGCCATAAAATCCAGGCAATGATCATAAGAGCGATAATAAACCAAAAGGAGAAATGATTTGACATACGCAGCTGACGAACGGATCGATGAGTTTGCCCGCCTTGTCGCGGCTATCTTACGCCGCCTGGACAAAGAACGCGAGAGCCATCGAAGTAAACAGAAATCCAAACAACAGGAGGAAGGTCACAATGCAGCCAACCACTAATCACACCATGCCCACTTCGCTGAATGAGTTGGATCTGTTCATCAGCAGGGAATACAGTTACCTGAACGACGAAACTGACAACGCAACCTGGGCAGTCTACTCACGCCTGTCACGCGTGGATCCAAACCATCATGGCTACTCGCTGGAGATCCAGCCTGACCGGGCTGAGGAATACGCCCGCTCGCACGGCGCCGCAAAGATCGAAGTATATAGCGATCCGGATCGGACCGGCCGCAACAGCCGGCGAAAGGAACTACAGCGCATGATGAAAGATATCCGTGCTGGCCGGGTTCAGATCGTGGTAGTCCATCGTTTGGACCGTTTGTACCGCAATCTGGAATCCTTGCTTAAGTTTGTGCGTTTTCTCAAACGATACCGGGTGCGCCTGGTAAGCGTCACCGAGCAGACCGATACGGACAACATCATGGGACGCTTCATGCTGGTCATGCTGGGGATGATGGCGGAAACCTACGTTCACCAGACCAGTGAACGCACTCGCTAAGCCAAAGTGCACCGGGCGCGCAGCGGCTTGCCCAATGGATATATCCCCCTGGGATATTGCAATGGGCTGTGCGCGACCTGCAATGACGTCCACGGCGAAGGGTACTGTCCAATGTTCGGGCGAAAGGATCGTACTGAAAGCCAGCGTGGACGCGTGGCTGTTCCACATCCAGTTACAAAACATGCTATTCCCCTGATCTTCGCCTGTACCTGCAAGGGCACAGCTATCGGGAGATTGCTGATTGGTTGAATTCAAACGACTTCACCCTACCGGATGGACAGATGATCCGCTTCAAAACCAAGGGACAAACCGCCAGCAACCCCGAATCTATGTTCTCTTGCGAGAGCATCCGGGCCATTATGGAGAATCCCTTCTTCGCCGGTCTGGTGGCTTGCTATGAGCGCCCTGAGTTGGACATGGAAGATGACCCCGAGAATCCAGAAAAAAGAGTCAGGAAGTGGAGGCGGATCAACACGCGCCGGATGATCGAAATTCAACCCGAACGGCCTAGTGATCGAGCCCGGCGTTCAGCGCAGCAGCACGCATCGACAGGTTCCTTTCGGCCAGCAATTCATTGATCCTTTCGGCGAATGCAAACAGATCAACCTTCTGCCTGCGGGCATAATTAACTCGTTTGCCCATCGATTCTGACATGTACGTCTCCTTCGTGCGATAGAATGGTTTTACCGAATTATAGCCCCGCATAGAAAGGAGAAAAATTGTATGACAACATTTTCAATGCGCGCTGTCGGCTATCGGCGCGTGTCGATGCGAGAGCAGGTGGATGGTTTCAGCCTGGATGCCCAGGAAAACAACATCCGCAAGTATGCATCTGAGCGAGACTGGAAACTGGTCCACATCTACACAGATGCCGGCATCTTGGCCAAGAAGGATAGCCAAAGACCTGAACTGATCCGGTTGATGGAAGATGCCAGGGAAGGCAAGTTCGATGTTGTCGTGGTGGACAAGATCGGCCGCTTCTACCGTCACCTGAGTGGGTTGCTCAACGCCCTGGACCAGTTGAACAACCGCAAAGTGACCTTCGTCTCGGTTCAGGAGCGGCTTGACTTTACCACCCCCTGGGGTAAGCTAACCCTGACCATGCTGGGAATGTTGGCCGAGATCTACATCGACAATCTCCGCCAGGAAACCCGCAAGGGCAAGCTCCAGCGGGCAAAGGATGGCTTCTGGAACGGGAATATCCCGCTTGGGTATTGCCGCGGGCAATGTTCCAGGTACGACGATCCAAATGGTCCAGGCTACTGTCCGGATGTAGGCAAGCCTGACAAGAGCGATGGGAAGATCCTGGTGCCACATCCCATTGATAGCAAGGCGGTCCAGATGGCGTTCGCCCTGTACATGAACGATACGCCGAACGATGTGGTGATCGCCGAGCAGCTCAATCAGACCACCTTCATCGGACCGGATGGAACCGAGCAGCCGTACCGGCAGAGAAGTATCCGCGGTCGTAAGGAACCTGGTCCTTTCACAAAAGATTTCGTGCGCGGTATCTTGAACCAGGTGTTCTACACCGGTAAGGTCCCTTACTTTGGCAATGCTAAGCCGCGCTGGTTGCAGGCGCTCTATCCAGGGAGACACCCGGCCTTGATCTCTGAGGATGTCTTCCAGGAGACACAGGAAATCCGCAGGGCGATTGCCGGGATCGCTTTGATGAGAGGCAGCACACCTCAGCGCATTTATCCGCTGACCGGCAGGATCTTCTGCGGTAACTGCGGATACCCAATGCGTGGTTCGACGCAGAACCCGAGGAACACGCACGTTTACAAAGATTCGGGTCGGATCGAACGCAGAGATATGTGCTCGCAGCCCAGCCCAAAGGCGATCCCTTTGGAGAAGGAAGTGGCTGGTTTGCTGTTGAAAGCTATTCGACGCTGGGAAAAATCTGTGAACCCGGATGCTGTCGCCTTGAGTGTGGAAGAAGCAGAAGCGCAGCTTCAAAGAGCGCAGGAGCTTTACATCCGAGGCGAAGTCACGAAGGATGTGGTAGAGCGTGAGAAAGAAAGGGTTGAAAATCTCGTCCAACCCTTGCAAGAACTCAATTTCACTGCTACACTACCGCTCATCAAAAAACTCCAGCCGGCGTTAGCCAACTGGAGCAAGGTGACGACAATCGAACAAAAAAGATTGCTCCGACTCACGATCGAAGCAATCTTTGTGCGAGAAACCGCAATTGTGGCCCTGCAGCCTTCTTTTGCGTTTCTGCCTGTATTGAGAACTCTCTGTCAAGAGAGTAGTAACAGCGGCCCCGACGGGAATAGGGCTCGCGGAGCGTAACAAATCGGGGGCGTTCGATAAATGAAGTATCTATCGGAATTATAACGTTATATCTTGAATTCATCAAACTGGTATTATTTCAGTTCTTTGCTCATTTTCCTGCTAAGAGTTCTATAGCCACGTCTTTTATAGAAAGAGATTGCATTAGAGTTAAATTCGTAAACGTTTAACTCAATTGATTCGGCGCCTTTTGAAAATGACCATTCTTGCATCTTGTCCATCAGCGATTTTCCAATCCCATGCTTTTGAAATGCCGATTCTACAAGTATGCTATCAACAACGGCATACCGGCGTTGGATAAAAACAGGAATGTCGGGTGCTTCCTTGATGATCACATGGACAAAACCAACAACGTTCCCATCTAATTCTGCAACAAACAGGCCAATATTTTCATCGGATATCAACCCCAAATAGTAATCACATTCCCGAACAGGTCCATCTGGTTTTATGAAAATATGAGGGAGATTGTTACGATGCAACGCATCAACCTTATCAAATAGGGTACACAAGGAGTCGTAATCTTCCGCAGATGCTTTCCGAATATTTGTGTTCATCGATTCACCTAGTGGAAAACCTTCATAGAATTGTAATGTACTGCCTTATGGCAGAAAGAATTACTTTTTATTAATGGTAATTATGGCACGCCTTAATTGCCGAAAGATATTTCTGATCCTGACATAAAATCAGTCTGTATTCTAGTGAATAACAACGCTGGATCGCCACCAGTTTCATGCAACAAATCCCTTTCAGCCTGTGCCAGTGCTTGATTGGCTTCAGTGCTATTCTGTGTCGAAATGACCGAACTTGAATTAGGGGATGCCACTAAATCCATAAACATCTGGAAGTTCGGGATTTGTTCGAAGCGCAAATCTTGCGCAGCCGTGTGACTGGTTGGAAGGAGATTGGTGGAGTAAGCCAACTCAGCAATTGTTTCCGGTGTCATCATCCAGGCTAACAGGTTTGCAGAGGCAACTTTATCCTGTGTATTTGTGGATATGACAACTACTGGCCCCCGGATGATTGAGCTGTTAGCCAGTTCCGGATGAATAGCAGAGGCCGGAAATGGGGCTACGCCATAATTCAGATCGGGCTTGAAGTTAGAGATGTAATTTGCATCCAACTGCCACTCACCATCTACCAGCATGGCTATCTTTCCATCATAGAAACCGTTTTCGGGCATATTCTTCTTGGGTGGCGCATAACGATGACACTGTTGGCAATTCATCCGGATTCCACCAAAGACTGCATGTTTGGAATTACTGTAAGGATAAATGGAAGAGATAAATTGATCGGCTTCGGCGATTCCCATCTGTTTGTATGGCTGTAACTGCCAGTTCAGGGCATCGATCATTGGCTGGGAGTCGACCATCAACTTGTTATTATCTTCAGCGAACCAGGATCCGCCAAACATGTGCGCATACAGACCAAATCGTGAACGTGGGTAATCAGGAATAAATCCAACCTGACTGAATCTCCCCGCTTCATCCCGGACATTCAATTGCCCGGCGTACTCGAGCAGTTCCTCCATCGATGATGGAGGCTGCTCTGGATCGAGACCGACAGCGGCGAACAAATCCTTGTTCCAATACAAGGCATATGCATCTGCCCCCCAGGGCAGACAAGCGTAGCTTCCATCATACAATTTGCATTGTGATAAGGGTGCTGGGTAAATGTCAGCCATGTCAATGCCAGTTCCTTCAATCCATTGATCGAGTGGTTCGATCCAACCTTGTTGGTAATAGGATGCGACTGGGATGTTATTGCTAAAGATGACAACATCTGGTAGTGTGTCACTGGCTAAAGCTTCCTCCAGTTGGTTAAGTTTCACCCTTGATGCTACTTTGACCGGTTGACCTGTCTCCTGGGTGTAGCGATCGAAAAGGGGCTGTATCTGATCGCGGTTATCTCCCCAGGTGACCCACACCCGCAGTACCCCATCCTCGTATTCCCCGCCTTCAGGCATAGGATCGAGCAAGTTGAGTCCGACAACCGCAAAGTTGACAATGATGATTATGCTCAGGAGGATCCAAAATCCACTTTTCTTTCTTTTCATTTTCTTATCCTTTTGTATTTCATTCGGTTGAACGCATAGCTCAAAGGTTTCTGAATTCTTATCCAGGAATCTTTCGTGAGAGAAGATTCGGAATCTGCCACGGGTGTTTTAGCAAATACTTCCCTATTGGTGGTGGAACAGGGGGATTGGCATTCAGTCTTCGCGCGGAAGCAGGCCACTCATAAGGAAGATGCGCGACCTCGCCCGGCCAGGTCATCTCAACCAGCGCTGCGAGCGTCGAACGCAAAACGTCCAGTTGTCCATCCCGATCCCCTGGTTGCCCCAGCACAAACCCCAGCGGATATTCGATGGCTGCCAGGCGCGGCACACTGACGGCATGCATCAGGTCGGGAATGCTGGAGAGCGTGATGGTGCTTATCCCTGATGCTTCGATTGCTCTTTGAACCAGTCCTACGGACCAGCAGCAGACCGGTCAGACGGGTACAAGCAGGGCAACATCTACGCCATCCTGTTGCATGTGCTGGATCATGTTCGGCACACTATTTTCCAACAGTTCCCGCGGCTGGAGAATGTACCCCATATAAGAGTAATGATTTGCAGCCGACCGTCCAATTTCGCCGCGCTGTTCAAGCTCTAGCAACCGCTGCAAAGGGAAGAAGGTGTTGATATCCTGGTCTACGAGACTGGGATCAACATGCAGGTGATAGAGTTCCAATTCATCTGCATTCGCCGTACGTGGTATCACCCTGAACGACGGATCACCCCACCAGGGATTTCGCCTTTCGCCTTCCTGATCAAAAGGCTGATCTGTTTTCAGGGCCAGCCCAGCAGAACTGACCAGTGCCACCGTGCTTTCTGACAATGATTTTTTCAAAGGCGTCCAGGGAATCTCACGCGGCGTATCCCTTCTGATCCACGAGCGCACCATTTTTTTGACCGCACGGTCCAGAAAGCGGTACGAATCTACTTGGTATTGAAGTTGTGTTTCCATTTCATTAATCCTTTTCTTCAACCCGGTGTTAGCGTGGGTAGGTTTTGCTGGCATGCTCCATAGTTATAACGATTTTTCCTTGGGCATGTCCTGCGCCAATATAGCGAAGGGCTTCTGCTGTGTCACGCAACGGATAGCACCGATCGATGACTGGCTTTACTTTGCCAGATGCAAGAAGTTCTTTCATAAACGCTAAATCTTTTTGATTGATATTTGCAAGAAAGGAGCCGATTTTCTTGTTCTCGGTTTTTGAAATCCACCACTCTTGGAACATGCCTACAATGAGTTCGAGGATAGAACCGCCTCCACCACCAGCCAAAACACAAATACCGTTTGGCTTTAATGCTTGCTTGTACTCATCAATCGAACGATTTCCGTTTGCAACCAGAATCAGGTCGTAAAGCTCCCCATTTAGGGTAAAGTCTTCATGGGTGTAGTCGATTACATGGTTAGCCCCAATTGAGCGTGCTATGTCCACATTCCTTGAACTACATACAGCAGTCACTTCTGCTTCGAATGATTTGGCAATTTGGACGGCAAATGTACCTACGCCCCCCGATGCGCCATGAATCAAAACCTTGTTACCTGATTGAATTTGTCCTTCGTCACGAAGTCCCTGAAGCGCAGTCAATGCTGCCATTGAGGCCGTCGACGCTTCCTCAAAAGAAACATTCGTTGGTTTCAATTCTAGAGACTTTTCAGGCGCACAAACATATTCAGCAAAACCGCCACTGCCACCTTTTGCCTTCCCGAACACTTCATCGCCTAGATGAAATCGGGTGATGTTTTTACCGACAGCAACAACCCTCCCAGCAATGTCAGCTCCAAGAGTCTTCTTTTTCGGTCTGAGCAACCCGCCGCCCATCAAACGGATTAGGAATACGTCTGCTGTCAGGAAGTGCCAATCATACGCATTGACGGAAGCCGCATGAACTTCTACCAAAACTTCATCGTCGAGAGGAGTGGGATTTTCTATATCCTTGAGTTCAAGCACATCTGGCAACCCATATTTTCCGTACACAATTGC
>JAFGKO010000313.1 GCA_016928525.1 Anaerolineales bacterium | reverse complement strand
TTCGAAAAATGCAGCCCGATTTACTCAATTACCTGTGTAATGCCGCTTTTTACACACCTTGAACTGTCCAAAATGGACAAAGTCCAGAATAGAATTCGTCGTATAATAATCTCACATCAATTTGGTCTGTTGCTGAATAAGATGTCCCTTACTCTAAGATCCTGAATGGCTCCAACCCAGATGATGTATTTGTGGAGGGAGCAAGTATAGGATGAATCTCCATACGCTTTTTTCGCGAGCTGACGACCAATCTTTACAAACGCTACTTGGCGGGCCTGCTTTGGGGCTAATTTTGTTGCTTGATGTAGGTTTAGCTTCCCCGGGAAGAATAACCGATCTTATTTTTGACCTTTACTCTCCTCAAGGTTTGGTATCAGAGCTAAAATCACGAAATATCATTGTTGATTTACTCCGACCAGACGAAGTCATCCAGTTAGCTCGAGTTCTGGGTATCAAAAGTCCCCAAAATCCCTATGATGAAGTAAAACGAAAACGAATTCAAAAAGGGTCAGCTCTTGAAAAAGCCCTGTTTGATTATTTTGAAGTCCTAGTACCAATAAAGCCTATTGCGCCAGAAAAAGATGACGCGCTGGCTGGAAGAGCTGGATATTCACTGTTTCCTCATCAACGTGAGGCAGCTCGAAAAGTTTTTAGCGCACTAAAGACACCGCCCAGAAGGGTGGTTTTACATATGCCAACAGGCGCAGGCAAAACCCGCACTGCAATGAATGTTATTTGTGAGCATTTACGGGAAAGAGAACCTGGTCTGGTTGTGTGGTTAGCTTTTAGTGAAGAACTCTGCGAGCAGGCCGCAGAGGAGTTCGAGAAATCATGGTTTAGCCTCGGCAATCGGAAAGTGGATATCTTTCGCTTTTGGGGCAATCAAAACTACGAGTCTTCAGAAGGCCAAGACGGCATTGTGATTGCTGGTTTATCCAAGCTATATAATGCCGCCAAAAAGAATATCCGTTTCATCAGCCAGCTGGGCAACCGGTGCACTATGGTGATTATTGACGAAGCACATTCGGCTATCGCAGAAACGTACAGCTATTTGCTTGATGCTTTGGTTGTTCAACACCCCACAACCGGCCTTTTGGGCCTCACGGCCACGCCAGGACGCACCTGGGCAGATATTGACGCCGATGCTAAACTGGCATTATTTTTCCACCAGAAAAAGGTAACGCTGCAAATACCCGGCTACCAGAACCCGGTCGACTATCTAACAGACGAAGGTTATCTGGCACAAGTCGATTTTCGCCCCTTGATGCACGATGGCGGTTTTGAGCTAACCGACATCGATTTGGAGAAAATTCAAAATAGCCTTGATATCCCAGATAACATTCTTGTTCGCTTGGCTGAAGATCGCTTACGAAATCTAAAAATCGTCCTGGAAATCGAAAGGTTAGCTGAAACCCATCACCGGATCATTGTTTTTGCTACAACAGTCGAGCATTCTGATTTGTTAGCTTCTGTGCTGCGAGCGCGAGGCTATAAAGCAAACTCTGTAACCAGCAAATCTAGTTCTTATAACCGTGAACTCAACATTTTGGATTTCAAGAAAGATGATGACGAAATTCGGATTTTGTGCAACTTTGGGGTATTGACCACTGGTTTTGACGCGCCTAAAACGAGCGCTGCCCTTATAGCCCGTCCCACAAAGTCTTTGGTGCTTTATAGCCAGATGGTAGGACGTGCTATCCGCGGAGTTAAAGCTGGAGGTAACAAGACTGCCGAGGTTGTAACCATATTGGATCAGGGATTACCTGGTTTTGGTAGTGTCGCTGATGCATTCATAAATTGGGAAGATGTTTGGGAGTGACTATGTCTTACGATATTGTACCTACAAAACTTGCTGTCAAAGCGATGCGGGATAACGGCTACAAAAACGCTGCCTATGCTATTGCAGAGTTGATTGATAATGCTATCCAGGCCGGAGCTGATAAAGTTGAATTGCTTTGTGCCGAAGAAGAAGTCCAACTAAACCAGCGAAGGCGTTCACGTATCCATGCTTTGGGCGTTTTGGACAATGGCTGTGGCATGGATGCTGACACACTACGAATCGCTCTTCAGTTTGGTAATGGCACCCATTTAGACGATGATCAGGATGGCATTGGTCGCTTCGGCATGGGGCTGCCAAGTTCATCTATTTCACAATGCCGGCGTGTCGAAGTATGGACCTGGCAAAATAGCCCCGAAAACGCTATTTATTCATATCTTGACTTAGATGAAATCGGGGATGAGAAAATGTGTGAAGTCCCCTCGCCAATTACCAAGCCGA
The DNA here is from genome assembly GCA_016928525.1 of Anaerolineales bacterium. The sequence continues at coordinate 9,141 of JAFGKO010000313.1, read as the reverse complement.
TCCCCGACATTTTCAGAAAGACAGGGAAAGTCTTTGGGGAAACGGGCACTTTGATCGTTTGGACCGACTTGGACCGTATCATGTGGAAAACTGCCAATGCCATCATTGATAATTCGGAATTCCTGATTGGCCGGATGTACAGGTATTTTATCCATGAAAACCGTGTCTCTATCCGCATGGCTGCTTTTGACCGAAAGAAGCCCGTGGAAAACTTGAGCGAAAAATATGCGCGCCCCAACGATCCAATCTATCTTTTGGAGAATACATCCTGCCCCGCTCCGTTCGATAATCAACCGATGTTTGAACCTTGGGGTGAGCCAACAACGTTTTACATTCACTATGGCGATAATCAGTACCCTGTTACGGTAAAGTTTTCCTATGCCAAGGAAGAAGCACGTCAAGGCTATAACCCCGGTAGCGAGCCCTATGGCCAGCATGCCAAACGCAATGTAGGTGTATCCATCGTTCGAGCTAACCGTGAACTTGATCTAGATCCAAGCTGGTCAAATCCATCAGATACACGCGACCGTTGGTGGGGAGTAGAAGTAGACTTTGCACCAGGTCTCGATGAGTTATTCGGTGTTACCAACAACAAGCAGTCTGCTCGTCACTTCTCAGAAATGGCCAAAGTGGACATTGAAGAATTGGTGCGAGATGAAGGGATTACACTGAGTGGCAAGTTCGAAGAGCTGCATGTCGATGAGGATCCTCGGCTGCCGCTGCTGGAAATCGCGAGCCATGTTCAAAAGAATATCAACTCAATTCGCCGGTCCATCAAGACACAAACAGCCGGGACAAAACGTTCACGGTATGATGATGGCAAAAATGATCCAGAGGCAATCGCCACTCAAGCCACTGATAAGCGTAAGGAAGATGGCCTGAAAGGCGAAAGTGATACTCAGGAAGAATTACCCGCTGAACAACGTCAATCCGATATCGAAGACACGCTCGTAGAAGAGGGTCTGACAAAACAGGCTGCTTCTCAGATTGCTGCAGTCACGGTCGGGCGTAGCCTGAAGTACACATTTGCTGAAGCAAACATTAATACGCCGGCATTCTTTGACGTCAAAGCAAGAGGCGGTTCATTGATTGTATCGCTGAATACAAACCACCCAGCTTATTCGCGCCTGGTTGAAGTTTTGGAGCGTGAATTCGATGAGTCAGACATTGACGAATTGCGCACCCGGATTGCTACAGCGCGAGATGGTTTGAAACTCCTGCTTATGGCTTGGGCCCGTTATGAAGATGAAATGCCTGATGGCCCCCGCCGCCGTGGCGCCACTGAGGCTCGATGGGATTGGGGCCGGATTGCCAGTCAATTTTTGGATGACAATGATTTTGAAGGATAGCTTTGGAAACACCAGGTGACTTGCTAGAGCACTTACTTCGTAATACCCAAAGCAAATTGCTCATTGTCAGTCCCTTCATCAAGGTCAACGCTCTTAAGCGCTTATTAAGCAGCGTAGGCGATGATGTAAAGGTAGATTGCGTTACTCGCTGGCGGCTGGAAGAAATCATCGTCGGAGTGAGCGACCTTGAAATATGGGGGCTGTTTCGGACCCGACCAAACGCGTCGCTTTCGTTGCGCATGAATTTACATGCCAAGTATTATCGGGGGGATGAGAGTTGCTTAGTCGGTTCGGCGAACATAACTCATGCTGCTTTGGGCTGGTCTTTATCACCTAATCTGGAACTGTTGATACCTTCGCCTGAAAACCAAGAGTTTGAGAGAGAATTGTTTGCCGGCACCGTAGAAGTGACCAACGCCCTTTACGATCAATTCAAAGTTGCTGTTGATAACTATCCAAAGATATCAATCCCAACCAGCCCGACAATCAAACCTGGTCTCCCCGAAAATATTACCCAGACCAGTAGTCTAAAAGATCAAAATATTGCTGTTCAACCAATTCCATTAGAGACCTGGTTCCCATTAACGCGGTACCCAGAAACTCTTTACTCTGCCTACTCCGGACAATTAGACAAACTGTCAACTGCCGCCAGGCAAGCAGCGATTGCAGACTTAGCCGTTTTATCAATTCCCACTGGATTAGGTGAAAAAACTTTCAACCTTTTGGTGTCAACCCTACTAATCCAAATGCCGGCTGTGTATAAAATTGATTGCCTTATCGAGGAGCCCCAACGATTTGGCGCAGTTCGCAATCTCATTAGACAAATTACAGGCGTTGTAAGAACAGAGGCAGACACAACCTGGCAAACGTTAATGAGATGGCTTTTGTACTTTTTGCCAGAAAACTATGAGAGAAAACAACCCCATCACTCGGAGATATTTGGGAAGAAGGCGTAATCATTACGCTAAATGGGATTATTCCCCAAATTGGATAACGAATCTCTGGCGCATCATCTCGAAATACATGTGTTTGCATTAAAAATTTTTATGGGATTAGGAATATAGGTCATGCCTTACTAGTTCTTGGTGCGAAACTGAATGCCGATCTTCGAGCACTATCATTATGTAGGGCAAAATACAGGAGTTTGATCTGTATCTCGGCCCAGAGCTGTAGTGTTGGAGAGTTTCGCACCAGAGACTAACTAGAATCTTTCTTGGGAACATAACTATACGTTACTTCAACCCGGTTATGGCCAGCATTTTGGGATACTTTCTCCCGCGCCTCCCGGTCGTTCAGCCCTTTCGCTATCAATTTCTCGTAAGTGTTTTGAAAGCAATTCACCCGCAGCCGGTGCACTCCGCTGACCCGGATCCCCAGCGCCCGGGCAGCATCCCGCACTGCCTGGTAGAAGGCCTGTTTCCAGGATCGGCTGGGATCGAAGAGATACTGCTTGGAAGGGTTGAGCTGCTCTCCCATACCGACTGGCAATTCCACATCCCTTTCCTTCCCCCCTTTACCAACCACATGCAAGACCATCTTCTCTAGATCCACATGCTTCCCTTGCAAGCCGGCGATCTCGGAGATGCGCAGCCCGCAGCGCAGGGCGATCCCGACCGGCAGAGCAAACTTTGATCCATTCTCTTTCAGATAAAGAACAATGCGTTCGGCATCTTCCGGGATGTAGCCGAAGCGCGGCTTATGAAACATCCTGCCGGACTTTGGTAACTGTTATTCAACAAACTGGATATCGGCACAAAGAGCCTGATAAATTTTTTTCTGTCGCTGGTACGGATCGCCGGCAAGCAGGGCTTCGTCCGGGCTTAATTCACTCAAGAAAGCGTAATTCTCCCGCACGCCGCGCATGATCACGGCTGGTTGGACCTCTCGGCCCTTGTGTAGAAGCCGACGCAAGTCAGCCCAATCATATTGCCCGGCATCGACCCCGGTCAGGAACGCTGCCGGATCGAATGCGAAGTTCGTCTCCCAGCACTTGAGCACGGCAATCCGGCGCATGCGGGCGCGGTCAAAACGCAAGCTTGCGAGCTGGTAGAGATCATACAGGTCGCGTACCCGGCTGCGCTGGGAAGCCGCCCGGATCTTCTCCCCAATGATCTCGTGCAAGTCCAGGGATGGGGTAGCAGGTGGCTTGACCCCCAACCATTCAAAATACCGCTCATGGCGTAGCGCTGCCGACCGGACCGGAAGCAGGGGCCGGCCACGGAAGCTAACCTGAATCCCGAATTTCCCGGACGCAGACCACTCGTGTTGATAGCTGATTTCCGCCCCGCAGGATTCCGGGTTGGCGTAGTAATCCCCGGCGGGAATGATAAATGTCAACCCATGATGACTCTGGTTATGAAAAAGACCGGCTACATCCAAGATCAATGCCTCCGGGTCGGTGTCCTGCGTTGCGGTAAAATCCAGGTCCAGGCTGAAACGCCCCTGGCTGCCCAGGTAGATCTTGCGAATGGCGGTCCCGCCTTTGAACGCCAAGCGCTCCAACAATCCGTGGTCCGCCAGGATGCACAGAACATATACCAGGGCGATTTCACGTTCGGCAATATCCAGATCCACACCGGCATCGGCCGCGTACCATTGCACCAGTCGTTTTTCGATCATCACTTAACCTCAAGTTCTGCGAACAGCTCTTTTCGGGGGACATTGTCCACGACCTTCCACGTGGAACTGTAGGCCCCTCCCGTTCCCCAGCGACCAGGTTGGCCAAGGTAGCACTTCCCATCCGCAACGGCTTTGTTCAAGAGAGAGCTGAGTACTTCTGCTTTCATGGGAATGTTTACTGTTTCCAGCAAATACCCCAGCCGCTGCAAGAGCGCACGTGACCGGAAACAGGCTCCGTAATCGATCATCTTCTCCCAATCCAGGCTGTTCCTTCCCCTCCAGAGCATCGCGGCAATTTCCGGGATATCGCCGGCATATGCCGGGTGATCGATGCTGTCCAGAACCGCTTTTTCGGGTTCCGCCATATTGACCCGGCTTCCATAGGCATCCACTTCCGACCAGCCGAAGAACTTGTACTCCGGCTGGAAGACCAGCCGGTATTCCTTCTCCCGCACCAGCCGGCGACGCGGCAGGTCCTGCGGTGTGGCGATGAAAACCGTTTGGGAAGCCTGTGTGGACAGGCCGTGGAAGAAAGCAGCCGTGGCAAAGGAGTAATAGTACGGCCAGATCAGCACGCTTCCGAGAAAAAGGGGGTTCGTATCCGAGAATGCATATTCGCCCCGTTCGGCCGGTATCACTTCGAATTTTCCGGCCTGGATCCTTGCCAACCAACGATCTCGAACTAGGTCATGCAATAACTGACGGGCGTGGTCATAGGAGACGCCCAGGATCTTCATGGCGTCTTCTATGCTGATCACTGGCTTCTTTTCCCATTCGAGGTGCAGGATCAACTTCGATTCCAAGGGTGAAAGCGAGCGAGTAGGCAAGGTTATAATTATGTTCCTTTGTGATTGATTCTATCACATTTCTACATTTTTATAACTATAATCATTTGCATCAGAAACGTCAAGATGGCGGGATATAGCTATTCGACACTTCCTCCCTGTTGTGCCCCAACCGGCGGGAGACCTCTCGCCGGGCATCCTGATTGCTTTTCCCGCTCCCCGTTAGGTCTTCGTACGCGGCCTGGGCATAGTTTGCCCGCAGCCGGTGCACCCCGCTGACCTGAATCCCCAGCTCACGGGCGGCATCCCGCACGGCCTGGTAGAAGGCCTGTTTCCAGGATCGGTTGGGAAAGAAGAGATACTGCCTGGATGGGTTGAGCTGCTCCGCCAGGCCGGCCGGCAGGTCCACGTTCCGCTTCTTGCCCCCTTTGCCAACCACATGCAGCTTCCCGTTCTCCAGGTCCACATGTTTCCCCTGCAGGCCGGCGATCTCGGAAATCCGCAGCCCGCAGCGCAGGGCGATCTCCGCCGGCAAAGCGAACCTGGATCCGTGTTCCTTCAGGTATGCCAGGATGCGTTCGGCGTCTTCCGGGATGTAGCCGAAGCGTGGCTGGCGCACGTCGCCGTCGTCACGGTAGGCCTTCACGTGTTCGCGCAGCTCGTCCGTGATCGGCGAAGGCGCTTCGGTCCAGCCCACCTGCACGCAGCCCTGGTGCATCTTGCCGATGGCAGCCAGCACCGTCCGCATGGTGGAGGGCTGGTGATCCCGGTAATGGGTATCCAGCGTCCGGCGCACGGTGTCCGGGGCCAGCAGGTCTGCCAGTAGCCGTTTTCCGGTCAATGCCTTGGCCCGCTGGAAAAAGGTCTCGGCGGTCTGGAAGTAGCCGGCCCGCGTGCGGTACGAGAGAATAGCCGGCAGCGGGCGGGTTGGGTCGCCGTCTGGGCGCAAGTCGCGCTTGACCGAGACGACCCCGTGTTCCGCCTTGTAGGCTTCGATGTCTTCGGTGTCCCAGCACAGGGTATCCAGGACATGGGCAATCTGGTTTGCCAGGGATGCAGGACACATAGCTCCTCCTTCGGACTTTTTCCGCAGTAGTTCCCGTTAGTATTAACCTGTTTCGTTAAGCCGGTCGTCAGCCAAGGCTGACGCACTGCGGGAAGTTCATCGCCAGCACCGGTTCCCGCGTTCCTATCCTATGGGGCTGGCGTACGTCTGTCCCTTGCGCCCCGGACCTGGAGGACAAAGGTTCCGGGAAGGGGTTGGTCGTGGGGAGTTAAAAAAACAGTTCCCACACGCCTCGCATGTCTTTCGACATACATCGTGGAGAATGCTGCTCACGAATAACGAAGCCCGAAGGCTTCCTCACGAATGGGGGTGCCCTGCACGAGCAGAGCAAATCCAATTCGATCATACGCCAACGGGCCTTAGAACACAAGCAAACCTGTCCTAAAAATTGGCACTTTCCCGCAGACAGCGCAAGACCATATCGGTTGAAGAAAGCCTCAGCAGGCGCATCACCACTCGCGGCGACTCGCCGGCCGCCAGCAGGTTATGGGCGCAGGTGATGCGAAGGGTGCGCGGCGTGACAGACTCCGGATCCAGGCTGGCCAGGTGCGCCATCCGCCGGCAGGCCCGCCACACGCCGCGCCCGCTCAGCCCATGGGCATTCCCCGAGTCCCCTTCCAGCCAGAGCCATTCTACATCCCCCTCCGGCCGGGCAGCCAACCAGACCCGCAAAGCATTGCACGTCGGGTCATCCAGCGGTACGCGCCGCTCCCGCCTACCGAGCACATGCACCACCCCTGCTCGCTCCCCCAAGCGGATATCGCCCAGGCGCAAGGCCCGAGCTTCCACCGACTGCAATCCGGTATGGAGCAGGAATCGCACCAGGACCGCAGCGCGCAGCCGGTTGGCCTGCCAGGAGGCCAGATCCAATGGCTCCCGGAGCTGTTTTTCGATGGCTGCTTCGAGTTGTCGCTGCTGCTCTGTATCCAAATAAGAAGCCTGTAGGGTCGTCCTGGTCATAATCCACCATTTCATCCTTTCTTGCCAACGCGAAGATGTGACATTCCCGGTCAACCGACCCGGAATGTCACATCTCACAGGTCGATCCCGATAGCATTCAGCGCTTCCTGGTCGGCGTCCGGGGAGTATGCCGGCGAGTGCAGTACGCCGCTGCGCATGGCTTCCCGGATCGCCGGAGCCAGTTTCTTGGCCGAGAGTACCAGGGCAATCAGATCATCATCCCGGTTGGGTTTCAGGGTGATGCGCACCCCGACCACCAGCGTGCCATCCGGTTTTCTAACGATGGACACGGCAGCCCCATTTGTAGAAACCAACTACGTTGGCCGTCACCGGGTCGACTGGCCAGTGGACTGACGCACCCTTGGCCGCGAGCGCCGAGCGCAGCAGTTCGCCCAGCACAACCGCACCCCCGCCGGTCGGAAGGACGGCGTCGAAGCGTCGCAGCCCCGGCCAGACGCGCTCGATGTTCCCAAAGATGGCACCCAGCCAGGCTGTCTTCTGATCGAGAGTTGGCTGGAGGGCACCACTGCGCAGGGCGGAGTCCAGTTCCTCCAGGTCGCGTCCGCTCGGGTTCAAGTTCTCCAGCAGGCGGCGGATGCCAAGCTTTCCTCCGCCTATAAAGCGCGGGGCCACCTTCCAGCCTTGGACAACATACAGATCCAACGTGTTCATGCCTATGTCCAGAACCGCCACTTCGGCATTCGTCCCGCCTTGGCGGACGTGGCCATCCTCGTTCAGCAGCCAGTCGGCATAGGCCCCCACCGGCTGAGGCAGGGCGCGCATCTGCCTGACCATCAGAGTGTACTTCTTTCCATCCACTGTAAACTCGTGGACTGCCTTGAATAAGCTCAGGCTGCTGATTACAGCCCTGGCTTGGAGTTCATCCTGCAACAGGGGGACCGGCAAACCGATGACCAGTAGGTCAATGACATGCTCCCCGGGCGGTAGCAGATGAGAAGCGGCTGCATAGAACAGGGACAGGCGCTGAGGGCTGGTCAGATCATTGAAGTCCAGGGTCGAGAGCGGTTCTCCCCAGGCCCAGGCACCTGGCCCGGCAACAAAGGCTAGACCGTTCGCGAGCGCCACCGTTTGTGGGCGGGCATGGGTCTCCAAGCCTTTGGCGGCCATGCCGATTTCGTGCGGCCGGGCCACGGCGGATTGGATCACATGCACGCCTTGAGATGTGGCGACTTTGGTATTCCCGAAACCGGGATCTAGGGCAAGGATCAGGCTCATTCTTCATTCCTTTCGGCAGGTTGAATGGCATTCTGACGATACTCCCGCAGGGCAGAACGCCCGATGGGCGGCAGGCCCGCCAGGAGCAGAAGTTCGTCCACCTCCCAGCGCTCGAGGCGGTATGCAAAGCCAAGGGCAATGATTACATCACGGTGCGGGCGGCGAGCTCCTTTCAGAATGTAGTGGACGTAGCTCGGGTCCAGATCACAGACCAGGGCGACTTCACGCAAAGACAGCCCGCTGCGTTCGTGGGCTTCAGTGATCTTGCAAAGGTAAGGATTGGGAGTTGAAAACATAGGTTGACCTCGGAAATTAAAACGAAACACTGGCGGCTGGAGAGACTCGTCTGTAAGGCCTTGAAAGTAAGGCCCTACCTTTAGCAAATGCTGCTAACGAATTCTCCCAGCGCCAGCGTTTTTGGCATCTGGGGCGCCTACCGGGTGTTAGTAGGCTAAGTTGTATTCTGTAGAATTTCTGTTATTGGTTTATATTAACACAAGTATTCAAATTCTGTCAATGACCTTGCTTGCAGTGGTTTTTCGCACTAACCCCCATTCCGCACCTTAATCTGGCGGCGAGACGCAATATTGAACCTGGGGGCCAAGCAGGCGGATGATCACCAGGTGATGAGGTTTCAGGTTGAGCACCTTACGTGCGACGACTTTCTCGTTCTTCATGATCAATAACAAGTCAAGCCCCTCGAACATCTGGAAAAACCAACGCGTGGTCGGCGTCCGTGTCAGCCTCCCGGTCTGGGAGGGGACGCTGGCATTCTCTTTGTTCAATCGCAGGCGTAACTGCCGTTCCGCCAGGGCGAAGACCAGCAGGGTTGTCAGCCCATAACCATGATCAAGGCCATGATGCAAGCCGGGTTCCTGAGGAACAGGCTGTGAGCGAAGAACATGGGGGCTTTGAGAAAGCGGAACCCGCGCTCCACAGAACTGGCCGATGATCCTCAACCAGCTTGCCATTCGTTTCGAAGACCGTTGGCCAGCATGAACTCCCGTTTACACAAGATTCCTGACATACCCTCAAAGCCTGTTTCAGATGCAAAGATCAGCTAACGTACACTCGTTTTCTGGGCATGAAAACCTCAAAATGTAGTCGTTTTCAGAACACTCGTTCG
>JAFGKO010000312.1 GCA_016928525.1 Anaerolineales bacterium | reverse complement strand
GAAGGCCTCTAATTATTTGTCCTTGCTTTTCTTTGCCTGTGCCATCATCTGCTGGCGAAAATGCGAAGTTTAGAGATAGGTTCTAAGGGAAATTTATGTACTTAAAAAAACTGGTCAGTTACATTGGTTTGATTTGCATTTTGCTTGGATTGAGTACATCTATCGCTTACCAAACCTCATCTTTAGCCCCAATGGTAGAAGATAATCGGAGAACTTTTCAGGCTTTCTCTAAGGGCATTGAAAGTTATAGGGAATTTAAAGTTGCGTGGAGGCCCAGGATTATTACGAATTTTCTTGCCGCAAAGGTTGCACAGCTAGGAAACTTGAACCTTCGACACACCATTGCAATATGGTCTGCATCGTGGTTTTTTCTGATCGGTATGCTTTATGTTCTTGCGGCAAAACAAAAATCCATTTTTTATTTATTTGGAACATTTGCAGCAATTCTATTTGCTTATACACCAAATCTCCAACGCGTATTTCCTTGGGATTTGCCAAGTGTTTTTGTTTTCACGGCATTTACCATTTTGTACGCGAGGAAACATTATTGGTTGATACTTTTATTGCTCCCCTTCGGAATGGGGCTCAAAGAAACAATAATCCTTCTGCCCTTAGGATTCTTATTTTCTGAACTCCCCTGGAAACGCAAAACATTCTTCTTCCTTCTGTCCCTAATCATTTGCGTGAGTACAAAAATAGCAATAGACTTGTATGTTCAGGTTCCGCTCCCGTTTTTTACAATGGAATACAGCTTTACAAAAGATAATCTGGAAGGTAGTTATTTGCTATATAATTTCAGTAAGCTGGTGTCTTTAAATTTCATTCCATTGTTAATCAACAGTGGTACCCTCCTGGCATTTTTGCTCCTACCTTCTTTGAATAAAACGGCTCGTACTTTTAAGGTAATTGGGGTTATCCTTCTTGGTTTCCTTCTTCTCTTTGGATTAATTAATGAGTACAGGATTTTCTTTGAACTAATCCCTTTTGCATTGTACTCTCTTGCCTTATACTTCTATGGCGACAGCTTTTTTGCTGGTGCAGTGGAAGAAATCACACCCTTGGCCTCCTGAAAAAGTATTTAGTTCTCTAGCTACCTGGCTGTTTGCGAAAATTGGCATGTTCTTCAAATAAAAGGCATGAAAAGTAGACTATCTCCCACCGCTCAAAAAATCCAGGATACACTGCGCGATCTGGGCTTTGACTTAACCGTCATCGAACACACCCAGTCCACACGCACGGCGCAGGAAGCCGCAGACCGCGTCGGCGTGACGCTCGGGCAGATCGTCAAATCACTCGTTTTCAAGGGCAAGACCAGCGGCAAGCCCATCCTGGTATTGACCAGCGGCGCCAACCGCGTGGACGAGAAACGCATCAAAGCCTACGCCGGGGAAAAGATCGAGCGCGCCGATGCGAATTTCGTCCGTGAGGTGACCGGGTACGCCATCGGCGGCGTCCCGCCTATAGCGCATGTCAGGCCAATGGAAACCTATCTGGACGAAGACCTGATGCAATACAATGTCATCTGGGCTGCCGCCGGAACGCCGAATGCGGTGTTCGAGTTGACACCGGACGAGCTACAAAAGATGACCGATGGGAAAGTGGTTTGGGTCTGGTGATTACCCATAAGTCCAAGAGTTGAAGAAAAGCTCTGCCAACTGTGGTAGAAGTTTGTTACCACACAAACCAGATGCAGGAGGCAGAGCCATGTTGAATATACCGCTTCATGAAATCTTCGCCAGGATGCCACTTGAAGAACTGGAAGGAACGCTAGACAGATTTCTCAATCCTCTTGTTGCACTGCTGCCGGAAGAACGAATCAGGCGGGTAGTGCCACTGGCAGTGCGCGGCATTCTAGCGCAAGAGACGCCAGTGATAGCGGCCATGGCGCAAAGCGTCTCTCGGCAGGAGATGAGCTGCTGGGCAGCGGCGAAACGGATCTATCGGTTCATGTGGAATGAGCGTTTCAATCATCATCAGCTCTGCAAAGGGCTGTACCGGATTGCCCGCCGGACAATTGCGGAAGAACAACCAGACTATCTGGTGGTGGCGTTGGCTCCGGTCAATTTAGAGAAGCCGTATACCAAGAAGCTGGAGGGAGTGTGCACAGTGCACAAGAGTACGCCGCCCGACCTGAAAGGTGCAGCCCGTCTGGCGCACGGTTATCCAGCAATGACCGCCACGGTGGTCAATACGCGCGTTCCGGCTATTTCGTATGCCAACTGGTTTTCCTGTCAAACGGCTGACTTTCTGAGCCAAAACCGTGAGATCCAGCGTTCAATCCGCACCATGCGTTGGGTTTTTCCAGGCTGCAAACGGCGTTTTGTGATGGATGCGGGCGGGGATGACCAGAAACTCTTCGCTTTTTTGGAACCAGATGAGTTCATTATCACGGCTACCCACCTGGAACGTCTAGTGGATGTATACAACGCCTGCTTAGATCGCTGGGAAACCGAGCACTTACAGGACCTGGTTGATTGTGTTCCCTGGCAGGCTGCTTACCAGGCTGCCTTTCATCACGCCGGACGCACACGTCTGGCCAATCTCAAAATGGGCTGGTTCCCAATCCGCCTGCCGGAAACACATCAGCCGTTGTGGGTCTTGGTGGTTGAAGATGATCTGGAGAACCGCACCTTGACTTTGTTGACCAATGTACCCATCCTAACCGAAACCAGCGCCCAAGAGATCTACAACGATTGGCGTTTGCGCGGGCGCATCGAACATGGCTATCGCTTCGATCAGGAGCAAGGCTTGGATGTCGAAGATCTGCGGGTCCATACACTGGAGCGTATGCGCCGTATCTTTGCTCTCGTCCTGCTTGCTGCCCAGTTCGTCTTCTCCCTGATGAAGCATTGGCCTCCAAAAGCCGTCCTTTGGCTGCCAAAACTGGGTGGCAAACTCGGCTTGAAAACCGACCGAGATGGCCCTTACATTTTGCTGCGTGGCTTGAGCGCCGTTTGGCCATGTGTTGCTACTTTGTCCTGGACCGCTATCCAGCCTTTTCCTCACCACCTTTTTCAGACTACTTGAGTTATGGGTAATCACCAGATAATGCCTGGAGATTACCCATAAGTGGAAAGGTTGAAGAAAAGCTCTGCCAACTGTGGTAGAAAATTGTTATCACACAAAAGCTATCGCAGGAGGCAGAGTGATGAAAAATATACCGCTTTCCGACATTTTCGCCAAGTTGCCAGTCGAGGAAATGGATGAGACGTTGAACGAATTTCTGGTGCCTATCGCTGAATTGCTGCCCGAGAAGCGCTTGCGCAGAGTGGTTTCACAGGCTGTGCGTGGTATCTTGGCGCAAGAGACGCCAGTGATAGCGGCGATGGCGCAAAGTATTTCTCGGCAGGAAATGGATTGCTGGGCGGCTGCGAAACGTCTGTATCGGTTTATAGCGAATAAGCGTTTCAACCATCACCAACTATATAAGGGGTTGTATCGGGTAGGGCAACGAACCGTTCGAGAAGAGCATCCTGACTATCTAGTGGTGGCCCTGGATCCAGTCAACTTTGAAAAGCCGTATACGAAGAGGTTGGAAGGCGTAAGCACGGTTTATAAAAGCACACCACCCAACCTGCAGGGGGAGGCGCGTCTGGCGCATGGCTATCCAGCCATGACTGCCACAGTGGTCAACACGCGGGTGCCAGCCATTTCGTATGCCAGTTGGTTCTCCTATCAAACGGCTGACTTCCTCAGCCAGAATCGAGAAATCCAACGCTCAATCCGTACCACCCGTTGGGTCTTTCCAGGTCAAAAGCTGCGTTTCATAATGGATTCCGGTGGGGATGATCAAAAACTCTTCGCATTTTTACAACCGAATGAGTTCATCATTACCGCCACGCACTTGGAACGCCTGGTGGAAGTCTATAATCCTCGCTTGAGGCGCTGGGAAACAGAACACCTGGGCGACTTGGTGGATTGTGTCCTCTGGCAGGTCACCTGCCAAGCGATCTTCCAACATGCTGGACGCAGCCGCTTGGCAAAGATCAAACTGGGCTGGTTCAAAATCCGTCTGCCGGATACTCATCAAAAGCTGTGGGTGCTGGTCGCCACAGATGACCTCGAAAAGCGCACCCTGACCCTCCTGACCAATATACCCATCCGAACCCAGCGCATGGCTCAGGAGATTTACAACGATTGGCGTTTACGCGGACGCATCGAACACGGCTATCGTTTTGACCAGGAACAAGGCTTGGATGTGGAAGATGTCCGCGTCCATACCCTCGAACGCATGCGACGCATCTTTGCCCTCGTCTTGCTGGCCGCTCAATTTGTCTTCCACCTCAATCAACATTGGCCTCCCCAAGCTGTACTTTGGCTAAGAAAACTGGGCGGCAAGCTGGGCTTATCGACAGATCGTGATGGCCCTTACATCTTGCTTCGCGGCTTGAGTGCCGTTTACCAGACTGTGGCGACCCTCTCTTGGTCAGCTATTCAACCTTTCCCTCATCATCTCTTTCAGGAGTACGCGACTTATGGGTAATCACCAGTTTGGGTGAAGTGAAAGAAAGCAAGTGGTATAATATCATTAGGAAAACTCAAAATTCACAGGCGCGTTGATGATGAGGCTCGTCAACGCTGAAAACAAAACCTGCGTCGTAGCTCACGACTGATAGCCTCTACCATCATCCTGCTGGTAGAGGCTTTTTTGTTGCCGCCAGCCAATTTAGAGAAACCTCTTTCCTAAACTGGCATAACCGGGAATCGTATGAAAAACGCACTTAATCCTTCCCAGAAGAATTCCCTTGGCGTAACCCTGCGGATGTACGAGGAAAACCTTCGTCATGCGCAGGAATGGCTGGATGGGCGCGAGGACATCGGTATCTTGTATCACCGCAAACTCGCCCTTTCAGAAGAAAATAGAGAGCAAGCCCGGCAAGCGATCAATACAGCGTTGGATTTGATCGAAAAGTTGAGCCGAAAGTTTGGTTTGAGGAAAGAATCAAGCAACTCTGCGTCCTGGATACGAGGCGAATTAACGGTAAATTGGGCGAATTTACTCGACACCCGCGCAAGCAAACTGAGGAGATTCGGGAAAGTCCAACCAGAACTCGCAAGCTTGCTGGACGCTGACATTCAAAATCTGGCCGGGATCGCGCTACACTTATCCGCGCTCCTGGCTGAATCCCAACAGGAGAAACCATAATGTCCAAGATCAAATCTGTACACGCCCGCGAGATCCTTGATTCGCGCGGCAATCCCACTGTCGAAGTCGATATCGTTCTGGAAGATGGCTCACAAGGCAGAGCCGCTGTGCCTTCGGGCGCGTCCACTGGCATTCACGAGGCATTGGAAATGCGAGACGGCGACAAAAAGCGTTTCAGTGGCAAAGGAGTGCTCAAAGCAGTTGAAAACGTCAATGGGCCGCTGGCCCGCGCCTTGTCTGGGATAGAGGCAGGCAATCAATCCGCTGTCGACCAGGTTATGCTGGACCTGGACGGAACGCCGAACAAATCCAAACTGGGCGCGAACGCCATTTTAGGTGTCAGCATGGCGGTAGCGCGCGCGGCGGCAAATTCAAAGCAAGTTCCGCTCTATCGCTATTTGAGCGATGACCAGGTTGTGTTGTTGCCAGTGCCAATGTTCAACATCCTGAACGGCGGCGTGCACGCCAACTGGCAGGGCACGGACTTCCAGGAATTCATGATCGCCCCCGTGGGCGCGCCGAACTTCCGCGAAGCACTTCGTTGGGGCAGCGAGGTCTATCACGCGCTCAAAGGTGTGCTGAAAGACGGCGGCTACTCCACTGGCGTGGGCGATGAAGGTGGATTTGCGCCGGCGCTCAAGAAAAACGCGGATGCGGTGGAACTCATCTTGCAAGCCATCGAAAAAGCCGGATACAAACCCGGCGTGGACGTGGCCTTGGCGCTTGACCCGGCTGTCAGTGGCATTTTCGAGGATGGGCTATATAACCTGCGCACCGAAGGCCGCAAAGTCAGCGCTGCCGAACTGGTGGACATCTGGAAATCGTGGGTCGAGAAGTACCCGATCGTGGTGCTGGAGGATGGTCTGGCCGAGGACGACTGGGAGGGCTGGAAACTACTCAACCAGACCCTGGGTAACAAGATCGAACTGGTAGGTGATGACCTGTTTGTGACCAATGTTGAGCGCATCGCGCGCGGGATCAAAGAGAATGTTGCCAATGCTGTGTTGATCAAACTCAACCAGATTGGCTCGCTGACCGAGACGATTGCCGCAATCCAGATGGCGAACAAAGCTGGCTGGGGCGCAATGGTCTCGCACCGCTCCGGCGAGACAGTGGACAGCTTTATCGCCGACCTGACGGTTGCTATGTCCACGGGTCATCTGAAAACCGGCGCGCCTGCTCGTGGCGAGCGCGTAGAAAAATACAACCAATTGATGCGCATCGAGGATGAACTGGGCGATGCAGCGGACTACGCCGGGCGCAAGGCGTTCGTAAGATAGGCTTACAGGAATTTCTCGATTGGCGCCGCTCTCGCTTTTGAATAAATGAGCGAGAGCGGTAACTCATACATCAATAGATAATTACTTGACACGAATTATTTTAGTCCGTCACGGGCAGACAGAATGGAACCGCATCGAGCGTCTTCGCAACCTTGCGGATGTCCCGTTCAACGAAATTGGCATACAACCCATACAATGAGCGCAGATGGATTTATATGTTCGTCATCAAAATAATCAGCGCCCCGCAAGCGCCTTGAATAGAATCTGACGATCCACCAGGCCGATGGCCTTGCCCTTATCATCCACAACCACCATCCATTTGCGCTTGTGTGAGAGCATGATTTGTGCGGCTTCCGTCAGAGGGGTATCTGGGGAAGCGCTCAGGACAACGCGCGACATCAATTGGGAGGCAGTCGCTTTTTCGTCGAGAGTGGAGCGTTTGCCACGCAGGGCTTGCAGGACACCTCGCCGCGCAGATGGCTGGACACGCATGACCGCATCTGCGTCGCTAATCAAACCTAACGGCCTGCCCGCGTCATCGGTCACGACCAGGCGGCGGGTTCGCGTTTCAAGGAAGCAGGTAACAACATCGGCAAGGCGAGCATCTTCATGGACAGTGGGGATATCAGAAAGCATGACATCACCAAGGGTTCGCGCAGCTCCAGAGGGCGCTTTGGCTGCACGCTGCTTTGCTTCTTCGCTGATAACTTGCTTCAATACGTCCACACGTGAGAGCACTCCAATCAATTTTCCACTTTTGTCAAGAACAGGCAAACGTTTGATGCCATGTTCAGCCATGCGCGCAGTAGCGATGCTCAAGGGCTCATCCCCCAGCACCGTGATTGCAGGAGACGTCATCACGTTTGCAACTTTGAGTGGGCTATTACGCAGAGCGGTGAACTCTTCTTGCAGAGTCTGTTCGTCCAGCCGCTCGGCGATGGATAAATGCTGTTCCAAGCCAGCGCGTTCAAGCAGATCTTCGTCAGTCAGTACCCCAATGACCTCCCCGTGCGTATTTACCACAGGCAGTGCCTTGAGCAAATGTGTGAGCATCGTCTCCCAGGCTTCTGCCACCGGCGTTGTATCCGCCAAAGTGATGACCTTACGCGTCATCACTTCTGATACGTGTTTATCTGCCGGGAGGGGGTTCAAATAGCGATGTGTATATTTGACGACCTCTACATCTTCGAGGATGACCAATCCCTCTCCAACCATTGGAGCAATGATTTTTAGCACTGCAGCGATCTTTTCCGATGAATCAATGACGTGGATGATGAGCGGCAAATCAAGAGAAAGCCGCAGGATTGTAGCGGTATGCACTACGGAATGCGCCCCAAAACCGGCCAGGCCGCGCGTGACCGTCGCGCCGGCCATCCCGTGTGCTCTCAACGTTTCCAGCAAAGCAACGTAGAGCGCCTTGCCGCGCCACTGGTCACTCTCACCGATGTAAATACTCAACCGTTTGGCTTTCTTTTCCATCAACTCTTCCGGTGACATATTACTTCCTCCTTCTCTATACGGCTCGCGCTATAAGAATGCCCAGCAAGACCGTCAACCCTCCCAAAAAGGCGCTTCCAAAAAGATTGAACAGGCCGGGAAGCCATTGGTTTTCCAAAATCAGACCCACGCTCTCGAAAGTATACGACGAAAACGTGGTGTAGGAGCCAAGAAACCCAATCGTTACCAGCAAGCGCCAGTTGGGATCTACCAGGAATCGGTCGGTAACCAGGGTGATGAATAATCCGAGGATAAAGCTCCCAGTCAGGTTGATGATGAATGTTCCATAGGGGAACGCTGTGCCAAACTTTTCCGCCGCCCAGCCTCCCAGCCAGTAACGGGCATTGGCACCCAGCACAGCACCGATTGAAATAATGAGAATTTTTTCCATAGCCTCACTTCTGAGTAAACGGCGCAGCCGACGCCGCATTTTGAACGAGATGATTTGCATATTTGTTTCAAGCCTCGCTTTTGACAAACACCCTTTGATACACATCCCTCCCAAAACTGGTCGGCAGGGGTTTCCCTTCGCTCAATCTGAACGTCCGGCTACCGTCCGGCTGTCTTTCGGCGCGCAGGAAATAGGCATTTTCCATCCCTTTATTATAAAAGCTGTGCGCAAAATCGTATAAATGAGAGACGAAGAAAACCTTGATACGCCGTTCCAATAAGGCGTTAACGATTTGCCGGGCGATCTCCGAGCCCTCGCGTTCGTTGGTAGCGGCAAAAGATTCGTTGAACAGGACCAGCGCGTCGGGCTTGATCGTATCTATGATAGCGCTCATCCGGCCCAGTTCTTCATCGAATTTGCCACTCCTCATGGATGTGTCCTCTTCCCGTTTGTAATGCGTGAAAAGACCGGTGCATAGATTGGCAGAAAATGACTCCGCCGGGACGAACATGCCGCACTGCATCATCAATTGCGCCAGGCCAATACTGCGCAAAAACACGGATTTGCCGCCTTGATTGGCGCCTGTAATGATCGTAAGGTCTTTGCCATCGGCAACGACGTCGATGCCGACGACCTTTTGCTTCATAGTCAACGCCAGGGAGACATCATACAAGCCGGAGAACGAATGCCGGCGCTCGCCGGCAGGCGCAGGATCGGGGAATGTAATGGGTTCTCCAAGTTGGCTGAGCTGCTCGGATAAATTCAGGCAGCCGATATAAAAGGCCAGTTCTTGTTGCAGGACTTTGAGAAAACTATCGATATGGTCGGCAGACTGGCCCACCGCGTTGGCAACCAGGTTGACGCCCCTGTCGCGTAATTCTCCAAGCGCCCGCGCCCCGTGGTCATCACGCGGGGGCAGGGTATAGGAATAGACCGGCGATCTACGACTTAT
The DNA here is from genome assembly GCA_016928525.1 of Anaerolineales bacterium. The sequence continues at coordinate 36,156 of JAFGKO010000312.1, read as the reverse complement.
GACCCGCTTGATCCAATTCCGGTTGTCGTGGTTAGTTTTGCGCAAAACGTAATTTGTGCCTTCATTGCCTTTTCCCAATTCGGCGCTGAGCAAAGCGCCGCGGGGGAATGAAAGCTCTTTGAGATGCTTTTCTACCACGGCGAAATAGTCGTCATCCAGTTCCTGCTGGATCATCGCAAAAAACCTGCGAAAGCCCTGCGATTCAAATCTCCCGGCGTGCTCGTCGGCAATTTTCTTCAAGATCTTGAGTAGTTCGACAAACAGCTCTAGCATTTGCAGCGCGCTGCTCAGGACTGAGCTGGGATGACGGCCGAAAATGCCCATCCAGCGCTTGCGTTTTCTTTCAATCGCCTGGAGCGGAATGCTGTAAATCTGCCTGACAACATCCAGATGGTTCAGACAGTCCCTGAGAATCTCCTGGCGGTAGCGGATCGTGTCTGGCGTATCCAGGCTGGACAAAACGGCCTGTTTTGCCGTCTCGAATAGAAATTCATCCCCCTGCGCCATTACGTTGAAAAGCGTGTTCAATTCCAGGTCCTGCGTAAGCTCTGCTTCGTTGGGCGGGAGTGTCTGCTTTGGGTCGAAATCCCGGTCAGGATACATCAGGAAAACCTTCATAGCTGGATACGCTCCTTGATCTGCTCGTAGGTCAGGCGGTGTTTTCTGGCAATCGAGAGAGCGTAGGCCAGCCCATCGGCGGGTTTTCGGACGATTTTGAATGTCCGCAGGGCCGGGTTTTCTGGAATGACTGTGCTGACCATGCTGATTGTTTTCTCGCTCAGGGACGACAACTCATCGATGAACGTCACCCACACGCACAGCAAATCCAGTTCCATCACCCTTTCCATGATCTCTTTGCTCAGGAAGACGGCGTCTTCCAGAGTGGTGGAGGCGAACACCTCGTTCACGATCAGAATGCTGTCTGATGTGGCGCTAGTGAGAATATCGTGAATGCGCACCAGATCGTCCTTCAGCTTGCCGCGCAGGTTACGGATGTCCTCCTCCCGCTCGAAATGGGTAAAAATCCGGTCGAATAAAAAGAGCCGGGCCTTGCTACCCGGCACGGGACAGCCGAGGGCGGCAAGATAGTGCAATTGCCCGAAGGTGCGGGCAAAAGTGGTCTTGCCGCCCTGGTTCGGGCCTGAGACGACGATGATGCGCTCGGGCCCTTTCAGGAAAAAGTCGTTACAAACCACTGGCTTCTCGGTATGCAGCAGGGTATGCGCTAACGCCAAATCGAAGCCGTCCTCATCGTACACTTCGCGGCTGGTTGCGCTCACCTGTGGGCAACAAAACGCCAGCCCCTTGCGTTTGAAATCAGCGACAAATTCCAGATAGGCGACGTAAAATTGGATTTCCCGGTCGAACGTGCGGACAGTCTCATCAAAAAAATTGCTGTGCTGCTCGCAAAACCCGTCCAGCGCGGCAAACGGTTCCGGATACAGGCGGGAGACGAAATCGAGGATGATCGCTTCGATATGGTTCATGCCAGACCCATAGTCAAGCTTAAGCCGGTAATCTTTCACCGCGCCCTGCTTGAACTTCTCGAAGGTCTTGATCACCTCCGCGTTGTAATCCTTCTCCCCATCATATTTCCGTACGCTGAACTTGCCGTAGTGGACAATAACACTATATTTCAGGCCCGACAACCCGCTTTTGACCTTATGCGCCTCCTCCACCAGCGACTGGAACCCAGGCGAGTGGAGGTAATTCGCTATGTACTCGCGGAAAGCCAGAAAACCGCGCGATCTCAGTTCTGCCAAGTCCAGGTTGCGCTCCAGATCGGTCACGGCCTTGCAATAGACTAACGCCGCTTCCAGGAACCAGCCTTTTTTGTGATAGTTGAAATCCAATTTTTCCGCCAGCTTCAGGTAACGGCGCGCAATGACCATCTTTTCGGCAAAGGTTTCGATGTGCGCTATGAGCGTTTTATCTTCCATGTCCCGCATCACTTCATGGCGATAGCCGATGGTCCTGGGGTCGCGCAGGGGCGTGTAAAAAAACGGCTTCAGGTTGTATTCCTCTTTGCGCGCCGTGATAGCCTCGATGATCTGATCTAGATTCAGGTCGATAAAATACTCGGGCTGTTCTGCTGTTTCTTTCTGAAGGCCGTCCTTATCGAAAAGGATGCTGCGAAAGGTCATGACTGAATGTCCTGTTTTACTCCTTGAAATTTCTCCAGCGCCCGGGCGGCTGCCTCCACCACGTTGTGGCGCGGACTCGCTGTTGCCTGTTTAAGCGCACGAACGGCCTGCTGCCCGCCGATTTTTCCCAGCGCGTCCGCCGCCGCCACGCGCGAGACGTAGGGCTGATCTTCGTCCAATAAGAGCTCCACCAACTCCGGAATAGCAGACCTGGCCCGCAGCCAACCCAGGCCTCTCGCGCCGATCACCTGTGGATAGGGGTCGTGGGTTCGCTCCAGCAACATCACCAGCGGAACGACGGCGCGCGGTTCGTGCATCTTTTTGGTCAGCACATCCACTGCCATTCCGGCACGATCGCTCTCTCCAGAGATAACAGTTTCGAGCAGCTTCTCGACGTACGTGGCCGCGGCTGCGTCTGTGGGAAGGTTGCAGGTTGGACATTGCTGAACGCGCGGAAAAGGCTGGCGACAACGGGGACAGAAAAACAGTCTCATACCAAAGGAAGTACTGCTATACAACGCCTGGCGGCTTCGAAGCAGTCACGGAAGAAGCACTGGGCAGGATAGGGAAAGATGATCACGCTACGCTGGGTGCTGCCGTTTTGAATAGAATTGAGGGCAAGCGCTGATTCCAGGATTGAGCTGGTATATTCCAGGGTCGCAACCTGACCGAATGGTATGTCAAGGGAATGGTTTGGCAGCATGAAGATACGGCGCTCGGTCACGACCAGCGCTTGCGCGCCTGCTTGGGTTTGGAACCATTCCGGCAGCAGCGCCCAGGCGCGCGCCTGTTCGCCGGGGGAGAGCGACTCCGCCAGGACATTGGAAAAATGCTTGTTTACCAGGAGCAGGTCTTCAGGGTTGTTCGATGCGGTATCCGTCAATGGGGGAAGCGTTTCGGGAGGTGCGGGCAGCGCAGCGCGGCGAAGCGCACAGACATCTACATCCGTTTGAAATTTCTTCAACAGGGAGACCAGTTCCTCCAACGAAACGCGGGTGTAATTGGGAGACTCCCATTCGATGACGGTCCTCCCACCTTTGGCTTGCCAATCGGTCTGAAGCAACAGGTTGCTTCCGGCAGACGCAAGCGTTACACCTGCCAGCCGTTCGAGTGCGCCGACCGTAGTGTGAAACCCGTAACGGATGTTGGTTGAATCCGGCGGGACCAGTTCGACAAGGTGGATGAGTCGCTGCGTGGTGAGGATCAACACGCCTTCCTGCAAACCTTCGCGGCGCAGCCAGGAGCGGTTTCGCTGACTGGATATGGCCGGACGGCGCGAGGCGTACAGGATGCGCTCATCGGGCGCGAGCGATTCGCGGACGTAATGTTGGAAGCGATGAGGCAGCTCGAAGAAGGTGTATTCGGCGGGGGTGTACCGCTCGATATCGGTGAAACCTGGAGCAGGGCGGCCAAGGTGCAATGGCTTCCAGGCGGGATCGAGTTGCGGCAGTCTGTTCTCTGTTTTCTTATTGCGATAACGCAGCGTGGCGCTATGCAGGATAGGCTCCACCTCCTGCGCGCTTAGCCAGTGCCATTCACCTGGTCGGGCATGGTTCAAGGTAGCCAGGATCGCGGCACACTGGTCGGCAGTCAGTCTTTCCAGGGATGCGGGCGCGCTTTCATCGATCGTCGCAGCGACCAACAGGAAGGGCGCTTCCTCCGCACGCTGGACCGCGCCCAGCAGCCTGGATTCCACTTCCGTGTTGGCAGGATGCGAGAGTTCCCCCAACACAAGCACGCTGAACGGTTCGTCGAAAGAGGTCAGTGCGGTCGGCAGGAGGCCCACATCGAAGGGCAGGCACTCGACCGGCCGGATGATCTTTTCCAGGCGGAGCGTATCCACGTCGACAGGGCGGTACTGCCCCGTGACGCGCCCTGGCTGGGTGATCTGGATTTCGAGAAGATGTTCTTTTGGCATGGCAAAATAAAAAGCCTCTACCGAGTCGGTGAATTCGGTAGAGGCTATCAGTCTGTTGGACGGTTGCGGCGAGCCTCATCGCCGTGAACAATTTTACCACATATGTAATAGTACCTCATCAACCCTCAAATTTTCCCTTTGCAATCGGACAATCTTTGTCGTAAAATCTCCTTAGACCCACCAAAGGAGAACAAATGACAACGGTTACAAAACCCGAAACACGCGCTATCACCGAAGAAGGTGATTTTCTGCAAATCAAGTCCATTGACCATGTGCATTTCTACGTGGGCAACGCCAAACATGCCATGTATTACTGGTGGAAAGGCTTCGGATTCACGCCGGTGGCTTACTCCGGACTGGAGACCGGCAACCGCGAGTTTGCCTCTTACGTTTTACAGTCCGGGCAGATCCGCTTCGTGCTCTCCGCGCCCTACACTCCGTCCAGCCCGCTGGCGGCGCATCATATGCTGCACGGGGACGGGGTCAAAGTCATCGCCCTGGAAGTGGAGGATGTGGAGCGGGCCTGGAAAGCGACCACCGAACGCGGCGGGAAGTCTGCCTGGGCGCCGCGCGAAGAGAAGGACGAGCACGGCATCTTCCGCACTGCGGCCATGTACACTTATGGAGAGACGCAACACGTTTTCGTCGACCGCTCGGATTACAACGGGCCCTTTGCCCCCACCTACCGTGCGATTGAAGACAAAACCGCTGAATCTACCGGTCTGGCCGCCATCGACCATATGGTGGGGAATGTGCAGTTGGGTAAGATGAATTATTGGGTCAACTTCTACCACCAGGTGATGGGCTTCCGCCAGTTGCTGCACTTCGATGACAAGGACATCTCGACCGAATATTCCGCCTTAATGTCCAAGGTGATGTCTAACGGGAATGGACGCGTCAAGTTCCCCATCAACGAACCGGCCGAGGGCAAACGCAAAAGCCAGATCGAGGAATATCTGGATTACTACCTGACGCCCGGCGTGCAGCATGTGGCCTTGTCAACTGGCGACATTATCAAAACGGTCAACGAGTTGAAAGCGCGCGGCATCGAATTCCTGCGCGTGCCCGATACCTACTACGAAATGTTGCCCGACCGCGTCGGTTCCATCAAGGAAGACTTGAAGGCCATCAACGAACTCGGCATCCTGGTCGACCGCGATGACGAGGGCTACCTGCTGCAGATCTTCTCCAAACCCATCCAGGACCGCCCGACCATGTTTGTGGAGATCATTCAAAGACACGGCGCGCGTGGTTTTGGAAAGGGCAATTTCAAAGCCTTGTTCGAATCGATTGAACTGGAACAGGAACGACGCGGCAACCTGTAGGCAACATCTCGTATCCCCGTTTCTTCGTTTTCCCGTTATCATAGAGACCGGACGAACGGAAAAACGGTTCAACGGGAGACGCTCGAATGGGTAGCATGCCATCAATCATTGAACGTGTAGACGCCATTTTCTCCGAATGGGATAAGCCAACCTCCCCCGGTTGCGCGCTGGCCATCATTCAAGACGGCGCGATCATTTACAAGCATGGTTACGGCATGGCCGACCTGGAACGCGGCGTGCATATCACTTCGGAATCCCTGTTCGACATAGGCTCGACCGGCAAACAATTCACCGCTACCATTATTGCGATCCTTGCAAACCAAGGATACCTGTCATTGGGCGACAGCATCCGCAAGTACCTGCCGTCCATGCCCGTATATGCGGACGCGATCACGATCCGCCATCTCATCCACCACACCAGCGGACTACGCGACTACATCACCCTGATGGAACTTGCCGGACTGCCTGACGAGAATCTTTATCCCGAAGAAGCGCTGCTCGACCTCATCCTGCGCCAGCAGGAACTCAACTTCCCGCCCGGCGAAGAATATCTGTACAGCAATTCGGGCTACTTCCTGCTGGGCATCATCGCCCAGCGCGTGACGGGGAGGCATCTGACCGAATTGATCCTGGAACACATCTTCACGCCGCTGGGGATGCGTTGCTCGACTTTCAACAAAGATTACCGGCCCATCGTTCCGAATCGCGCGTTGAGCTACGAAGCCTCAGAGAACGGTAGCTTCACGAACAAACTCTCCCTGTGTGGCGGGTTTGGGGATGGCCCCATCTATTCCAACGTCGAAGACCTGCTCCTATGGGATCAAAACTTCTATCACAACAAGCTCAATAACGCCCAGCCTGATCTGCTCGAAATGTTGCACACACAGGGCAGGCTCAATAACGGGGAAACCATCGAATATACTTTTGGGCTGAGTATCGGAGAATATCGCGGGCTCAAAGCCGTCAGCCACGGCGGCGCATGGGCAGGCTATCGCTCTGAACTGTTGCGCTTCCCCGAGCAACGTTTCTCGGTCATCTGCCTGTGCAACCTGGCCAGCATGACCCCCGAAGAGCTGGCGCGCCGGGTAGCAGATGTTTACTTCGAAGCCGAGTTCGAGGGCAAGCCGATACCATCCTACGAAGAAGAGAAATCCAAAGCAATTGCCAAAACCCTGCCCATCACGGCAGAGCAGGCGCGCCAATATACAGGCATCTACACCAGCATGGAGTTAGCCACCGAATATGTGCTCAGCGCACAGGATGACCGGCTCTTTCTACAACGCAACCGCTTCACCCCGAGAGAGTCCCTGCAAGCCACCGCCCCCCATACCTTTAAAGGGAAAGAGATTGAACTCAGCTTCACAGACCAGGCGCTGTCCGTTGCCTCTGACCGGGTAAAAAACATCCGGTTCGACAAATCATGAAATTCGTTACCTACTCTGCTTCAGGAACACCTATCCGTCCTGGCTTATTGCTAGAGAACGAGATTCTGCCCCTGCCCTTTGATTCGATGCTGGACTTGATCCATGCCGGTGAAAAGGGACTGGATGCCGTTCGCAACACACCGCGCGAAAACCTGCTCCCCTTAAATGAGGCGCGTCTGCACGCCCCCATCCCGCGCCCGCCCACCCTGCGGGATTTCTACGCCTTCGAGCAGCACGTGAAAACTGCCAACCAAAACCGCGGACGGGACGTGCCCGAAAACTGGTACAAGTTCCCGGTCTTCTACTTCACCAACCCCAACTCGATCTTTGGCCCGGACGAGGAAGTGCCCTATCCGCCTTACACCCAAGCGCTGGACTACGAACTCGAAATCGCGGCCATCATTGGCAAGGCAGGTGTCAATATCAATCCGGAAGATGCGCCCAAGCATATTTTCGGTTACACGATCTTCAACGACTGGTCGGCGCGCGATATGCAGCGCGAGGAGATGAAGGTAGCGCTGGGTCCCGCCAAGGGCAAGGATTTCGCCTCCTCGCTGGGACCGGTCATCGCTACAGCCGAGGAATTCACTAATGAAACAGCGGGCAAGCCAGGGGTTTATGATGCTGTGATGGAAGCACGGGTAAACGGGAAAACGTTGTCGCGGGGAAACTTTAGTGACATCTATTGGTCCTTCGGTCAGATCATCGCGCGCGCATCGGAATCCGTGATGCTGTATCCGGGCGATGTCATCGGCTCCGGGACCGTTGGCACTGGTTGCCTATTGGAATTGACCCAGGCCCAAGGACCCTGGCTGCAACCTGGAGATGTCATCGAGCTGGAAATCGAGGGGATTGGCATTTTGCAAAACACTATTCAAAAACCTTAATGAGGAGAAAAATGAAACGCACCCTTTTTATTGTTAGCCTGCTAACATTCCTGCTGGTTGCTTGTGGAGCTGCGAAGTCTGCTCCTTCCAGCAACAACTTTCGCCCTGCTCCTGATTTCACGCTACCAAATGCACTTGGCGGAGAAGTGTCGTTGAGCGAGTATGCAGGCAAGCCGGTCTTTCTGTTCTTCCACATGGCGGTGGGCTGACCACCTTGCATGCAGCAGGTCGTGGACTTGCAAAACTCATCCGCTTTCCAGGCTACCGGCGCACAGCTTATCAGTATCGCCGTTGATCCGGCTTCCGAACAGGCTCCTGAGGCACAAGCGCTTGGAATTACCGTCCCCATGCTGGTGGACGATGGTTCTGTTACAAAAGCCTACGGCGCAGACCAATACGCCTTACCCAACGGTGAACCCAGCCACACCTTCGCGCTGGTTGACACTGAAGGAATCCTGGTCTGGTTCAAGGATTATGGTGCGCCCGACAACCCAAACCGCACCATGTACGTAGATGTAAATGAATTGGTAAAATATATCCAGCAAGCCTTATGGTAGTTCGTTCGGACTAGGCCCGGGGAGGGCAAAAAGGATTTGAAATGAACCAACAACCACAAAAAGTCATCGAGAGCGGCCTGTACGATGGGGAGGTATTCATACTTCTTGCCGATTACGAACTTTCCCGGGCGCAGCGTTATCCTACCCCGGTCACAGTATTGTATATAACCCTCAACCTGGATGAAGCCAAACCCGAAATAGTAGAAAGCGTCAAACAGCTTTTTGTTGGGATTTTGAACTCCAGCTTACGCGTCTCTGACATCCCTGCGCACTATGGAAATGACTTTCTGGTCCTCATGCCAGCCACAGACGAAATCGGCGGACAGGCTGCAGCCAGCCGCTTGATCGCGCGGCTCAAAGGTACGCGTAATTTCGAAGATGGGACCTTGTTCAAATTCACCATTCACATCGGGATTTCCACTCACCCTGGCGGACAGGGCATATCCGCGGAAGATTTGATCGCCGAAGCAGAACAGGCCTCCCAGGAAGCGAAAAAGCAGGGGCCACAGGCGCTCGCCATCCATTTCCATTGAGAAGCATGTGAACATGAAGAAACTCTTTAGTTTTTTTTGCATTGCACTGGCCGGTTCGCTGGCTTGCAACCTTTTCAACGTCCCCGTTCAAAGGGGAGAACCAGACCTAAGCGTGTCCACGGTTGTTGCCGAAACCATGCAAGCGCCACCCACTTTGGAACAAATAACAACCGAACCTGCCCCCGCTTTCTCAGGCACATCGGTAGAGTTTGGCAACGTCAGTTTGACCATTCCACCCGGTGTAGCAGCAGGCGCTACGGGAATTCAAATCCCGCCCGCAGGCGATCAGGATTCTGCGCCCTGGGGTGTCACACCCGGTCACGTCGAATTGACCTTCGACGGCTATACCCTGCAAGACAGGTTCCACGAGCCCAAGATTTACGTCTACCCCGCATCAGCATTTGCGGGGTTATCCCCGGGCGCAGCAGGCAATATCCTCTTGCTGCAAAATATCCTTGCCAACCCAGGTCAGCTATCCGCTGAGAGCCAGATGCCAGGCATCCCGTTCTTCAATGCGGGAGCGGTCTTCGCGGCGCAACAACAGATCGTCCAATTCCAAAACGGCTCGGGCGTGCGCATGTTGACCCAGTATGCGCAAAGTTTCGCGCAGGTCAATAATCACGAACTGTTCTACCATTTCCAAGGTCTGACCAGCGAGGGGCAGTATTACATCATTGCCATCCTTCCCGTGAGTGCATCGATCCTGGCTGAAAACTGGGAGGCAACCGCGCCCTCGGATGGCGTTCCTTTCCCTGACTACTCGGACACTGACACAGATTTCCAGGCCTACTACGATCAAATCATCGCCAAACTCAACGCCCTTCCCGAAGACGCATTCAATCCGGCCTTGACAAAGCTCGACACACTTATCGGTACCCTTCAGATCAAACCTTAGGAGTAAACGTGCCTTTCTATCACAAACTCGGAGAAATCCCTCACAAACGTCACACCCAATTCAAAAAACCGGATGGCAAACTCTATCGCGAAGAAGTCATGGGACTGGAAGGCTTTTCGTCCATCCAGTCCATCCTGTATCACCATTTCCTGCCCCCGCGCGTGAAGGAAGTGAATGACCTGGGAGCCGCCAAACCGGAATACGTGGACTTCGGCCCCATCCGTCATCGGGCCCTCGCCACGGCTCAAACCAGGCCGGGAGCTGATCCCGTTTCGGCGCGTGTTCCGCTCCTGGGCAACAACGATGTCATTCTGGGAGTGGCCCGCGCCACCCAGAGCATGGATTATTTCTACCGCAACGCCCAGGCCTACGAGACCTGGTGGGTGCACGAGGGCAGCGGCACGTTCAAGTCACAATTTGGGAACCTGCTCTTCCACCCGGGCGACTACCTCGTCATTCCTTTCGGCGTCACCTGGCAAATGCAACTCGATACAGCCGAAGCGCGCTTCTTCACCATCGAGAACCCTTCCCAGATCGCGCCGCCCAAACGTTATCGCAACGCCTACGGACAACTGCTTGAGCACGCGCCCTACTGCGAACGCGACATCCGCGTGCCTTCAGAGTTGGAAATGCATACGGAACGGGGGCAGTTCGAAGTCCGCGTGAAGGTGCGCGACCGAATCACCCGTCACGTGCTGGACCACCATCCGTTCGACGTGGTCGGCTGGGACGGCTACCTGTATCCGTGGATCTTCAACATCGAGGATTTCGAGCCCATCACCGGGCGCATCCACCAGCCGCCGCCCGTCCACCAGACGTTCGAAGGACATAATTTCGTGGTCTGCTCGTTCGTGCCGCGCCTGTTCGACTACCACCCCGAAGGCATCCCTGCGCCGTACAACCACTCGAACGTGAATTCGGACGAGGTGATTTATTACGCCGAGGGCAACTTCATGAGCCGCAAAGGCATCGACCGCTGCGATATTTCGCTGCATCCTTATGGCCTGCCGCACGGCCCGCAGCCCGGCATGACCGAAGCCAGCATCGGCAAGACCAAAACCGAAGAGTTAGCCGTGATGGTGGATACTTTTTATCCGTTACATCTCACAAAGGATGCGCTAGAGCTGGAAAAGCCAGAGTACATGACTTCGTGGTTGGAAGGTGACGGCGAGTAAAAGGTATCATGATTAACCCCGAATTTAATTTGGGACGCAGATAAACGCTGATTCACGCTGACAAAAAGAAAAATCAGCGTTTCACCTGCACTTGCGGGGCAGTGCAAGGGTCTGCGTGAATCAACGTTCTTTTTGGAGCAAAAAAAAGACTCACCCCCGAAAGATTAATTTTGGGGTGAGTTATGTTTTATTTTTGATACAATCAAAGCGTTCAATCCGTCAAAGGAGGAACGATGAACCAAAAGAGTTCTCTCAAGAAAATCAAAAGCGCTAAATTCCTGAAAGTTTGTGAAACCGTCGTAGCCGAGATGAAACGCCTGAAAGTCCCGGGGGTTGCCATCGGCATCTACCACAACGGGAAGGAACAAACTGCCGGCTTTGGCGCGACCAGCCTCGAGAACCCGCTGGCTGTAACGCCGGATACGCTCTTCCAAACCGGTTCCATCAGCAAGACCTTCACGGGCACCATTTTCATGCGCCTGGTGGAAGAGGGCAAGGTGGACCTGGATGCGACCGTGCGCACCTACCTGCCCAAATTCAAACTCTCGGATAAGGAAGTTGCCGAAAAGGTCACCATCAGTCACCTGCTGACCCACACCGGCGGCTGGATTGGCGACTACTTCAACGATTTCGGCAACGGAGATGACGCGTTGGATAAAATGGTGCGCGATATTGCTAAATTGGGACAGGTCACACCACTGGGGGAAGTCTGGTCCTATAACAATACCGGGTTCAACATCGCTGGCCGGGTGATAGAAGTAGTAACTGGCAAACCCTTCGAAACTGTTGCAAAAGAAATGATCCTCGATCCGCTCGGCATGGATATGACCTTTTATTTTCCCGACGATGTCATGATCACGCATCGCTTTGTGGTTGGGCACTACAAGGACGGCAAGAAGATCAAGGTATCACGCCCATGGGCCATCGGACGAGCCGGGGCACCTGTGGGTGGTGTAATCAGTACGGTCAAGGATTTGTTGACTTATGCACGTTTCCACATGGGAGACGGCAAAAGCGCTAGTGGAGAGAAACTCCTCTCGGTCAAAAGCCTAAAAGCGATGCGTAAGCCGCTCTATCCCGCCAGCGGCTTCGACCAGATCGGCCTGACCTGGTTCATCCGCGACGCGGAGGGTTTGAATATCGTCAACCACGGCGGCGCGACCAATGGACAGATCGCCGGGCTGTATTTTATCCCCGAGGCACAGTTTGCCCTGGCTGTGTTGACCAACAGCGAAGACGGCAGAGCGATCACCGCTACGGCGCTTAAGCGTGCACTGAAGGTCTACCTGGGTGTAAACCTGGTCATCCCGGAACCGGTCGAAACGCCCAAAGAAGATTTGCGCGAATACGTCGGCAACTATGAATTGCCCCTGCTGGCTTATGAACTTAAGCTGAAAAAAGACTATCTGGTAATCTATGAGAAACCGCGCGGCGGCTTCCCGAAACCCGATTCGCCCCCACTGCCGGTCGCACCCCCAGTGCGTATGGCTTTCTACGAAAAGGATAAACTCATCGTCCTGGATGAGCCGATGAAAAATGCGCTAGGCGAGTTCCTGCGCGGACCGGATGGAAAACTCCAATACCTGCGGCTTGCATCGCGCGTTCTAAGGAAAATCGATTAGCCTATGGAAATCTCTTCGGATGCTTTGCCCCGCCAGGCCATTTACAAAATATTGATTGGATCGGTCGTACCACGACCGATTGGCTGGATCTCCACCATCAACGCCAGTGGACAACCCAACTTGGCCCCGTTTTCGTTCTTCAACGTGGTCTGCCCCAAACCGCCGACAGTTTTGTTCTGCCCCATGATCCGCGGCACGGACAGCAACCCAAAAGACACGCTCAACAACGTCAAAGCGACCGGCGAGTTCGTAGTCAACATCGTGAGCGAGGAATTGATGGCGGCCATGATCGCTTCATCGGTGGAAATTGCACCGGATGTGAACGAATTCGATCTGACCGGGTTGGCAACCACGCCGTCAGTCGTGGTCAAACCGCCGCGCGTGGCGGAAAGTCCCATCCATTTCGAGTGTAGGGTCAGGAAAATCATCGAGATTGGGAACCAACCAGGCGGCGGGAGCGTCGTACTGGGAGAGATCGTCCATTTGCATGTGGACGAGCGCGTGCTCATCGGCGAGGACAAGATCGATTTAGCGGCACTCAGGCCCATCGGTCGCCTGGCCGGAAGCGCTTACGTCCGTGTAACAGACATCTTCGAGATAGAACGGCCTAAGCCTCAGATTTCGCCAAAATAAGGAATTCTTATGAAAACAAACCGGATTGCTCTCACAGGATTGGTTTCTTTGCTGCTGATGCTCTCGGCCTGCAATTTTCCTGGTACGTCTTCCGAACCATCCCTGGACGAGCAGGCCGCCACCATCGTAGCCCTGACGCTCACCGCCGCGCAGACCGGCACGCCTTCCAAGACACCCCAGCCTGCTAATTCGCCCACGCTGTCCATCACCCGCACGCCATCGCCCACGATCACACCAACCTACTCCGTGCCGTTGCTCACGATCAACGAACCGACCAACTGCCGCACTGGCCCAGGGCAATCGTATGACATCCTGTTCACATTCAATCCGGGAGCAACGGTGGAGATTGTCGGGCGCTACCCAACCAACAATTACTGGACTGTCAAAGTGCAGGGGCTGAACGAACCCTGCTGGATCTGGGGTGAGTACTCGACAGCCTCCGGAAGCTACTGGGCGGTGCCCTCGGTCACTCCGCCGGCCACTGCAACCGCCAGCCCACCCGCAGCGCCAAGCATAGCCAATTGGGAGTATCTTTGCGGGTTCGGTAATGCAACCGTCAACCTGAAATGGACCGATCGCGCCGAGAACGAGAGTGGCTATCGCATTTATCGCAATGACGAACAAGTAACAGAATTAGCCCCCAATTCGAACGCTTTCTCAGAAGTGATCGACGTAGAAGAAGGCGAAGATATCACTTACCGGATCGAGACGTTCAACAGCACGGGAGCTGCCAGTTCGTCCACGATCAGCTTTTCGTGCCAGTAAACTAAAGCAAAGACCCTAAAGGTTTTGAAAACCTTTAGGGTCTGATAAACATCACGCTTCCAGCAGTTCCTTAGCCTTCTTCTGCTGTTTCCCGCGCTCCTCGGTATTCAGGATGCGCTTACGGATGCGATAATTCTCAGGTGTAACTTCCAAAAGTTCATCGTCCGCCAGGTACTCGATAGCCTCGTCCAGGCTCATTTCGCGCGGCGGCGTCAAGCGGACTTCGATGTCCTTATTGGAAGAACGCATATTGGTCAGGTGTTTTTTCTTGCACACATTGACAGCGATGTCACCGGAACGCGCATTCTCACCGACGACCATACCTTCATACACTTCCACGCCAGGTTCGATAAACAAGATGCCACGCTCTTCGGCGCTTTTCAGGGCGAAGGCTGTGCTCGTGCCCGCTTCCCAGGCGACCAGCGACCCGCTCGAACGAGTCGCCATCGGACCGGCCATTTCGTCATAACCGTGGAAGATGGTATTCATGACGCCCATACCGCGCGTGGAGGTCAGGAACTGGTAACGGAATCCGAGCAAACCACGCGTGGGGACGACGTACACCAGGCGCGTCGTGCCCTGACCAGTGTCCTGCATGTCCATCATCTGGCCGCGCCTGCCCCCCAGCATTTCCACCACTACGCCGACAGTTTCAGAACTGGTCTCGATATGGACTTCTTCGTACGGCTCCAATAGTGACCCGTCTTCGGCCACCTGGAAGATGACTTCCGGCCTCGAGACCTGGAACTCATAACCTTCACGGCGCATGGTCTCGATCAGGATGCCCAAATGCAACTCACCGCGCCCGCTGACCAGGAAGTTTTCAGCCGATTCGGTATCTTCCACACGCAAGGCGACATTGGAACGCAGCTCGTTGTATAAGCGTTCGCGCAGGCGACGAGAGGTGCTCCACTTGCCTTCACGCCCGGTAAAGGGCGACGTATTAACCCCAAAGGTCATGCGGACGGTCGGCTCTTCCACTTTGATGGTCGGCAACGCCACCGGGTTTTCAGGGTCGGCCAGCGTCTCGCCGATCGCGATGCCTTCCAAGCCTGCCAGCGAGACGATGTCGCCTGCGGAGGCTTCATCCACTTCGATCATGTCCAGGCCCTGGAACTGGTACAGGTAAGGCGCAGATTCAGACAGGGTCTGCCCGTCTGTCGTCAGGCGCGCCAGGCGTTGCCCGGCTTTGATCTTCCCGGCAAAGACACGCCCAACAGCGGTCACGCCGCGGTAGTCATTGTAGCCCAGGGTGGTGACCAGCAGTTGCAGCGGCGCATTAACGTCCACGCGCGGGGCAGGGACGTGGCGCAGGATCACGTCGAATAGCGGTTGCAAGTCAGGGCCCAGGTCAGGATGCGTGCCCGCCTGTCCGGTGGTCGCTTTGGCGTAGATGACCGGGAAGTCGGCCTGCTCGTCGCTGGCGCCCAGTTCGATGAACAGATCGAAGGTCTCGTTGAGCACGCGGGCGGGTTCGGCGTCCTTGCGGTCGACCTTGTTGATAACCACCACGGCCTTGTGCCCGCGCTCGAGGGCTTTCTTGAGCACGAAACGGGTCTGCGGCATGGGGCCTTCGGCGGCGTCGACTAGCAGCAGCACGCCATCCACCATGTTCATGATGCGCTCGACCTCGCCGCCAAAATCGGCGTGCCCGGGCGTGTCGACGATGTTGACCTTGACCATCTTGCCGTTCTCGTCAGGGATGCGGATGGCGGTGTTCTTGGCCAGGATGGTGATGCCGCGCTCGCGTTCCAGGTCGTTGGAGTCCATCACGCGTTCGGCCACCTGCTGGTTCTCACGGAAGGTGTGCGCCTGGCGCAGCATGAAATCGACCAGGGTGGTCTTGCCGTGGTCGACGTGGGCGATGATGGCGATGTTTCGTAAGTCAGTTCGAATAGTTTGCATGGTTTGGTAGTTCCGTAGTTCAATAGGTATATCTTACAACAATAAGGTTTGGACGGTAGACCGTGGACAGTAGACCATAAAAGGAAATTTCTATTACGGTCTATCGTCCACCGTCTACGGTCGCCGCGCAGCGACAAACACACAAAAACCCCGGCATGGAGACCGGGGCTTGCTGTTGAAGTCTTTCCGGTGCTTGCACTCACTAGACGTTGTGCGAGGACGCTATCTTATCAGAGAGTGGGGATTTTGGGTAGGGGAATTGTTTCATATAAGAATATTATTTAGCGCATCTATCAGGTGCTCAAATTTTTCTATGTAATTTCCTTCAGAAAAGTCAGCCCACTGGATATTTCCAAATCGAAGATCAAACCAATGAGGAATTTTGCAGGTTTTATATATTAAAGGAAAAACTAACTTCTCATTTTTATCGGCAAAAGATAATTCCCTATTAACCCATTTTGATTCGAGAGCATCCGGTGAAACAATCGCTAACACTATTTTGCTTTCGAGTATCGCATTTGCAATTCTTTCTGGCCAATCATCCCCACTTCTAATACCAATGCTGTCTATCCAAGTACTTATTTTATTCTGAAGCAAGTCATTATTTATCCTATTTGCAAACTCAACATCATGCCGAGAATAACTTATAAAAATTTCGTTTTTAAGCTTGTCAGCTTTTCTTTCGCCCAATTTGACAATTTCATTAACAGGCTCGTCTCTATCTTTTAGCACTTTATTTACGGCTATTTGCTCTTGCTTAACCCGGTGTTGCACTTCAGTAGAAATCGGATTAAGAACAGCATCCAAACGCACATTCAAAAATGTATCTACAAGCCTATTCATGGCTTGCTCAAAAAAATCATCATGAACAAATAAACCATTGTAACGTTTAAGAAAACTGAGTTTGCCTGTTAATTTTCCAGACACATTGGGTAAGTCAAAACTAAAATCTTCAATAAATAACGGAACAATGTTGCGTCTTTCATCTATCGCTGTCTCTATTTCACGTCGAAGCCAATCACCGGGCTCATTACATCTATCCAAAGCAGTAGGAGTGAGTATTAAAATAAAATGCGCGCGTGCGCGAATATTTGCAACAATGATTTGTTCAAAATCTCCACTTGAAATATTTGTGTAATCAAAGAACACATCATAACCATGACTAGTTAAGTACTGATAAATCGCTAAGGCTCTATAAACATCCTTGCGACGATAACTGATGAAAACGGTTTTCTCGACACGTGACATTTTGTTTCCCTTCCGGTAGGTTTATAAAGATTATACAATTGTTCACGACCAAAAACAAAGTCCTGATAATCCAGAGCTTGTGATCGCTAGGGCCATTTAGAAGCAGAAAGTGCGCAGCCGAAAATTGACCGCTTTTTCGATCTCCAGGTCCCAATCCTGGCCAGGGTAGAGCTTTTCCTCGTCCAGCCAGGAGTCGATCCAGCCTTCACTTTTGAGTCGCTGGTACAACTCGCACACGGCGGGTTTGTCGTTGGAGGAGTGGCACAGGAATACGCGCAGTTTGCGGGGTTCGGGCATAAGTGTTTCCCCGGAGCAGGTTGAGGAGATTATACGCTAAAAAGGTGGCTGTCATCTTTGGAGATGACAGCCACCTAACGAATTCTTATCAGAAAATTAAGGTTTTAGATAGAGGCTATTCAGAACCTGATTTGGATCATAGCGTAGCAGTTCATACTATGACTGTACCCATCCTACCCATTCCCAGCCATACCTGCCATGCTGTAAGGGCAATCACCCTCGTAAAAATTTAAGGAGAGTCCGTGAACCCCGTATTCAAATTTATATTTCTCCCAAATACGGGTTGTAACTCTTTTCCTCTCCCACCGTGGTCTCCGGCCCGTGACCGGATAACAGCCGGGTCTCATCCGGTAAAGTGAAAATCTGTGTATGGATGCTATTCAACAAAGTCTCCCAATCCCCACCCGGCAAGTCGGTACGACCCACGCTATCGCGAAAGATCAGGTCGCCACAAAAGCAGACCCCTTCGGAAGCGACATAAAAAATACACAGGCCAGGCGTATGTCCCGGCGTGTGGCGGACTTCGAATTCGATACTTCCCAGTTTCAAAATCTGCCCGTGCTGTAAATCAATGGTTGGCTCGGGGCCGGGATCGATTTTGAAACCAAACAATGAAGCGCCACCTTCTGCGCGCCAGAGTACATGGTCCGCGGGATGCAAGGCCACCAGTGGAAGCGGATTCAAGGCATCTGCAATCGCGCCTGCGCCGCCAATGTGGTCGAAGTGAGCATGGGTATACCAGAGATGAGCGATGCGCCAACCGCGCTTCTGCGCCTCGGCCAGGATGACGTGTCCATCCCAGGCCGGGTCGATGACAGCTGCGTCTTTAGTCTCAGAGTCGGCCACCAGATAGGCATTGGTCATGGCCGGGCCGAGGGTAAAAGTGACGATTTCTAACATAGGCATTTCCTAAATGATTTCTTCGATAGCCCGTCGCTTCTCACGCGGGGTAAAGATAACGCTAATAATAACCCCAATCGCAACCAGGAGCAGGCTCAAGGGATAGATCGAGGCGGGATCCTTGTCGTATAGATAACCCGCCAATAACGGCGCCAGGATGAGCGCCGCCGAGTTCCCGGCCTCGGTGATCCCATAAGCCAGTCCCATCTGGGCCTGGTGGATCAATACGCGCACCTGCGCCATGGCCAGCATGCGCGCAGCACGGAAGCCGCCCAGCAGGAAGTAACCGAGCATATACCAGGCCTGGCCGGTGCCTTTCCACAACGCTAAAGCAAACAACGCCACACAGACCTGACCAAGCACAAAGCCCAGGCGAGTGTTCAATTGACCCAAGATCAGGTTGAAGGCCACGTTCCCTAAACTGCCCAACGAACCGATCAAGCCCATCTGGTTGAGCGCGATACCCCGCTCGTTCTGCAGAAAATTCGGCGAAAGTGGTTGCGGCAGGTACATCGCGAACATCACAAAAAAGGACACACCCAGAAAACTTAAGAAGCGTGTATTTGCAAGCAAGTTCCTGCCCGATCCATCGCCCTCATGCACGTCGCGCGGCTGGGGTTTCAGGGAAAAAACCAAACCAGTCGAAGCGACAAAGATGGCTGCCGAAACCAGAAAAATGGTTCGCAAATCGAATTGTTCGCCAATCCAGCCGCCGGATACCGGGCCAAGCACCGCGCCCAGATTGTACATAGCCGAAGTGAGCGTCATGGCGCGCCCGGCGGTCAACTTGCCGCGCGCCGCGGTCACGTAACTGAACAAGGGCGAAGAGACAAATCCCGTTACGCCGTAGAGCACATACCCCGCAATGAAGAACGGCAACGAAGGAGCCAGGCCCATCACCCAGGCCGCTACCAGGCCGATGACCCAGGCGGCCCGGATCATCGGCCTGCGCCCGATCCGGTCGGAGAGATAGCCGGCCGGGATATGCGCCACCATCATTGCAAAGCCAAACGCGCCGAAAACCGAGCCAATCGTGATCGGGTTCGCCCCCAGCTGTTCCAAATACAGCGGCACAAAATACAGGAACATCCCCTCTCCGATGCCCCAGGCAAAGAGCGAGAGGCTGACCAGAATGAGACTGGAATTCACGCTGCGGCCTCGATTCGACGAATGAATTCGGACGCGGCCGCGAAGACCTGATCCCTGGCCGCATCGCGCGTGACCACATGGCCTGCTTCCGTTACATATAGTTTTGTCTTGTCTGGCGCGCCCAGGTCAGCGTAGATACGTTCCATGCTTTCAGGAAGGACATACGTGTCGTTCCTCGAATGAATGAGTAACACCGGCACGCTGACCTTCGGCAAAGCCATGCGCATTTCGCCAACCAATTGCTGCAACTCAGCCCCGGAGCGGACCGGGTTCTGCGGGTACGAGACATGCGCCGCGTAAGCGTCCTTGTCGAACCAGCCTGCGCCAGGTTCTTCTTTGCTTTTAGGCTGGTATCTTACCAACTTGCTAAGCGGTTTTATCATCCAGACCGGATAATCATATGGGATGCGATATGGCGTAGACATGGCTACTACACCCACCACATCCAGCTTCGTAGACATTAACAGCGACAATATCCCGCCCATCGAAAGTCCGACCAGGTAAATGCGGTCTGCCAAGCCGTCCTTCGACTGGCTCAGGACATCGCGTAAGAGGTGATAACCGTCTTCGACCGAAGCTATCCAGTCTGTGTAGCGCGAGCGGATCATATCTTCCGGGCGAGTAGCATGGCCAAAAAGGCGAACTCCGAGGCTGGGATAGCCTTGCGCGCCAAGGTATTCGCCCATCCAGCGCATTTCCTTGGGCGCACCGGTGAATCCGTGGATCAAGAGGCAGCCGGGATGATCGGGCATCCCGGGGAAGAAGAAAGGTTCAGCGGTAGGAATAATAAGGGTATCAGGGTTCATGTATCAGGTGTCAGCAGTTCAAGCGAGGATGAAATGCCATCTAAAAGAGGCGGAGTCGGCCAGAGAAGCCGGTAAATGGCGTGGATACGTTCGGTAGCATCGTCCACGAAGCGATCCATTTTGGATTTAGGCAGATAGATCATCGGACGAGCCATCATAGTTTTGATTTCGTCATCATCCCGTTGGTAGAAGGATTTGATGTGCTGCAGTTGACGGGGCAAAGCCGCTGGTGGGAGAAAATCTAGTTCAGCGGAAGCAGGCTGGGCATCCAGAAAGATGCGCCAGAAAAGACAATCGGGGTACTCGCGCACATAGATCTGATCCAGCCCATACCAGTCTTCTTTCACTTCCCAGATGAACTTTTTATCGGAAGCAAACTTGTCGGCAAAGCGTTCTTGCGTAGGCTTGCCAACTTCGACCGTCCATAGGTTGTCGGTAATGAGATGGAAGAAATAGCCCAGGCGAAAGGAAAAGCGAACCGTATCGTCCGGCAGGACATCCGCCAGATAGCCGCGGTAGAAATCCAGGTCGGCGATATCCTTATGGACGCTCTTGCTGCGTTTGAAGTGCGTCACTTCGGGGGGTGGGTTGAATTTCTCCCAGTTCTCGTCAGGGATACCGGCATCGGGCGCAACGTTGCCGATCGCAAACTGGCCGGGATCAAGATTTTGGATAGAGGCGAGTAAATTTTCGGCGATGCGTAGATGCACAATCCAAGTTGCCATCCCCCGATTATAGCCCAGGGTGAGACATTCAGAGAATTTCTGAAAGCCTTACCAGCAAACCCACCACTAAGTCACCAAGGCACAAAGACTCGAAGTTTTTTTTCCTTTGTGTCTTTGAGTCTTCGTGCCTTCGTGGTAAAAAACCGAACTTTTCGGATAGTCTCTCAATTGCCCAGTGCTTCAACCAGATAGGTCAGCGCCAACTCGTAAGAACGCCAGCCAAGCCCGGTAATCTTCCCTTTGCACACAGCCGAGAGCAACGACTTATGCCGGAACTCCTCGCGCGCATACACGTTCGACAGATGTACTTCGATCACAGGGATGCCAATCGCCGCAATCGCGTCGCACAAGGCCACCGATGTGTGCGTGTACCCGCCGGGGTTGAAGATCACCCCATCCGCCCATGTCCGCGCATCTTGCAAGGCATCGATCAAGGCGCCCTCGTGGTTCGATTGCCGGCAGGTCACTTCAACCCCAAGTTCACGGCCCTGCTCGACCAGCCGGGCATCGATCTCCGCCAGGCTCATCGAACCGTACACTTCAGGCTCGCGTGTGCCCAGCAGGTTCAAGTTAGGACCGTGCAATACCAAAATTTTCATAGGGTTTTCTCCAAATCTTTTATTTCCACTCCCACTTTGACCTCACCGATTCGCACCGGCAGCGCAAAACGGACCACACCCGCCGTTTTTTTCTTGTCCACTCGCATGGCACGGATGAGTTCAGCGCGGTCCAAAATTTCAGGGATTTCGACGGGCAAGCCCAACCTAATAAGCGATTCTGCAATCGCATCCGGCAAGCCCGGGCTTGCCACCGCTAAGCGTTCAGCCAGCCGGGCCTCGGCCACCATCCCAATTGCTACGGCCTCACCGTGCAGCAGGCTGAATCCGCTGACCAACTCCACCGCGTGCCCGATCGTATGACCCAGGTTGAGCGCCGCCCGGATGCCTCTCTCGTATGGATCTTCTTCGATCACTTTCACCTTGACCGCCATACCGCGCCGCACCACTTCCGGCAGGCGGGCAATGGCCGTCTCCCAGCCCTGGGTGCACAGCTCGAACAACCCCGGGTCGGCAATGACACCGTGCTTGACCACCTCCGCCAGCCCGGCGCGCAGTTCCCGCTCCGGCAACGTGGAGAGCACATCCGGGTCAGCCAGCACCAGCCGCGGCGGGTAGAACGCGCCCACCAGGTTCTTGCCTTCGGGCAGGTCGAAGCCGGTCTTGCCGCCCAGCGAGGCATCCACCATCGCCAGCAGGGTGGTCGGTACGGCAACCCAGTTACAGCCGCGCATGAACGTGGCCGCCGCGAACCCGGCCAGATCCCCGACCACGCCGCCGCCTAAGGCAATGATCGTGCTCTTGCGGTCGAGTCCTGCTTCCAGGCAACCGCGCCACAGGGATGCAACCGTCTCCAGGTTTTTGTGCGCCTCGCCCGCCAGGATGACCAGTTGGCTGGCCGTATATCCCGTCGCTTGTAGGGATTTCATCACACGCCCGGCATAATGTTGTGCGACATTCATGTCGCTAATAACTAAAACCGGCCCACCCAGCGCGCGCGATTTCAGCATGTCACCTAGTTGATCGATCCCACCTTCCTGCACGATGACATCATAGCCTGCGCCCATCCCCCGCAGATGATACCGCCCCATCAAACGCTGGATGTCCCAGGCTACCTGTTCGGGTGCTTGAGAGGCGTCCACGCCCAAAGGAAAGGAAGCATAATGTTCCCGCCGACACTCGAGCAAATCAGCGAGTCTGTCCTCCAATTCCCCAGCCAGCAAAGGACGTTCATTTTCATCTTGGGAAAGCCGCTCAACGAGGGTAGGCAGGTCCACAACGAGCAAGACGACCTGTCCCGCAGTTTCGGCCAAAGAACGGTTTTCATCCTGCAACAGTGTCCCGCCACCCAGGGCGATGATTTTATTCGCTCCAAAAATAACTTTTTGTAATTCGATAGTTTCTGCATCTCGAAAAGCACTCTCTCCTTGCCCGGTTATCATCTGCGGAATAGACTGCCCGGCAGCGTCTTCGATCTCGGCATCCAAGTCAAAGAAAGGCAAATTAAGGGCGCGAGATAATAATTTCCCAACCGTAGACTTTCCACTACCTGAGGGACCATAGAGAAAAATATGCATCCTTCACTCCCACCAAACATGTGGATGGTTGTCCATAGGTAAATCTTCGAGACGCGCCTGCCGTAAGGCTTCAAAACGTGGCTGCATCTCGCCCAACGAGTCGCCACCTAGCTTTTCGATCAACGCATCGGCCAATACAAAGGCAACCATTGCTTCCAAAATCGGCACGGCGCGCGGCACCGGGCAGAAATCGGAGCGCTCGTATCTCGTAGGCCCTTCCTGTCCGGTCGCCAGGTCAACCGTCATCTGCGGGGTGAGCGTGGTGGCAATCGGCTTCATCGCAGCGCGGATGACAAGCGGCTGGCCGTTAGTCACGCCACCCTCGGTCCCGCCTGCGCGGTTGGTAGGACGGGTTAATCTTCCCTCTCCCAAATTGGGAGAGGGGCTAGGGGTGAGGGTAATCGCATCATGTGCTTTTGTGCCCGGCAGTCGTGCATTCTCAAATGCATCGCCGATCTCCACTCCCTTCATCGCCTGCACCGACAGAACTGCTTGCGCCAGCCGGGCTTCAAGACGACGATCCCACTGGGCGTAGGAACCCAGCCCGACGGGAACATTCAACACTGCGATTTCAAGCACACCGCCCAGTGTATCTTTGCCGTGAATGATTTGTTCGATGCGTGTTTGCATCTTCCCCGCTGCGACCAGATCGGGGCAACGCACGTCATTTTCCTCCGCCGCCTCGAACCGGGCCTGGTAACTGCTCCCACCAAAATCAGCTTCAACCTCGCCAATGGATTTCACATACCCACCGACGACGATCCCAAACTCCGACAGAAAATGCCTGCACACCGCGCCCACTGCCACCCGCATGGCCGTCTCGCGCGCCGACGAGCGCTCCAGCGTGGGGCGCAGGTCGCGGTAACCGTACTTGACAGCCCCGGTCAGGTCGGCGTGACCAGGACGGGGTGCCGTCAGCGGCTCAATGGCTTTGCCTTTCCATTTGACGTGGTCGGCGTTTTCGACTAGCAACGCAATCGGTGCGCCGGTTGTCTCGCCAGCCATGACACCGCCCAATATCTGGACAGTATCTTTCTCGATCTTCATCCGTCCGCCGGAGCCATAACCCTTTTGGCGGCGGGCAAGTTCGTGGTCGATGATAGATGCGTCTAGCGACAGACCCGCGGGCATACCGTCCAGGATGGCAGTCAGTGCGGGGCCGTGGGATTCTCCGGCGGTGAGGAAGCGTAGGGGCATTTCAGTCTCCTGTCATCAGTTTTCAGTGATCGGTAATCAGCCTTTGACTGCGTTCCATAAATTTTTACGCGGTAGGGTGTAGCCGGTCCAGATTTCGAAAGCCAGAGCCGCTTGCTCGATGAGCATCCCCAAGCCAGTGGTGGCAGGCAATCCTGCAGCGCGGGCATCTTTGACTAATTTCGTCTCGCGTGGATTGTAAATGAGATCATATACTGCCGCGTCCGGCGGGAAGGGCAGGTCAGCAGGCCAGGGAGATTCGTCCACGTTGGGGGACATACCGAGGGGGGTGGTATTCACAATCAAGTTGAAGGTTGTAGGTTGAAGGTTGGGGTAGTGCATGGTATGCAATTCATAATGGATAGCGAGTTCTTCGGATTGTTTATTCTGGCGAGCAGTGACAGTGACATTCCAGCCATCATTGACGAGCGCATAAACCACCGCGCGCGCCGATCCACCTGCACCCAAGACTAAAACAGATTTTTTGTCTCTGTGTCTCTGTGTCTCCGTGGTTAAAAAACTTTTCAAATCAGCCAGGAAACCCGGCGCGTCGGTATTATCGCCAATCAGTCTGCCGTTCTGCATTGAAATGGTGTTTACAGCACCAATAGCATGTGCTGTAGGCCTCAGCTCATCCAGCATTGGGACAACGTTTTGCTTGTGCGGGATGGTAACATTCAACCCGGTGATCTCACCACTGCGGACATGGGCAAGCAACTCTTTCAACCCTTGCTGGTCACCAGGAGCAATGGGAAAGAGAGCGTACTCACCTTCCAACCCGCAAACGTCCAACGCGGCGACCTGGATTTTGGGCGAAAGGCTGTGCCCGAGCGGGTAACCGATGAGGCCGAGCCGAATCACCGTAAGGTCTCCAGAACTTCGAAAAAATTCGGAAAAGTTTTCGAAACACAGCTAGGATTTTCAATTACTACTCCCGGCACACGCAGGCCGATCAGCGAGAAAGCCATTGCCATGCGATGATCGTTGTAAGTGCGGACCGTTGCCGGGCGAATTTCATCGCACGGATAAATCGTCATGCCGTCTTCGTGTTCATCCACGCGAACGCCGAGGCGGGTCAGTTCGGTACAAGTCGCATGGACTCGATCTGTTTCTTTGACGCGGGCCGAGGCAATGCCACGGATACGGGTGGGAGATGATGCAAAGGGCGCCATCGCCGCCAGGGTTTGGGCGGTATCGGAGATGTTGCGCATGTCTACTTCGATTCCGCGTAATTTGTTAAGGCAAGTTACTTCAATAGCGTTTTCGCTTTCAGCGACATCACATCCCATTTCAGCCAGAACATTCAGGAAGGCAATATCGCCCTGTACTGATTTGCGCGAGATATTTTCGACGCGAACAACCCCACCGCAGATCGCTGGGGCGGCGAAAAAGTAGGAGGCGGCAGAGGCATCCGATTCGATCAGATAAGTAGAGAGTGGAGAATAGCGAGAAGGAAATATGGAAAAACGTTTATAACCATCCCGTTCCACGCTAATACCGAAATCAGCCATGATGGACAAAGTCATATCCACATAGGGTTTGGAATTGAGTTCGGTGGCGACTTCGATTTCCACCGGAGTCTGGGCATAGGGAGCGACCATCAGCAAGGCGGATAAAAACTGAGAGGAGATATTGCCGGAAATTCTTGTTTTTCCACCCGGCAGGCCTGAGGCCATAACTTTCAGAGGCGGGTAGATATGATCAATTTCTCCCTCACCCCACCCCCTTCCCCAATGGGAGAGAGGGCTAATGTTTGCCCCTAATTGCGTTAGCGCCTCCATCAAATCGCCAATGGGACGTTCGCGCATTCTGGCATCGCCATCCAGGATGTATTCGCCGTCTCCCAACGTGAGAAATGCGGAAAGGAAACGCGCCGCCGTCCCAGCATTGCCAATGAAGAGTTCGGCTTGATTGGACGGGATACACCCGCCCAGGCCGGTGACGGTCATACGGGAATTCCCAGAATCCAGAATCACGTCAAAACCCAGAGTTTGCAGGGCGCTGGCGAAGTAGCAGGAGTCGTCGGAGAAAAGCGCGTTGGTGAGTGTGGTGGCCCCATCCGCCAGAGCAGCAATGAGCAGCGCGCGGTTGGTTAGCGATTTGGAGCCGGGGACGCGGACGCTGGCGTTCAAGGGATGGGAGATTGGAGTGATAAGCATATCAGTGACCAGTAACCAGTGATCAGTTTTCGGTGAGCAGTTGTTGGTATTGATCGCGGGCGGCGTCGAGAGTTGCCTGAAGTGAAGCAAAATCACCAACGATAAGGGCAGATTTAATTGTAGCAATTTGTTCTTGTAGACGGTCGAGGGCATCCAGGAGGTTATCGCGGTTGGATTGGAGTACACCCAGCATCATGTTGGACGGGGTGCCTGCCAGCCGCGCCGAAGAGCTGAATCCCGGGCCGATGAGGGGGGCGCATTCTTCTGGTGTGGCCAACGCCAACGCGGACGAAAGCAGGTAAGGCAGGTGGCTGGTGGAGGCCAATATCCGGTCGTGGTCACCGGCATCCAACCAGATGGGACGAGCGCCGAGGGCTGCAACGATTTGTAGGACGGCAGAACGGGCGCGTTGGCTGGTTCGATGCAGCGGAGTCAGCACGAAGGGCGCGTCGCGGTACAAAAAGCGTTCGGCGTTTTCGAGTGAGAGCCGCTCCCGGCCACAAATCGGATGTCCGCCAATGGGGTCGAAATTGGCGGGCAGGGCCTTGAGAGCAGAGACAATCGTCCGCTTAGAGGAGCCAATGTCAAGCACAATGCACGGATGCTGGATATATTCGTGCAGACTTCCCAGCCAGTCCACAATAGCGGGGACAGGACAGGCTAAGATAACGAGAGCGGCGTCCGCCAGGATTTTAGCGGGATCATCAGCAGCAAAGTGAACGATTTCTTGACGGCTGGCAAGCTCGAGTGTGGATTGATCCGGGTCATAGGCGCTCAGGCGGCGACAACGTCCCTTAAGGGAAAGCGCCAGGGAGCCGCCCATGAGTCCCAATCCAATAATAGCAATGTTGGCATCTTTAAGATTAAAGTCTGGTTCCATATGCAGACCATCACCCTGGTCCTCTCCCTAAAAGGGAGAGGGAATCTTTGAAACCAGGCAACGGTCGACGGCCTCGGCTACGGCTTTGACCTGGCACACCATTTTGGCGAAATTCTCTGGGGTGAGCGATTGGATGCCGTCTGAGATGGCATGGGCAGGGTCGGGGTGGACTTCGACGATGATACCATCGGCTCCGGCGGCCACGGCGGCTTTGGCAACCGCCGCGACGTAATTGTAGTGGCCAGTGGAATGGCTGGGGTCGAGCACGACAGGCAGGTGGGTGAGTTCCTTGAGCACTGGAATGGCATTGATGTCGGTCGTGTTGCGGGTGGCGGTCTCGAAGGTGCGGATGCCGCGTTCACACAGCATGACCCGCTCGTTGCCGCCGGCCAGGATGTATTCAGCCGCCATGAGCAGGTCCTCGACCGTGGCGCTCATGCCACGTTTGAGCAGTACAGGCGTGCGGGTATCGCCGACCGCTCGCAGCAGGTTGAAGTTTTGCATGTTGCGCGCCCCAATTTGGAGCACATCCACATACTTGACCATGAGCGGCACCTGCGAAACCGCCATGACTTCGACGACAACCGGCAGGCCAGTCAATTCACGAGCTTCAGCCATGTACTCGAGGCCTTCTTCACCTAGTCCCTGGAAAGCATAGGGGGACGTGCGAGGCTTGAAGACGCCGCCGCGTAAGGCGTTTGCACCCGTCTCTTTGACAGCTTGCGCCACTTCGATGATCTGCGCACGGGACTCAACCGAGCAGGGCCCCGCTATGATCGGGATTTCCTCGCCGCCGATAGTGAACCCGTTAAGCGGAAAGATCGAATTTTCGGGATGGAACTGGCGCGAAGCCAGTTTGTAGGGTTGGGAAATGCGCTGGACGGCCAGCACGCCCGGCAAGGTCTCGAAGATACTGGTAGGCACGCCGTGACTCTCGCCGACTGCGCCGATGATAGTCTGCTCGACGCCGACTATCGTATGGGCAGATAAGTTGTTTTCTTCGATATGTTCGATAACGTGGGCAACTTGTTCTTCGGTTGCGCCGGGGTGCATGATGATCATCATAGTGAGGCTCCTGGGAATGGAAATTAGTGGACGGGTGCTTGAACACTGGCAAGTCTTCTGTCCATGATCTCAGCAATCTGGCTGACCTGCTTGACCATGGCGGCAAATTTCTCGGGCTTAAGGGACTGGCGGCCATCGGACATGGCGTGGGCAGGGTCGGGATGGACTTCGACGATCAACCCATCGGCTCCGGCAGCAATTGCAGCGCGGGCAATGGCGGCCACGTAGTCGAAATGGCCTGTCGAATGGCTGGGATCGAGGATGACCGGCAGGTGAGTCAGGCTCTTGAGCACGGGGATGGCATTGATATCGGTGGTGTTGCGGGTAGCGGTCTCGAAGGTGCGAATGCCGCGCTCGCATAGCAAAACCTGTTTGTTGCCTCCAGCCAGGATGTACTCAGCCGACATGAGCAATTCCTCGATGGAAGCCGAAAGTCCACGCTTGAGCAACACGGGGGTTTGCGTCTCACCGATCACCCGCAGCAGGTTGAAGTTCTGCATATTGCGGGCGCCGACCTGCAACACGTCCACGTACTTGACCATCAGGGCCACTTGCACTTGCGACATGATCTCGACCACCACCGGCAGGCCGGTCTGTTCGCGGGCCTCGGCCAGGTATTCGAGCCCTTCTTCGCCCAAACCCTGAAAAGAGTATGGGGAGGTACGCGGCTTGAAGACGCCGCCCCGCAGGGCATTTGCGCCAGCCTCTTTGACAGCGTGCGCAGTTTCGATGATCTGCGAGCGGGACTCGACCGCGCAGGGTCCTGCGATGAGGGCCAGTTCTTCCCCGCCAACCGAAAACCCATCGATAGGAAAGGCCGAGTTCTCAGGATGGAACTGGCGTGAGGCCAGCTTGTAGGGCTGGGTGATGCGCTGCACAGCCTCGACCCCGTCCAGCACCTCGAACTGGTCGGTGGGCAGGCTGTGCGTCTCGCCGATAGCGCCGATAATGGTCGCTTCGACACCCTGCGAGAGATGCACAGCCAAGCCGACAGATTTGACCTTCGCGATGACGCGTTCCACATCCTGGGGAGTGGCGCTGGATTTCATTATGATCATCATGGCGATTTCTCCTTCTTCCGGTGGTCGAGTAGCCCTGCCTGCACCTTGCCACAGGCACAGGTGAGTGATTTTCGAAGGGCATATCGAGACCACCACGCTCCTAAGTATTTTTCGTTTTCAAAGAACAGTTGGTCTCCCCGGCCCGCCGTGGTCCGGGGCGGGCGATATTCCGTTTTGCGGTACTCGACCAACGAGATACTTTATGCGCGTGCAGCCAGATCGGGCCGCAATTTCACGGCGTTGCGCAAATAGATGTGTTTGATTTCTTGTTGCTCTTTGTCCGTGTTCCAGTGAATGAGCACACGGATACATAACGGTAAACTGCCGGGCACGGGAATTTCACAGGCGCACATCATGGGAACCAGGTTCCAGCCCATTTGACGGGCAGCAAGCGCAGGGTAGACCGAGGCGATATCATCGGTGACGGTGAACAGCACCGAGGCGATGTCCTCCGTCTTCAAATCAGGATTGGCTGCAAGGATCGCATCCAACAATTCACATGTAGCGGAAAGAACCTCTTCTTTTCCATCTTTTGTGATGGTAGTCGCGCCACGAACGCCGCGAGTAGTCATGGCACCTCCTTGCACCCTCACCCCCGCCCCTCTACCCTAACGGGCACACGTCCCTAGAAGGGCGAGGGGAGAGCAAGGGAATACAAAAAGAGCGAGCCGTCTGGCTCGCTCTCTCAAGATACGCAGATTTGCCTGCTTACTTCTTAAGCGCCACCAACGGCAACCGATACTGGGAGCCGTAAAAATAGTAGCCAAAAAAGAAGCAGCTAGACTGTTGCATATTAGGCGCAATTCTATGCCCGAGGCTGGGATACGTCAAGGGGCAGTTTGGGCAGTGTAAGTCTCCTCAACGCACTTGCCAAAACCTTGACCGCCCTGTCATACTCCTCCAGTGAAATATGCTCGTTCGGTGTATGGTCAAGCGCAGAATCTCCGGGACCATACACCACTGCCGGACATTTCCAGATCGGAGCGACAACGTTCAGGTCGGCGGTTCCAGTTTTGTAGACGAAGCGCGGCGTGCCGCCCTGTGACCTGATCCCGTTTAAGAAAGTCCGTACCAGCGGAGAGTTCTTCTCGCACTCCCAGGCCGGAACAGGATAACCAACTCGTTCTACATCTGCACCCCGAATAATTTCTTCCAAATGGGCGTACCATGCATCAGGATTTATCTCCACCGGCAACCTACAGCCAATATTCAACCGCGCCCATTGTTCGAAACCATCCTGTCCCGCGTCCATACCGCGCAGGGTCAGCAAAAGCATATCGAAGGCGCGTTTTTTATCCGCATTGAACTCGTCAACGTAAGCTTTCACCGCCAGCCATACTTCGACTGCTGTTTCCGCCGCGGTCTGCTCACCGCTGGCCGAGTGCGATTGCTCGCGTTTGACAATCACATTCGCCCAAGCCAAGCCCTTGTAACCGAGCGCGATCCGATCCCAGTTGTTGGGTTCGCCGATAATGACAAAATCCGGTTTATATTTGTCCACCACAAAACGCGCCCCCAGTGAATCGCGTTCCTCGTCCACCGCGCCGATGGCCACGAATTGCCACCCATCCAGCGCACCGACCTGTGTCACCGCGTCCACAAAACATGCCAGCGGGCCTTTGGCATCCACGCTGCCACGGCCATACAAAATTTCATTGGGCGGGATGGCATCCCGGCTTACAGGGATTTCCCCCGGTACCGTATCAATGTGACCCAACAAAACCACCTGTTTTGGCCCGCTGCCCATCACGCCAATCGCGTTGCCAGCCCCGTCCACGAACGCACCACTAAAACCCAGCGATTCCAGCCGCTCGACCAGCCATTCCACCGCCCCGCGCTCCTGTCCCGATGGGCTGTAGTGATCTACTAAACCGATTAAAGTTTCAAACTCGCTCATGCGTTTTATCTTTACCAAAAAGACACGAATTTAAAAATTTGGTGACTTTGTGTCTCAGCCCGCCCCGGCGTTGCCGGTCGAGCCGGGGAGTCTCTGTGGTTAATTATCCTCCGTTAAAACTTCTTCCAACACGCTCACCAGATGGTCAAGCTGCTCATACGAGATAACCAACGGCGGAAGGAATCGCAGCACCGTCATTCCGGCGTTCAGAGCAAGGATATTGCGATCCTGGAGCGCCTTCAAATAGGGCGCAACTTTCTGTTTCAACTCGATACCGATCATCAAACCCATGCCGCGCACTTCGCGGATGATTGGCGATTCGATCTGGCGTAACTTGTCCATCAGGTAGGCACCCTTCTCCGCTGCCTGCCTGACCAAATCCTCTTCCTCGATGGCGGTCAACGCAGCCAGCGCCGCCGCGCACGAAAGCGGGTTGCCGCCAAAGGTTGAGCTATGCACGCCCGGAGTCAGGTTACCCACTTTCTCGCCAATCAGCACTGCTCCCATCGGTACGCCCCCTGCCAGCGACTTGGCGCAACACAGCAAATCCGATGTCACGTCAAAATGTTGAATAGCGAACATTTTTCCCGTACGTCCGAAGCCGCTCTGGATTTCGTCTATGATCAGCAGCGCGCCATTCTCATCACAAATCTTTCGTACAGCCTGGATGTAGTTCGTATCCGTCAAGTAGAGCCCACCCTCGCCTTGGACAACTTCCAGAATGACCGCAGCGGTTTCGTCCGTCACAGCGCTTTCCAGCGCTTCGATTTTGTTATAGGGCACGTGGCTGAAACCTGGCACCAGCGGTTCAAATCCTTCCCGGTATTTCTTATTGAATGTCGCCGATAGCGAGCCAAACGTCCGCCCGTGGAAGGCGCGCATGGCTGCGACAATCTCCGTTCGCCCAGTAGAAATGCGCGCAAACTTGAGCGCCGCCTCCACGGCTTCGGTGCCAGAGTTACAGAAGAAGACTCGCTCCAGCCCTGGCACCAAGGTTGCCATCTTTTGCATCAACGCGGCACGCTTGTCATTGGGATAGGACTCGAACAGCGTGATCAGCGTGGAGGCCTGCGCGGCAATCGCCGCGGCAACCTTCGGATGGGCGTGACCTAAATTCGCCACGCCATGTCCGGAAGTGCAATCCAGATATTCGTTGCCATCCATATCGAAGAGGCTTGCACCCTGCCCGCGCACGATGACAAGCTCTTGTTTGGCATATGTGCCTGCTGAATATCTATTTTCTATCTCAACAATATTTTGCATACAAGTCTCTCAAACAGCGAGGTAGCTGGAAATAACAGTATCGTAATGCATCGTGGCTTGAAACCCTTTGACGGCCAGAGATTTACGAAATTCAAAGGGGACAGTCCCTTTTTGGAGAGCTTCCAGTACGGAATCATAATCAGCCGGGTCGCAGACGAGCGTGACGCGCTCGTGGTTCTTGGCCGCGGCGCGAATCAGCGCCACACCGCCGATGTCGATATTCTCGATGACTTCAGCGTAGGTGACGTCCGGTTTTGAGATAGTGGCTTCAAATGGGTAAAGATTGACAGCAGCCAGGTCGATATAGTCCCAACCTAGGTCCAGGAGTTGTCGGCGGTCTTCGTCGGTGGGACGAGCTAGCAGGCCGCCATGGATGGCGGGATGCAAAGTCTTGACGCGCCCGCCCAGGATTTCAGGCGATCCGGTATAATCGGCTACCTCGGTGACAGGCAAACCTTTTTCGTGCAGCAATTTAGCAGTGCCGCCGGATGCGAGCAGCAGCCAATTGAGGGAGACGAGACCTTTGGCGAATTCGACGATCCCGGTTTTGTCGTAGACGGAGAGAATAGCTGTGGGCATGAGATTATCCTTGTTTAAGATTATTTTTTGCTCTACCAATATTGCAGCCAGTAAATCACTTCCAGATCGGATTTATTTATCCCAACACCATACATAGTTCCATGATTCCAAATGAACTCTTCTTTGCCAGCTGGTTGTGCATCAATAAAGAAGATGGAAAAATCCCGATTCAACTCATAGTTTGCATCGCGAATTAAGAATAAGATTGGCTCAGGAATATCATCCAGCGTTTTATCCTCAGTAAATTGATATTGCTCCAAGCTGCTGTATTGGCTCCAAAGTTCATCAATCTGAGATTCAAGAAGGGTCACCAATAATTCAAGAATCATCGCTCCTTGCATGATTCGTGGTTGATAAGCAAATCTAACATTACTAGCTTCTGGTGGTATCTCTTTCGGAAAATGTGCAAGTAGTGGTGAATCTTTATCCATAGAGTTTAAAACTTCTGAATAACGATTTACATCCGTAATCATCGGGAAAGGGACACTACGGGATGACTCAGGTGTGCTCGTAGATCTTATATTAGTGTCAACGGGATTACATGCTGAAAGTAAAACGACAATCAAAAGAAAAACACTCATTGTTTTCATGATTGCTCCCATTTTCCAATATTCCTCCGGTTCTTGAAAATCCATACAACACAAAAAATTAATGATGGAATAACCTTACACCCGAGAACACCATGATCATTCCGTATTCGTCCGCGGCCTGGATAACTTCTTTGTCGCGAGTCGAGCCGCCCGGCTCGAAAACATATTTCACGCTGCTGGCAGCAGCGCGGTCAATGCTGTCACGGAAAGGGAAGAAGGCATCGGAGCCGAGGCTAACGGCATCCAGCCCGGAGAGCCATTCCCGTTTCTCATCCGGGAGCAGTTGAACGGGGGTCCGAACGAAGATCTCGTCCCAGTTGGCTTTTTCATTCGGTGTTACATCGTCACGTAGAAACTGGTCGATGGCATTGTCCCGGTCGGGGCGCTTGAGGCCGGGCTTATAGGGCAAATCCAGCACAGCGGGATGCTGGCGCAGGTACCACAGGTCCGCTTTCTGGCCGGCCAAGCGCACGCAATGGATGCGCGACTGCTGCCCCGCGCCGATGCCGATGGCCTGCCCGTCGGCCACGAAACAGACGGAGTTGGACTGGGTGTACTTGAGAGTGATCCATGCCAGGGTGAGATCGCGGATGGCAGCGGGCGGCAGGTTCTTTTTGGCGGTAACGATATTCGTGAAATCGTCGGCCGTGACAGGGCGGTCGTGGCGGCGCTGCTCGAAAGTGATACCAAACACCTGGCGCGTTTCGGTAACGGGCGGCTCGTAATCGGAGTCGATCTGGACGACCGCGTACTTGCCCCCCTTCTTGTTCTTGAGAATCTCAAGCGCAGCAGGCTCGTAGGCCGGAGCAATGACTCCGTCCGAAACTTCACGGGCGATCAGTCCCGCCGTGGACACGTCCACGGTATCGGACAGGGCAATGAAATCACCGAACGAACTCAGCCGGTCAGCGCCGCGCGCGCGGGCGTAGGCAGTGGCCAGCGGCGAGAGTTCAAGATCGTCCACAAAATAGGCTTTTTTGAGCGCATCCGTGAGCGGCGTGGCAACAGCAGCTCCAGCTGAGCTGACATGCTTGAACGAGGCCGCGGCGGGCAAGTTGAGGGCAGTTTTGAGTTCACTGACGAGCTGCCAGGAGTTGAGCGCGTCCAGCAGGTTGATGTAGCCGGGCGAGCCGTTCAGGACGCTGATGGGCAATTCCGCGCCAGATGACATGTAAACGCGCGCAGGCGTCTGGTGCGGGTTGGTTCCGTAACGAAGGGTGAGGGAAGTTGGCATGAGGTTTCCTTTCGGGCGGATTCTATCGCAGACTCTACGCAATGACCGTACCGTTTCCTGCCAGGGCGCTCGAAATTGGGCTGGGGATGCGACCATCAGCGATGATAACCTTGCCGACGCCGCCCTTGAGCGCTTCTTCTGCCCCCAGCACTTTCTTCTTCATACGACCCTGCGCCGCTTCCAACGCCGCCGGGAGCTGACTCTGCGGCAGTTGCCGGATGAGCGTCGACTCGTCCGGGAATTTTTCCATCAACCCGGGAACCGCCGTCAGCAAAATGAGCGTTTCCGCCTTCAACGCAGATGCAACCATTGCCGCAGCCCGGTCAGCGTCCACGTTGAGGGCTTCGCCCTTCTGGCTGACCGCCACCGGCGCGATGACGGGTAAGTAGCCCATGTTTAGCAGTGCCAGCAACAATTCGCTATTGACCGTCTCGATCTTGCCAGTGTAATCATCCCGGATGATCTTGCGTTTGCCGTTTTCTACGAATTGGATGGATTCTTTGCGCGTGGCGACCATCAGGCTGCCATCCATGCCGCTCAGGCCGAAGGCGTTGACGCCCAACCCGTGCAGTTGCTCGGTCAGCAGCGAGTTGACCTTGCCATTGACCGCCATCAGGAACACCTCCAGCGTGCTGCGGTCGGTGTAGCGGGATATGTACCCCGACGGCGAGGTGATGAATTTCGGCGGTGTACCCAGCGCCTCGCCTAACGTATTTGCCTCTGCCGAACCACCGTGCACAAAGATCAATTTTTGCCCTTGTGCCAGCAATTCGGCTGCGTCAGCGCAAATAGCGGAAAAGTCCACGCCCTCGGTGCCGCCAAGTTTGACAACGATAATTGATTCTGCCATAAATTCTCCATTCCATACGGTGGTTGAGTAGTCCTGAGCGGAGTGCAACGAAGTCGAAGGACGTATCGAAACCACATAAATTCACTTTCAAATAGCACTTTGTTCGTTGGTTACTGATGGTTTCGATACGGCGGACGAGCACCGCCTACTCAACCATCGGGGCATGTCTTAAATCGGATGCAACCCCATAAACCCCAGCCCGGTCGTCTCGTCCAATCCAAGCATCAGGTTCATGCACTGCACCGCCGAGCCCGCTGCGCCTTTCATCAAGTTGTCGATGGCGCACATCGAAACGACATGACCGGTAGACTCGTCCAACTCGAAGCCAATGTCGGCATAGTT